>NZ_BAABMR010000005.1:0-234852 GCF_054767495.1 Acidiphilium sp. MT5
GCCGAACCGTCAGATTTGTCGCACGCGCATGAAAAAATCAGACCAAATTACGAGTCAGACTCTCAGACATTTTTGGGGTGCCGATTGGTGAATAAGGATTGGCGCATCCCGACAGACAGATCAACGAGCAAATTAAAATAGTAGATTTCTGTTTCATCAATCGCAACCAATTTTTTGCACTGAACTGTTACGCCAAAGAACACATGAGCAAGAATAGCTGACTATGTCAGAATTGTCCAGTATTGAATATTTAGCGATCATTTAATGCTCTCAAAACAGACAGTGAACAAAAAATGCTTGGCGATCTGAAAATCGGACACTGCAACATAGACTTACGGTGGTGACCGCTGGCATTCAGATGTCACCCGCTGGGCAACTTTTCCTGTTGGAGTGTCCTGCCCGACTAGGCGCTCCATGCGCGCTGGCATCGCGGGTCTTGGTCAAGGCGCGAACAGAGTGAAAATTAGCGATTGCGCCTCGGTTTGCAGGCGCGCCAGATGAGCAGCACTGAGCATGCTTTCCGCATAAATTTTATAGACATCCTCGGTGCCGGACGGGCGCGCGGCAAACCAGCCATTTTCGGTGGTAATTTTCACGCCACCGAGCGGCGCGTTATTGCCGGGTGCGGCAATGAGTTTTGCGATGATCGTCTCACCAGCGAGGCTGGTCGCGCTGATGGCCTCTGGGGTAAGTTGAGCCAAGGCCGCTTTTTGGGCGTGATTGGCAGGGGCATCAATGCGTTGATAATAGGACGTGCCGAGGTTTGTAGTCAGATCATTGTAGTAGAGTGCTGGATCTTTGCCGGTTCGGGCAGTCAGTTCGGCGGCCAGTAGGCCGAGGATCAACCCGTCTTTGTCGGTAGTCCAAACCGTGCCGTCGCGCCTGAGGAATGACGCGCCGGCACTCTCCTCGCCCCCGAATGCGAGGCTGCCCTCAATCAGACCTTGGCTGAACCATTTGAAACCAACCGGCACTTCGGTCAGGCGGCGGCCTTGCGCTGCCACCACCCGATCAATCATCGCGCTGGAGACGGCGGTTTTGCCGATGGCGCTGGTTGCCGGCCAGCCGGGGCGGTGGGTGCCGAGATAACCAATGGCGGCGGCCAAATATTGGTTGGGCGGCATCAGCCCGGCGCTAGGGGTAACAATGCCGTGGCGATCCGCATCGGGGTCCGTCGCGAAGGCGATGTCAAATTGATGCTGCAGCGTAATCAGCTTGGTCATGGCAAAAGGCGACGAGCAATCCATGCGGATTTTACCATCGCCATCGAGGGTCATGAAGCTGAAAGTCGGGTCAATCTGTTGGTTCACCACTGTGGCGGCGAGGCGGTAGCGCTCAATGATCGGGCCCCAATAGGCGAGAGCAGCGCCGCCCAGCGGGTCAATGCCAATGCGTAGGCCCGCAGCAGAAATGGCCTCCATATCAATCACACTGCCAAGGTCGCTGACATAGGGCGTGATGTAATCATGCCGGTGGATGCACGCACTCACCAGGGCGCGGGTGATGGGCATGCGTTTGACCGCGCGATTGCCCGCGGCAAGCAAGGCGTTGGCAGCGCGCTCAATGGCACGCGTCACGTCGGTATCGGCGGGGCCACCATGGGGCGGGTTATATTTGAAACCGCCATCATCAGGCGGATTATGCGACGGGCTGATAACAATGCCGTCAGCGCGACCCCTATTGCTCCTGGGTTCACGGCTTTGATTATAGGTGAGGATGGCGTGCGAGATCACCGGGGTCGGCGTATAGCCGCTCTGGTGATCAATCATAGTCTCAACGCCATTGGCGGCGAGCACTTCGAGGGCGGTGCAAAAAGCCGCTTCGGACAAAGCATGGGTATCCATGCCAAGAAAGAGTGGGCCGGTAATGCCGATACTGGCGCGATGATCGCAAACGGCTTGGGTAATGGCGAGGATATGGGCCTCGTTAAAGCTGGTGGCGAGCGCGTTGCCGCGATGCCCGGATGTGCCAAAAGCAACGCGCTGGGCGGGGTGCGCGGGGTCAGGTGTTTGGGTAAAATAGGCCGTTATCAGCCGGGGAATGTTGGTAAGCAGCGCCGCTGGCACGGGTTGGCCCGCCAACGCGCTGAGAGAATGGGACATGAGACGCTCCGTGGTTCCCGGCCCGATGAGATACAGCGCGACTATAAGCGGGATATTCGGAGCGTCCAGAGGACCCGAGCGTTATTGCGGATCATCACGCACGCTCCAGCCCTTGCTCGCCGATCAATTTCAGTGATCTAGGCGGCAATAAGCTGGGCGATGGCAGCCGGGTCTTGCAGCTGCGGAACATGGGCCAGGCCCGCGAGAATATCGAGCGTCGCGCCTTGGATTGCGGCGGCCAGGGCTTGAGCCATCGCCGGGGGCGTGGCCTGGTCTTCGGCGCCGACCAGAATTCGAGTGCTAGCCGTGAGGCGATCAATATCCGGTGCGAAATCAAGCGCTTCTAGCGCCGCACAGGCAGCGCCGAATTGGGTCGGGTTGGTGCGCAAAAAGGCCGCGCGCCGTTCGGCGATCAGCTCGGGGTGATCGGCGCGAAAATCGGCACCGAACAAGCGGGCCATCGCGGTATCAGCGATGGCGGCAAGCCCGTGCGCGGCAGCTTCTTCGCGCATGGCGCGGAAGGCAGCTCGGCCAGAATCAGAGAAGCGTAAACCCGCACCGATCAGGGTCAGCGCACCAACCCGATCCGGATGATCGAGCGCCAATTGCAAAGCCAGGAAGCTGCCGAACCCATTGCCGATAACCATCGGCGCACGCGCGAGCGCAAGCTCGTCGATGGCAATACTGAGCGCCTGAGCAATTGGGCGCAGACCACCCTCGATCGGGGGAAGGCCGGCAAAGCCGGGAAGGTCAAACACAATAATCTCAGCGTGTGATTCGAGCAGGCCAGCGAGAGCGGACCAGCTTGAAGCGTCGGCGAGCAACGAATGTAACAGCAGAATCGGCTGGCCCGCGCCAGTACGGTGGGCGCGAATGTGCCCAGATGCCAGAATGCGTGTGGTCATGTCGTCTCCCGCAAATCTCGATGACAAGAATATATCATCTATTTGTTAATACATCGCTTATGCAATGGCATAGCAGAGAAATTACCGGATCAAAAGTGGCATTTTTGTCTTGTTTTCTGCACTATGATATATCACAAAGGTGGTGGAGGACTAAAATGCTGATGCGATCAAGCGTTTATTCCGCGCTGAAAAGTGACATTCTCGCCTGCCGCTTGCCGCCCGGTGCCGAGTTGCGTGAACCCGAAACCAGTGCGCGGTATCAGGTCGGACGCTCGCCGCTGCGCGAAGCATTGCTGCGACTGGAAGCCGAAGGCTTGGTGGTGATCGTGCCTCGGCAATATTATCGGGTCGCGCCAATTTCGCTGCGCGATGCGGCGGATCTTTTCGGCTTGCGCCGCGTGCTCGAACCGGAGGCGGCATTGCAAGCCGCTCGCTCGACCGATCAAGCAGCGCGTCAGAGTTTGCTCAAAGCGACGGCGCACGATGAAACAAACTCGTTCATCGATGATAATCGGCGATTTCACTGTGCGATTGCGGCATTGGCGTCGAACCGGCGGCTCGTGGCTTCATGCGTCGACGTCATTGAACAATCCGAGCGGCTGGTCCGGGTCAGTTTGGATCAAATTGCGGGTCGGCGTCCGGATTTACTGATCGCAGAGCATCAAGCCATCGCAGAGGCCATTGCCGAGGGTGACGGGCGAACCGCAGCGCGGCTGCTCCGCGCCCATATCGATGCCGCGGAAGCGCGGGTGTTAACCGCACTCAAACGCGCCGCAATCGTCGCTTAAACGCCAATAATATCGGGGGAGACAAAAATGGATCAGGATATGTCGCAGTTTTCAGCGGGAGCACGGCTAGACCGGCTGCCGGTCGGCCCGTTTCATCGGCGTATCATGTGGCTCATCGGCATTGGTATGTTTTTCGATGGGTTTGATATCTACATCGCCGCAACGGTCCTGGGAGCAACCATTCGCAGTGGCTTCGCGACGTTGCCGCAGGCAGCGTTATTTGTCTCCGCGACCTTTGTTGGAATGATGTTAGGGTCGGTCGTGACAGGTTTTCTGGGTGATCGGTTCGGGCGGCGTTTCACCTATCAGGTGAATTTGGCGATTTTCGGCCTTGCCTCGCTCGCTGCTTCCTTTGCGCCGGACATGGGCGTGCTAATCTTGCTGCGCTTTGTCATGGGGTTTGGCTTGGGTGCCGAAAACGTGGTTGGATATTCCACCCTGACCGAGTTCATCCCCCCCGCAGCGCGTGGGCGCTTACTCGGACTGATGGCGGTTATCGTAGTCACCGGGCTGCCGGTATCTGCACTGCTCGGCTATGTGTTGGTGCCGCATTTTGGCTGGCGGATTATGTTTGTGCTCGGCGGCGTCGGCGCGCTCTTCGTTTGGCAGGCGCGCAAATCGCTGCCGGAATCGCCGCGCTGGCTGCAAACCGTGGGTCGTGACGATGAAGCCGACGCCTTGTTGCGCAGCATCGAGATGCAAGCCGCGGACGGCAAGCCACTGCCGATGCCGTTGCAAGATGCAGCCGCACCGTTGCAGCCTTTTGCCGCCTTGTTCAGCCCGCCTTTGCTCGCACGCCTGGTGCTCGGCTGCATCGCATTGATCGTGATCAACACGCTGATTTACGGGTTCATTACCTGGCTGCCGACATTCATGGTCAAGCAAGGGCTGGGGGTCGCGCAAACATTTGGCTATGCCGTGTTGATGGCCATTGGCGCGCCGGTAGGCTCGGTAATTGGTGCATTTGGCGCTGATCGTTGGGGGCGCAAGCCGAGCATCGTCACCGCTTCGTGTTTCGCGATCCTATTCGGCGCGATCTACCCTTTTGTCCGCGATCCGGCTTTGTTGCCGGTCTTTGGGTTTGCCTTGACCGTACCCATTTACGTGCTGGTGGCGATGCTGTTCGCCATTTATATCCCCGAGCTGTTTCCAACCGAAATTCGGCTGCGCGCCTCGGGTTTATGTAATATGTTTGGCCGTGGCGCGACCATTATCACGCCATTCATGGTGGTGTCGCTGTTCAAGGCTGACGGGGTGAAGGGGGTTTTGGCGATGATGATCGGCTTGTTGGTTCTCTTGATTGTTGCGGTATTGCTGCTGGGTGTGGAAACGCGCCAACGCCGGCTGGAGGCCATTTCCTGATATGGATGCTCACACCTCACGCGCTCGCCCCACGCAATCGGACCAAGACCGCACACGCTGGGTCACCGGCGCCGGGCGTTATCTCGCCGATATTGCCGCACCGGGCGCACTCAGTGCCGCGTTTTTGCGCTCGCCTTATGGCCATGCCGAAATTATCAGGCTTGATGCTACAGCAGCGCAGGCCATGCCGGGGGTGGTGGCGGTGCTCACCGGTGCCGATTGCGCAGCGGCGGGATTTGGCAATTTCCGCGCGTTGATGCGCTATGGCGCGGGTGGTCCAAATCCGATGATTGTGCCATTCCGCCCCGTGCTCGCGCAGGATCGCGTGCGGCATGTGGGCGAGGCGGTGGCGTGCGTCATCGCGGAAACGCCGGCCATGGCGCTGGATGCGATTGAAGCGATCATGGTCGATTATCGTGAGTTGCCCACGGTGATTGGCCTTGAGGCATCATCACAAGCACAGGCGATTGTGCATGAAGTCGCACCGGATAATCTCGCTTTTGTCCATCACGCGGGTGATGCCGAGGCGGTGCACGCAGCCTTTGCGCAAGCAGACCAGATCGTCAGCACCCAATTCGAACTGCCCCGCCTCGCGCCAACCACAATGGAGCTGCGCGGCGCGCTCGCCCGTTACGATCAAGCGGCGGGGATCTATCATTTGATCACGCCGCACCAGGGGATCAACGAAATCCGCGCGGATCTCGCCGCAATCTTGAATGTGGCAGAGGCGAAAATTCACATCGAACTGCCCGATGTTGGCGGTGGCTTTGGCGCGCGCAGCCCGGCCTATCCGGAGCACGCTGCCTTGTTGCTGGCAGCGCGCTTGACCGGGCGACCGGTTCGTTGGGTCGCGAGCCGCAGCGAAGCGTTTCTCACTGATTATTATGGCCGCAGCACGCGCCTAACGGGACGTTTGGCGCTGGATAAAACCGGCAAATTTACCGCGCTGGACCTGCGTTATGAGACCGATTTGGGGGCCTATATCACCACGGTGGGCGCGTTTGTGAATGTGCATAATCCGCTGATGACCAGTGGCGGAACCTATGATATTCCAGCCATCGCCGTCGAGTTCCGGCAATATTTCACCCATACCGGACCGATTGGGCCGTATCGCGGCGCGGGCCGGCCGGACATGGCGCTGCTCATCGAGCGGCTGGTGGATTGCGCCGCATCCGCACGGGGCGATGATCCGCTGGCATTGCGCGCACGAAATGCCATTGCCCATGCCGCGTTTCCCTATCAAACAGCGCTGGGTGTTACCTATGACAATGCCGACTACCCGCAGCTAGTCGAGGCGGCGCAGCACGCGGCTGATTGGGAAAATTTTGCCGCCCGGCGGGATGCGGCGCGGGCGCGCGGGCGGTTGCTCGGTCGCGGCGTTGCGCTCTTCACCGAAATCGCCGGTGGTGGCGCCGCAGCGCGCGACGAGGCGCGGGTGACACTGCATTTGGTGAACGGACAGGTGCGGGCGCGGATTGAAACCGTGACCGGGGGTAGCGGGCAGAGCCAGGCCGAGACCTACGCTTTCATTCTGGCGCCGCGCCTGGGTCTTGATCCGGCGGATATTGAATTGGTGGCCAGTCCAGCCGATTCGACATTGCAAGGCGCCGGCTCGATTGCGTCACGCTCGACCTTGAGTGCGGGCAGTGCGGTTGCCAATGCGGGTGATCAATTACGCACGCGGCTCTTGGCCCTAGCCGGGTTGCGGGCCAATGCGGCGCCGGATGAGTTGATCTTGGCCGACGGCGCAATTTGCCGTCAGGATGGATCGTTGGTGTTGTGGCTGGCCGATGCCATCGAGGCGGCTGACGCGCCATTGATCGCGGTGGGTGCCATGCCCTTGTCGGCCAGCTTTCCATCTGGCTGCCATGTGGCGGAGGTTGAAATTGACCCACAGACTGGCGTTGCAACTTTGGTGCGCTATGTCGCGGTTGATGATGCCGGGCTGGTGCTGAACCCGATGGCGGCGGAGGGTCAGATCCATGGCGGCATCGCACAAGGCTTGGGCGAAGTGTTTGGCGAGGCGATGATCTATGATGAGGCGGGCCAAGTGTTGAGCGGCAGTTTCATGGATTATCCGATGCCACGGGCCGCCGACATGCCGTTTTTTATGACGGCAGAACGGCCAACCTTGTCGCCGCATAACCCGCTTGGGGTCAAAGGCTTGGGCGAGGCCGGCACCACCGGCGCGCTGGCGGCGGCAACCAACGCAATCGCCGATGCGCTGGCACAAGCGGGGGCAGCGTTGCCCGCTCTGCCCTGCACCCCGCAGCGTATTTGGCAAAGCCTCCGTCAGGCTGAAACAATAGCGCGGTAAGGATCGGCGCGCTTGGGTGGATTGACCTAGATCAACGCACCGCCCTCCAAGGTGGCTTAACGGACGCCATCATCGCCGTGATCTAAGCCGAATGATCGGCTCACGCGTTGAGGATAGTAGATGAAGCCCCCTGCCCTGCCCCCCACAACACAACCAACGCCTCCGATCAAAGACGGCCTGAGCACGGCTGAGGCGCAAGCCTTGCTGCGCAAATTCGGCGCCAACGCCATGCCGGACACCGCCGAACGCCTGGGCACACGGCTTATCGGTAAATTTTGGGCGCCGGTACCCTGGATGTTAGAAGCTGCGGTGATTTTACAAATCGCCCTGGGCGATCGCATCGAGGCGGCGGTCATTGCTGGCTTACTCCTGTTCAACGCCATGCTCGGGCTGGCGCAGGAAGGGCGCGCACAAGCGACGCTCGCCGCATTGAAATCACGCTTGGCATTAACTGCATCGGTGCGGCGCGATGGGACCTGGCAATCGCTCCCGGCCGCTGATTTAGTGCCGGGCGACATGATCAAGCTATCGCTCGGCGGTGTGGTGGCGGCTGATGTTACGCTCGTGAGCGGTGAGGTGCTGCTGGATCAATCGATGTTGACCGGCGAATCTGTGCCCATTGAAGCGAGCGCGGGAGCAAAAACCTTTGCCGGCGCGCTGGTGCGCCGTGGCGAGGCAGTGGCTGAGGTAACCGCGACCGGGGCGCGCACCAAATTTGGCCGCACAGCGGAGCTGGTGCGCACCGCACACGTTGTTAGTTCACAGCAAAATGCTGTGCTGCTTGTGGTGCGCAATCTTGCGGTGTTCAACGGGTTGGTCACATTATTTTTGATTTCATACGCGGCTTGGCTGCACATGCCGATTGCCAAAATCACCATGCTGGTGCTCACCGCAATTTTGGCATCAATCCCGGTGGCGCTACCAGCAACCTTTACGCTAGCCGCAGCAATTGGCGCGCGCGCGTTAGCCAAGCGCAATGTTCTGCCAACGCGGCTTTCAGCGGTGGATGAGGCGGCAAGTATCGATGTGCTTTGCGCCGACAAAACTGGAACACTCACACGCAATGAACTCAGCGTGACTAACGTCATACCCATGGCGGGGTATGACGCGCCGCAGGTCTTGATGCTGGCGGCCTTGGCTAGTTCCGAAGGTGGGCAAGACCCGGTGGATGGCGCCATTCGGGCAGCCGCATCGGCGCCTATGATCCATGACGCGCCCCGACTGACGCAATTTGTACCGTTCGATCCAGCCACCAAGATGTCTGCCGCTTTGGTGGTGTCGGCCAATGGGTCCGTCACGCGCGTGGTGAAAGGGGCTTATGCCGTGGTGCGTGCCCTCGCCGCGCCAGACCCAGCAGCCGGGCCAGCGTCGGATGCCTTACTGGCCCAAGGCTTTCGTGTTCTAGCGGTCGCGATGGGACCGGAAGGTGCGCTGAGCTTGGTAGGGCTGATTGCGCTGAGTGATCCGCCGCGTGCCGATTCCGCGCCGCTGATTGCCGAGTTGAAATCACTGGGCATCCGCACGGTGATGGTAACGGGGGATGCACCCGCAACCGCAGCGATTGTCGCAAAATTAGTTGGGTTGGACGGGTTGGTTTGCGAACGCGATGCAATCCCCGATCACGTCCAGCCTGATCGCTTTGCAGTTTTTGATGGTGTTTTGCCGGAAGACAAATATCAGCTGGTAAAATCATTTCAACAAGGCGGCCATATTGTCGGCATGTGTGGCGACGGCGCTAATGATGCGCCCGCTTTGCGCCAAGCGCAGATGGGCATTGCCGTGGCGAGTGCAACGGATGTCGCAAAATCGTCAGCCGGCATGGTGCTCACCAATGCCGGCTTAGAAGGCATCGTCGCGGCGGTGAAAGAGGGACGGATTACCTTTCAACGGATTCAAACATACACGCTGAACACCATCATTCGGAAATTAGCGACGGTGTTATTTCTCGCGATTGGGCTGATCGTGACTGGCCATGCCATATTAACACCGCTGCTGATTGTGATTTTTCTGGTGGCGGGTGATTTTTTATCGATGTCGCTTGCAACCGATCATGTCCATCCCTCGCCGATGCCAAATCTCTGGCGCATCGGCGCACTCACCAAGGCAGGGGTTATCTTAGGTCTTGGCTTGCTCGGCTTTTACACGGCGCTTTTGCTGGTCGGGACGATGTGGCTGCATTTAGCGCCCGGGGCATTGCGTAGTCTCGCTTTCCTGGCCTTGATGTTTGGCAGTCAAAGCTTGATTTACGCAATCCGTGGGCGCGAGCGGTTCTGGCGCGCAGCCCCAAGCCTCTGGCTTGTTACCTCAAGCGTAGCAGCGGTCCTCATGGCGATCATCATGGCAACAACCGGCTTCGCCATGACGCGCTTGCCAATCACCCTGGTGCTCAGCGTGCTAGGCGCGGCCTTAGTTTTTGCGCTGATGGTTGACGCATCGAAAATGAGGCTATTCCGCACGCTGGGCCTCGGTTAGTCGCCGATGCATCGACACGCAAATGATTTTCGCACGTTACCCCCGCGCCGCCAGGACATCAGCATTGTTCGCTTGATCCAGCGTGCGAGGCGCAAAATCGGCGTAAAATGGCGGGCCACGACCGATAGCAATGATCACTACATCTACGCCATAGCCCTATGAAAGGCCAGACGAGTAGATGCGGGATCAACAGGCGGCCATCAGGTCGGGCTTGCGGATTTGAGGAACGACGAACTGGTTTGCGAATTCCCGCCGCTTGCCGGCCAAAGCCGCAAATCGATTAGGTGCGAGAATTTCCGCGAGGTAGGGCAGTGGCACCGGGCGAAGGATGACCGAAGCCGGCCCTTTATCGGACCACATTACTGGCTGGCGGATTTCGACCCGCTCGTCGCACGCGTCAGCAGCCATCGAGGCATAAAGTAGTACGCTCACCTGGGTCGGCGAGGCAAGTGCGTAAAGAGAAAGTTGGTAGAGCCATTCAGCCGGGAGACCCCGTTCCCAAATATCGCGGTACTTTGCGTCGAGGAATGCATACAGCGTATTGCCCCGGAAAAGGGCGTAGTCCGGCCGTGGGGCCGGTGCGCTACGCCGTCTGGGGTTCCCATCGAGCGCGTAGGCAAACAGGTTGCGGATTGGCACCTCGTCCGCAATGCGTGTGCTCGTAAGGTTGTCGTGCAGAAACTGCGAGAGAAGACGCTGAAAGAACATGTTCATGTCGAATAGGAACCCTGGCATTCGACTGGACGGTTGCGCAGTTTCGAATGCTAACCCGAGCGTGTCCTGTAATAGCCGGATGATCGTCAACGCCGGCTTATTGGCGCCTGTCAGGCGAGTTAGCTCACGCTCGGCTCGGTCAATATCGCCAATATCGAGTCGCGCCAAACGCTCGACATCGCCAAACCTCGTCGAAAGCTGATGCGTGTGGCGCCGGAGATCACGATCCTCAGCCATCCGCGCTGCGGCCTCTAGGCCCGCGCGCAATACTCGATTCAGATGCCAATCGGCCCGGCGCTCGAAGTGCCGGCAGGGAAGCCGCGCCTCTTGTACACCGCCCTGTCGGATCACCTGATCAATTAGGAGGCGGCCCCGCGGGCTCTCCAATTTTTCCGATAGCGGGACATAGCGACGCGCCAGACCACGATGCAGTAGCTCCTCTACCTCTGCCGCGAGTAATGCAATTAGTAGATCATGCAAACCATAGCGGGTGGTTGGGGCGTGCGTTTCCTCGATTACCGCGAGATGGCGCAACCCGTACGCATAACTCAACAATCGGGCGAGCGGCATTGCCGGCAGCTTCGGCGTGATCGCGATGCGCACCGGCCCTATGTCGACACGTCCGACGTACGACGTGCTCGTGATCTCCAGACCTTCATACCCTTCGCGAATGTCCAACTTCCCCCGCAATGTCTCGGTCAGTCGGCGGGATTGAGGATCGCCTGCCAACGAACACCCCTTCAGGCGCGGGTCCTGTGCGGGGCCGATCTGTTCCCATTCAGTCAGCTCGACGACGAATCGAGGCGTGTCGTCAGGCCGCAGTTTCGGAGTCATCCTGGCCCTCGCCGTCATCAGCAGGGAGATCAGAAGCCTCGCTGATTAGCGAGCTCTCTGTTGGCTCCTGGTCAAGGACAAGTGGCTGCATTTCTTCGAATGACACGGCTTGGATTAGATCGCCTTCCCGGTTTACACCGAACATCTCTTCGCGAATGCGCCCAGCTTCTACGTCGACCAGCTCACCCCCGAGGATGTCTCTGAGGGTGGCAAAATCGTCGTAACAATATTCTTCGAGCAAAGGGATAATGTCATCGCGCAGGACGCGGGCGAACTCTGCCACAGACGTGATCGGCTGAGGCGGCATCAAGTAAGCGTGCCCTATCTGTAGATTGCGAGCGTCGCGCTTGAGGTGGCGACGCAAGCGCGCGTTTAATGCATCCAGCCAAGCCCCAAGCAGCAGCCCGCCTGCCTTTCGTCCCGCCAACAAGGCGCTATCCGGCATCAATTCGACGAATCCAAAGCGTCGCCGAAGCGCGGTATCCATCAGAGAAATCGAACGATCAGCGGTGTTCATCGTGCCGATCAGGAAGACGTTGCGCGGTATGGCGAAAGACGATCCAGTAATCGGTAGCTTAATTTGCCTGTCCCGCTTGTCGTACTCTATCGTTGTAATCAGTTCGCCGAAGATGCGTGGCAGGTCACCGCGATTGATCTCGTCCAAAACCAGGAAAAATTGCCTGTTAGCCTGCTTGGCGGCGTCGAGGCAAAGACGCTTGAAGATGCCATCGCGAGGCTCAAAAACCATTTGGCCGTTAATAGTCGCAGGCCGCAATCCTTCAATGAAGTCTTCGTAACCCCAACCAGGGTGAAAGGTGCAGATGCGTACTAGGCCGTCACCACCCGCGACTGTCGTTCGCTCCGGCTGGGTGAGATCGGCAAGGCTCTTCTGGAATGCATGGCGCGCCGCAAGTTCATTGGCCACAGCCAGCGCACGGTAGGTCTTGCCGGTGCCCGGTGGGCCATAAAATACTACCTGGCCTTTGCGTCGCAGAATTGCCTCGACCCTTGCGGAGAATTGATCGAGCGGTGCCAGAGTGGCGCGCACATGGTTGGTTTCCGCCGTCACCGAGCGCAGGACGGGCATCGCAGCGGGGTCTCTCCGGTACAGCCGCTGCTCAAGCTCAAGGAGGTTGGCTGCGCTCCTCCCGAGTTCGTAGACCGTGGTGAGCAGCCCTTCCTGATCTGGCAATCGCCACGAATCGAGCAGCAGCCACTCCACCGGCCGCTTGTGCGGGAAACCAAGGTTTTGATCGTATTCTGGCTGTGACAATGGATTCTGGCCCACTTGTGCTGATGAATATTGGCCCACCTCCGGGGGGTGGACAGGCATTGCCGCCCCGCGGGGCGGCAATGCCTGTCAGCGGGTGTTTTTCTCCTTCCTGTTTATGTTTTGCTGACCGTCCGTTGTGCCGTGGTGCGGCGGAAGCGGTAGGAGTCCGTGCCGGTTGTGATGATGTGGGCACGGTCGGTCAGGCGGTCGATCAGCGCCTTGCACAGGCGCGGATTGGGAATGACCTGCGACCATTCGGAGAACGGCAGGTTGGTGGTGACAATCACCGCCGCCTTTTCCGCACGGTCGGCGATGACCTGGAACATCAACTCGCACGCGGTCTCGGCCAGCGGCACGTAGCCGAGCTCATCGATGCAGATCAGGTCGAGCCGTTCCCAACGGCCGAGCGCGCGGCTGAGCTGGTTGGTATGCGCCGCCTCGGCCAGTTCGTTGATCATCGCCGTCGCCGTGGTGAACCGCACTCGCCGGCGCTGACGGCAGGCGGCCACGCATAACCCCGTCGCCAGATGCGTCTTCCCGGTGCCCGCTTCGCCGACCAGTAGGATCGGCTCCGCCTTGGTCACGTAATCGCCCGCGGCCAGATCCCGCAGGTGCGCCGCTGAGACGCCAGAGCGGTCGAACTCGAACCCTTCCAGGGTCTTCATTCTGGGCAGCCTTGCTTCCTTCAGCAGCCGCGCGATCGTATGACTTTCGCGCTCCTCCATCTCAGCCGCCAGAAGGGCTTCGAGATACCCGACATGCGATTGCGTCTCGCAGATCGCCGCCTCGGCCAAGCGTGCGAACTGGCTGCCGATGGTCGGCATCCGCAGCGCCTTGCACTGCTGGCGGATCGCCTGGTCCTGCATGTCGCCCATCACGCGTGCCCCTGGCAGGGGGCTGTGAGCAGCGTGTCATAATCGGCGACGCTCGGCATCGGCCGGTCGTAACGGGCCAGTTCGCCGACATCGATCGGCGCTGCTCTGGGCTTGTTCAATCGCGCCTCCGTCAGCAGGTAACGCACCGCCCCTACGTCGCAGGCCCCGAGCGAGACGGTGGTAGCGATCGCCGTGCACAGCCGATCATGGCCGAATTCCTGGCCGAGCAGCAGCACGGTGATCATCGCGTGCGTGCCCTTCTCCTTGCCGTGGCGTGCCCGCAACCGAGCCCATAATACGTCGTAGCTGTCGGGCCAGCGCCCCGCTGCGCGCCATTGCGCCAACGGCTTGGAGCCCGCGAACGCGCCTGGCTTGTGGTTCAACACCTCGAGATAGTGCTCGAGATCAAGCACATGCTGGCACCGCCGATGGCAACGCTCGTGGCGGGCAATCTGCTTGCCGGCGTGCCAGATCTCGACATGCAGCGGCCGGATCCGCGCCTCCACCCGTGTGCCGACCTTCACCGGCACCGAGTAGAAATTTGTCTTCAACGTGACACAGCCGTGCTTGTCGACCAGCGGGAAGGCAATCTCTGCGATGTCGAACCCCTCGATCGCGCATGGCAGCAGATGGTCGCGCTCCACATTCATCGTGGTGCCCACCGTGTCGATCCGCCCGGCCAGAACGCGCGCTTCATCAACCCGGCAGTCGGCGAGCAGACTGGCGTTCAGCGCATCGAGATCGGCCATGGCGGGGACCGGCACCAGATGATTGCGCCGGAAATATCCGCCTTCACCCTCGACGCCGCCCTTCTCATGACCCTGAGCCGGATTGCAGAATTCAGCGCTGAACCGCCAATGCGAGCGGAACGCCACGAACCGCACCGTCTCCTCGCGCCGATGGCCGCGCAGGATCTTGCGCACCGCACTCGCCAGATTGTCATACCGCAGCAGGCGGAAGACCCCGCCGAAATACGCGAACGCCATCTCATGCGCTTCGAGAAACGCCTGCTGCGTCGCGCTGAGATACGCCCGATGAAACGCCGCCCCACTCGCCATCGAGCGCATCGCGAAGACCTGAACCTTGGTGCGCTCACCCTCAAAATCGACCCAGGCTTCATACCAATCGACCTGCGCCTCCTGGCCCAGCGCGTAGCTCTGCGGCACGAAGGTCTCGCGCCGGATCAGCCCAATCTGGTGCTTGCGCTCGCGCACGTGGTTGCGCACCGTCGATTCCGCAACCGATACGCCGGGAAACTCGGTCAGGATCCGCCGGTAAATCCGCCGCGCCGTATGCCGCTGCTTGCGCGGTGCCCGCTGATCCGCCTCCAAAACACCGTCGATGAACGCCACCACGGCATCCAGCTTCGGCCTCACCCGCACCGGATACTGATGCACAGGCGGCACCGCACCCGCCAGCGCCTGGCGAACCATCCGCCGATGAACCCCAAATTTTGCCGCAACACCGGCTACCGTGCCGATCCCAAACTCATGCTCCCGACGAAGCTGCTCGAATAATTCCACTTTGGTCTTCCAGTCCATGTTTGGCTCCTCGATCGTGCCGAGGAGACCCTAGGTCTATCGATGGAGGTGGGCCAAAATTCGCCATCACTGCTGGGCCAATATTCAGTAGCAAAGCCAGTATTCGTAAGGCCCTCTCACACGCCCCACTGCGAGAACGGTCTGCCCCTTGCAGGCGAGCACCAAATCCTTCTCAGCGATTTCCGACGCGAAATTCAGGATCTCGCCTGCCTTGCGCGATGCCACGCTAGCGCTATCCGGATACCCGGGGAGAAGCCACTCCCGTATCTGATTCTTCGCAGCGCCTTTCTCCTGGCCGATGACTTTAGTCAGGTCTGGAACCTGTTCCGACCAACCGATGGAAACGAAGCCTCCGTCACGCATCTCGGTCCAATGGCTTTCTCCCGTGTCCCCTTCAGTGGTGCCTATGCGCCAATAGCGATGGATTGCACCGTCACGCCGATTCAGGATCGTGTTCAGTGTCGTAACCGGGACTCCAAGCTCGCGCGCAGCACCAATGAATCGGCCAGCGCAGATGAAACGCGGTGCGCTGCCATCCAAGATGCCGACCTTATCGGGCGGCATCTGCAACAGCTTGAACAGGTGGAATCGCTGATAACGCGGACTGTGATAGTCATCGAGCCGGTCGGGACTAATCAGGAACCAGTACTTGTGAGCCCAGCCGTCCCCGGACAGTTTTGGCGCCGCTTTCTCCATGGCGGTCTGAAGCTGGGCGTATGACCTATCCGACGTGTCACCGGCATCTAGCGATGTCAGCACATCGGCACCGGCTAGCAGCTCGTCACGCTGCGTTCGCGCAATCGCGATGGCATCTTCGAGAGACAGAGCTTGCTGCGTCTGCGGTGACCCGGTCATCCAGGCGCCATCGCTTTGGCGCTGGAAGATGCCAAACTTCAGGGCAGAACCGCCACCAATTCCCCCGAACCGGTTGCCAGTGAACTCGTCGTCGTTCTTGAACTCCAGCCAATATGCAAGGCACCTGGACTCGCTGCTTTCGCGCCCGTGCATCAGCCGCAATAGCGCCTCGCCGTCCAAGCCTCGTAGCACCGCAGGTCCGAAGCGATCACGGAACAGCGTGGTTTGCTGCTTGATCTGCGTGGGCGTCATCAGTTCTCCGGATGCCAATCCACGGTCAAACGCAGCCTTCAGTTCGCTCAAAAGCTGCGGGTCTAAGATTGATGCACTCATGGATTCTGGGTCCCCCGAAAGCTCATGCGATACCGTCCAACACTGCCCGGACACGCGGAATGGATGTGAGATTGCTGGCGAACGCGCGCGCCCTGGCGATCAGCTCGGCGTCCGGATCGATGACCGTAAACCATCGCTGGCGCTGCACATATGAACGCGGTCGTTCGGCAGCAGGTACGGAGACATTGGTCCGTAGCGTGATGATGTTCTCGGCGTCCGTTTCAACGGCCAGCCGTTCATGTAACCGTCGCAGAAGGGCGTCGTGCTTCATGCTTCGGCCCGGAAAGGTGATGAATACGATGGCGCGTCCCGGTTTGCGCAGAAGCCTGATTTTCGAAAAGGTTGCGTGTTTCTCAGTTTCCTCGCCGATGCCGTTGTCCGGATCGAGAAACACGATATCCGCGCTGTCGAGCGCGCTTCGCTTGCGTATTCCCCACGCACTGCGTCCGGCGCGGGGCGGAATAGGCTCGCGATGAAACAGCACGGCTTTCGGCCAGAACATCGCCCGTTCAAGTGCGGCAACGCTGCGTTCCTGCAAGGCAGCAAGACCGGTGTGTAGTTCTTCATCAAGCACGCGCCATGCCGTCTCGTCGCGCCATTCAAGATGCCGACCGTCCGACCGTCCATCATCACCGGGTGCGTAATACCATGCGATGCCAAGCGTTCTGTCCTTGCCGGCGAGGGCGCGCAGGAAGGCGAATTTGAGAACGTCGCTGACATCACCGGCATACTGATCTCGCATCCAATCCTGCACCCCATTGTCGTCAAGTGTTCACGTTATACGCGCTCGCTCGCGTTTATATATCGCCGTAATCGGCGCGGCGAGTACCGTGTGATCGGCAGATCATCCACGCATCGTCGTCAAATTGGCAACACCGTGAAAGCACCGGTGAGGTAAATTCCTGGCAGGTCCAAGGTCGTGTTTCTGCATTATTTCTCACTGGCTGATTCGCGCTTAGGACTTCGCGTTGAAGGTTGCACCACAGATCGGACAGCCAAAGAGAAGATGACGGCAAGATAAAGCAAGTTGCCTCGCTGCCGGAACTTCGTTCCTAAGTGTTTGTCTGCACATTGTTTTTTGGCGGCTTGCCGCTGAAGGTGCGAGGTGCGGCGGCGTCGGAGAAGTCGATTTCCGCAATGTTTTCAATGGTATTTTGGGTGGCACCGCCAATGTGCGTCGTGCGCCGTTCCGCCGCTTTTACTCTACAGCAAGTATTTCTACGCCACGGCCCTACGCCGTCATTTTCGACCTTGTGTCGGCCGTTTTATCTTCCAATCGTCGCATCATGGCGAACGACGAAGACCATTTCCGCATCCGTCCCGGTCGGGTCCGCGACCGTGGTGGCGGGCGCGCCACGCGCACCGTCCGCCCGCGCCCGAAGACCTTCCTGGCCGAGGTGCATCAGGCCATCCGGCGTGCCGGCGGCGACCCCAATCGGCTGGGTTCAGCCGGGAAGGGAAGCGGCCGGTTCAACGCGCGAGGCCGGGGCGCTACGGCCGCCGCCGGGCTGAAGGGGCGGAGCGGCTGGAGCCGGGACGCCAGCGGCGTGCGGACCCGCGCCCGCCGCGTGACGGTGAAGGCGCGCATCGTGAAGCTTAACCCGCAGCGCGGCGCGGCGCGCGGACGGTCGTTCGTCAGCGCGAAGGCGGTGGATGCCCACTTGCGCTATTTGGAGCGCGATGGTGTCAACCGCGACGGCGAGAAGGGACAGGTCTATTCGGCCGAGCGCGACGTCGAGGACGGCAGCACCTTCCTCGACCGGGGCCGAGACGACCGCCACCAGTTTCGCTTCATCGTCTCCGCCGAGGAAGGCGTGGAGCTGGCCGACTTGCGCGAGACCACCCGCGACCTGATGAAGACGATGGAGGCTGGCCTCGGCACCAGGCTCGACTGGATCGCGGTCGATCATCACAACACCGGCCACCCGCACACCCACATCCTGGCGCGCGGTGTCACCGACGACGGGAAGATACTCAACATCGCCGGCGACTACATCGCCCACGGCATCCGCGAACGGGCCAGCGAGATCGTCACGCTGGAGCTGGGCCGGCAGACCGAGCAGGAGGTCAGCCGCCAGCTTGAGTGCGAGGTGGACGCCGAGCGCTTTACCCGCCTGGACCGCATGCTGATCGCCGAGCAAGAGGCGAGCCACGCGTTCGCCGATCTGCGCCCCGAGCGGGACATGCTGGAGACGGCGCGAAGGAACCGGGCGCTGCTGATTTCCCGCGCCCACAGATTGGAAAGCATGGGGCTGGCGACCGAGGTGGAGGTTGGCCGCTGGTCCATCTCAGCACAGGCCGAGCCGACCTTGCGCGAATTAGGCGAGCGCGGCGACATCATTAAGACCATGCACCGAGCATTGGCAGACCGCGGCCTCGCCGACGAACGCGCCCCCGCGCAATATGTGGCGCACGGCAAGCAGATCACCGAAACGATCGTGGGCCGCGTGCTAGCCAAGGGTCTGGCCGGCGACGAGATGGGCGACCGGCTGCACCTCGTGATCGATGGCGTGGACGGGCGCACTCATCATGTCGAGATGGCGGACGCCGGCCGACTCGACGAGATAAGACGCGGCCACATCGTCACGCTTGATCCGGCGCCGACCAAGGCCGAGCCCCGGCCGGCGGACGTCAACATCCAGATCATGGCGGAGGCCAATGGCGGCATCTACCAGCCAAGCCTTCATCTGGAAGCGACGCGGGACATCATCGAGCAGCGCCACGGCGACCCCGACGCCTTCATTCGCTCCCATGTGCGCCGGCTGGAAGCCTTACGCCGCGCCGGGCATGTCGAGCGCATCGATGCCGACCATTGGAAAATCCCGGGCGACATCGCCGAGCGAGGCATCGCCTATGACGCCCCCGGCCGGCCCAAGGATTTCGGCATCCGCACATTGTCCACGCTCGACCTC
This sequence comes from Acidiphilium sp. MT5, assembly GCF_054767495.1. Lineage (NCBI taxonomy): Bacteria > Pseudomonadati > Pseudomonadota > Alphaproteobacteria > Acetobacterales > Acidocellaceae > Acidiphilium > Acidiphilium sp. MT5. The sequence goes on from NZ_BAABMR010000005.1 coordinate 19,284, forward strand.
GACCGGCAGGTGGGCAGCGACGGCGCGACCTGGCTCGACAGGGAGTTGGTTGCGAAAGACCATCTGCCCCTTGCCGGAACCGGCTTCGGCCGGGAGGTGAACGCCGCGCTCGACCGGCGCGCCGCGCGTCTCGTCGAAATGGGCAATGCCAGCGTGAAGGACGGGTTCATTTCCATCCCCCGGCGCACGATCGCCGCGCTGGAGAGTCAGGAGGTCGAGCGCGTGGGCAAAGAGATGGCCGCCGAGCGCGGGCTGACCTATGCCTCGTCCCGGCCGGGCGAGTACGTGACTGGGCGGTTGGCGGGCGCCGCCAACCTCGCCAGTGGGCGCTTCGCCATGATCGAGAACGGGCTTGGGTTCCAACTCGTGCCGTGGCAGCCGGTCCTGGAGAAGCGCCTCAACCAGCACATCAGCGGCGTCCGCCGCGACGACGGCGGCATCGATTGGAGTTTCAGCCGCAAGCGACAGATTGGGATAGGCATGTGATTCAGCTTGAACAATACGGCATTATGCCGTATATGACGGGACCAAAGGAGGCCCCCATGCCCAAGCCCCAAGTTGAAGCCGAAACCGCCCGGTTGGAAGCGCGCGTCCCGGTCCAGGTCTACGACCAGATGCAGCGCGCCGCCCGTCTGCGCGGGATGACCCTGACAGGCTATCTCATCTCCACCGCCGGCGAGGACGCAAGGCGCGTCGTCGAGGACGCCGACATCATGCGCCTGGCGCGCGAGGATCAAATCCGCTTCGCCGAGGCGCTGATCAATCCGCCCAAGCCGAATGAGCGGCTGATCCGCGCCGCGAAGCGCCATGCCGAGCTGATCGAACGCCGGTGAGTGTCCGCTTCGCCATCGAGCCGCTGGCGAAGGCGCACAAGCGGGCGGATTTCACCTGCGGCAACGACCGGATCGACAGCTATTTCCGCGAGACCGTCTCGCAGGACGTGAAGCGCAAATACGCCACCTGTTTCGTCGCGAGGGAGATTGCAACGGACCGGGTGGCGGGCTTCTACACGCTGTCCTCCAGCAACGTGCCGTTGACCGAGGTTCCCGAGCCACTGGCAAAGAAACTGCCGCGCTACCCGACTGTTCCGGCAGTGCTGATCGGCTGGCTTGGCCGCCATAGCGACTATGCCGGACAGGGGCTTGGCGAAGCCCTGCTGTTTGACGCCATCAAGACCGTCGCCACAGCCCCGATCGGCGCCCACGCCATCTTTGCCGACGCGATCGACGACCAAGCAGCGGCCTTCTATTTGGCATTCGGCTTCGCGCCCTTGGTGCGGCAGCCACGCACCCTCTATCTGCCGGTGGCGACGGCGCTGAGATTGTTATCGCCATGACGACCGCCTTCGCCCATACGCCGTTTCAGCCCTGCGCCGCCGCGCGCAAGTCTTTTTGCGCCATGGTGCGCGGGTGCTTCCAGCGTAAGAAAAGGCTATTCTTTCACGCGTCAGGTTCGGCGATTCTGGCGCAATGGCAAGACTTCGCAAAGAATGCACCCCAACCGCATCGGAGCAACTTAAAGCGTTGCTCGGCCAACCCTGGCCGTTTCTGGGCCGGCCGCCGAAGCATGACCTCTCCACCTGGACCGTCACCGACGACTGGCCCGAGCATATCCCGGTCACGGACGAAGAGGTGGACGTGTTCGAAGCGTGGTTCGGCGATATCTTCGATGAGTTGTTCGGGTCGTGCCGATGATGTGACAGGGAGATATACACCATGACCGTGCCGCTACGGGCCGCCCTTTACTTGCGCGTCTCGACGGCGCGGCAGGCCGAGCATGATGTCTCCATCCCCGATCAGAAGCGCCAGGGCGAAGCCTATTGCGTTTCACGCGGCTACCAGCTCGTCGAGACCTATGTGGAGCCCGGCGCGTCTGCGACCAATGACCGTCGCCCCGAGTTCCAGCGAATGATCGAGGCGGGCACGTCCAAGCCCGCGCCATTCGATGTGGTGATCGTCCATTCGTTCAGCCGCTTTTTCCGCGATCACTTCGAGCTGGAGTTCTACGTCAGGAAGCTCGCCAAGAACGGGGTGAAGCTCGTCTCCATTACCCAGGAAATGGGCGACGATCCGATGCACGTCATGATGCGCCAGATCATGGCGCTGTTCGACGAATACCAGTCGAAGGAAAACGCCAAGCATGTCATCCGCGCCTTGAAGGAAAACGCCCGGCAGGGTTTTTGGAACGGTTCGCTGCCGCCCATCGGCTACCGTGTCGTCGCGGCCGAGCAACGCGGCGCGAAGGTCAAGAAGAAGCTGGAGATCGACCCGCTCCACGCCGAAACGGTGCGCCTGATCTACCGGCTCGCGCTCCACGGCGACGGCGCCAAGGGCCAGATGGGCGTCAAGAACATCGTCAGCCACCTGAACCGCAACCGTATCTTCACGCGCGACGGAGGCCGTTGGGGCATCGGCCAAGTCCATCGCATCCTGACCCGCCGCACCTACATGGGCGAGCATGAGTTCAACAAGCGGGCCAAGTCCAAAGAGCTGAAACCCCTCAGCGAGATCGTGGTCGTGCCCGTCCCGCCGCTCATCAACCGCGAGACCTTCGACGCGGTGCAGGCGCTACTCAAGGCCCGCCATCCCACGGTGACGCCATCCGCCGTCATCAGCGGGCCGACAATGCTCACCGGGCTGATCCACTGCGCCAAGTGCTGTGGCGCCATGACCATCCGCACCGGCAAAGGCGGGCGCTATCGTTACTACGCCTGTTCGATGAAAGCCCGGCAAGGGCCGACAGCCTGCGAAGGCATGGCGGTGCCGATGGACAAGCTGGACGATCTTGTCGCCAGCCATCTCGAAGACCGTCTTCTCCAGCCCGAGAGGCTGGAGAAGATACTCGCCACCGTACTCGACCGGCGGCGGGAGCGATCCGAGCGCCAGCATGAGCACATTGGCGAACTGAACCGGCGTGCGGCGGAATCCGAAGCCCGCCTCAAGCGCCTCTACGACGCCATCGAGGCAGGCGTCGCCGACTTGAACGAACCGGCGCTCAAGGACCGTATCGACGGCCTCAAGGCCATCCGCGATCAGGCGAAGGCCGATGCCGAGCGCGCCCAGGCCATGCTTGAAAACTCCGGCAAAAATGCCGTTACCCCGCAGATGGTGCGCACGTTAGCCGAAACCGCGCGGCGGCATATCCGCCTTGAAGGGGGTGGTTATCGCCGTGACCATCTTCGCGCGCTCGCCCAGCGCGTTGAGGTCGCAGATGGCGAGGTCCGGATCATGGGATCGAAGTCTCGGCTGCTACAGGTGCTAACCGGAAAAAATAGCGTAAATTCAGTGCCCACTCAGGGACTGAAGTGGCGGATGGGGTGAGATTCGAACTCACGGTACGCTTTCACGTACGGCGGTTTTCAAGACCGCTGCCTTAAACCGCTCGGCCACCCATCCGTATTTCGGTGCAAATGCGGTTTCGAGGCTCGAGTATCACTGGTTGGCCGTTCGCGCCAGAGCGATAATCGTGGTTTGCGGCGGCATTTGCGGTTGCAGGCTCGGCCAGCGTGTGGCCGGGTTGGAAAAAGTTGCGTCTGGCGTGGCGCCTGGATGGCGAATGGCGGCGAAGATCTGATTTTTGATCGGGTCGAGCGCGCTGCCGCCAAGCGCCGCGCCAATCGGCGCGCGATAGATCAGTGAGAGCGCATCCGGCGCGGCCTCGCTGCGGCTAAGCCGGTATAGCCCGTCCGCGATGATGGTGCTGTCGCCGCCCTGATCGGTGCCGATCAGCACATCGCCATCGCGATCAATCGACAGGGTGACGGGTTTGCGCAAAAAGGCAGTGGAACCCGGCGCGTAGCGCGCTGATGGATCGGTTTGCGGATCACCGCCAAGCAGCACAACCGCGCCGCTGAACCGCTTGCTTCCCAGATCGTTATTGGCCGGTTCAAAGCGAATGACATGGCCGCCATCATGGCCGGCGCGCGGATTAAGCGGGTTGATTTGGTCAATCCCGCGCGCCCGGTTTCCCGCGCAAGCGAGATAAAGATGCCCGCTATGATCGAGCGCAAGCCCCTTTGGATCATCAAACCGGCTCCCCTGCCCTGCCGCCGATAAGGTCGCGGTCAGGCTGGTCGGCGCTGCAGCGAGATCATGCCAGACAATATCGTGGCCCTCGATCACCGCGACCGCGAGCGTGCCGCTATCGAGCGGACTGGCTGCTTGCGGCGGGCTGATGGCCGGAAGAGTTGGTGCGCTTGCAGGCGCGGCGACGGGTGGCGCACCCTTGTAGCGGAACAATCGCCCGCCAAGCCCAGCCTCGCTCATGAACACAACCGGCGTGCCGTCCGCAGCCGTTGCACAGGCTAATCCCGCGCGAGGAAACCGGCCCAAAGCCGTGCGTTTCTTGGGAAAACTCAGGGGCCGAAGCGCATCGATTTCAACCACCCACCCGAAGCCAAAGCCGATCTCAGGCTTGGCAAAAGCTGGATCGCGCGGCGCAAGTCGGCGCAGCCAAGGCGCGGTATGGCCTTCGGGCACCAAAATACTGTTCCACGGCGTCACGCAGCCAAGTTGTGGCGCCAGCACGCCCTGCACCGCATGACCAATCACCGAAGCGGCCGGCCCGGTGATTTGGCAAAGCGTGCCATCGGTGATCCGGCGCGCTTGATAGCCCCCATCCACCGTCACCCATTGCCCGCCGCGATAAGACAGGTTCAGCACCGATAGCCCCTGCATCAGCCCGGCAATCCGCGGATGATCGCGCTCATCCGCAAACGCCATCCGCGCCTCGACATCAGGATGTGCGACCACCAGAATCAGTCGATCCACCCCATCCTCCGCCGGTGGCGGAGTGATAATCCCGGCAATCATCGCGTCCCAGCCAAATTGCCGAGCCGCAGCACTCGGGCTGATCTGCGCCGGGTCAAAGGCGGGCGCGCTGGGCACCACCGGATCGCCCCAGCGGATCAGCACGCGCCGTTGCCAACCCAGCGCCCGATAATCATCCAGCGTCGGCGCTTCGATATCAAAGGTCGGCACGCCCAGGGCCGATTGCGCACGGGCAAGCCCCGCCATTGAGCAAAACAGCGCGCTGCTAATCAGCCATTCGCGGCGCCGCATGGCTCAGAACCCTGACAGCCCGCCACCACCACCACCGCCGCCGCCCGCGCCGGGGCTAACCCCGCCGCCCAGGCTGTTGCTGGCTCCAGCGCCGAGCGGATTATAGGACCCAACACCGCCAACCAGTTCCTGAAAGAACGATGCACTGCCACCGGGCGCCTTGGTCGCACCGCTCGCCATCGCCACGTTGACGCTGGCCTTGCGATCATATTGCTTGATGCTCTGCAACACGCCCTGGTCATTGAAATGCAGCGACACGACATGCTGGTGCAGCACACCTTGGGTGCGCCCAATGCGGCGCTTGGTGATCTGACTGACATAGAGCCAATCGTGATCATTGAACGTCTCGCGCAATGTGGGCGAGCCGAGCAAAGCACGGGCATCGGCCTCGGTCGCGACATGCGGCACCAACTGCTTGAGCGCAGATTGCGATACGGCATTGCCGCGATAATGCGGCTGTGCGGCGAATATCGCGCAGCCCGACAAGGCCGTGATGAGCAGCAATGGGGCGGTGGTGCGGCAGATTAGGCGCAGAAAATTCGGCATTACGTGGCGCGTCCCTAGCAATGACCGGTCTGCGCAGGGCGGAGTGCGCAGGCGCAACCGGTCCGTCTTTGCGTCGTATGCGGGAGCTTCCCTTGGCGCGCAAGATGGGGGAGATAGGATGCATGACGCAAGACACTGATCGCCCGTTCTCGCATTTGATCGAACGCAAAGCGCTGGACGGGCCATTGACCCTCACCGTAACCGCAGATGCCAAGGCGCGCGCTGCCATTGTCGCCGCGTTCGGCCTCGTCGGTCTCGCCAAACTCAGTGGACGATTCGCCTTCACGCCCCAGCCGGATGGCAAGATTTTAACCCGGCTCGACATGTCCGCCCGGGTAACCCAGAGCTGTATCGTGACGCTGGAGCCGGTCGAACAGGCGATTACCGAGCGCGCCGCGCTCATTCTCGCCGATGCCAGCCTGGAGGAGCCAGAGGATTGGCTGGACCCAGACCAGCCCGATTGGGTGCCGATCAGCGGCCCCACCATCGATTTAGGGGCATTGCTGACCGATCAGCTCGCCCTGGCGCTTGATCCCTATCCGCGCAAACCCGATGCTGAGCTGCCCGATTCGGCGCGTGCGGCCCGCGAAAACCCGTTTGCCCGGTTAAAGCGCGATTAGGTCGATCTAGAGTGCGATCAATTTCATTGGCTTAGCTCGAATCTGTCGATTCAACCTAAACCCATATTGATCTAAGCCGTCGTGCGCTTGGTAAAGCCTGGTTCGGTAGGCGGATCGGCGAAATGTTCGGTAATTGCGCGAACCTCAGCGCCGGGCGGGCCACGGCGACAGGCGCGCAGCAATTCCTCGACCGCATCCGCCTCGCCGGCGATCAGGGCTTCGAGCGTGCCGTCACGCCGGTTACGCACCCAGCCGGCAATGCCCTGCCGACGGGCGCGGCGGATGATCCAATCACGAAAACCGACCCCCTGGACACGACCGGCAATCACCAGGAACTTGCAAATCATGGCCGGGTCAGCCGGAAAAATAACGCAGCCGCCTCGACATCAGCCGCGATTTCCGCCTCGCGTGCGGTAATCGCCGGATCAACGCCCCATTTCTCGGCCTGAAAGCGCGTCTCGAGCGTGGCGAGTTCATGGGCTTGCTGCGGGCTGAGCGCCGCGCGCAGCACCGCGAGGGCCAGGATCAAGGAATTCAGGCTTCGGGTCAGTTGATCAAGCGCAGCAAGCGCCCAAGGATCAAAGCGAGCCAGCACCCGCTCGAGGCTGGCCAAGGTCGCGGGATCAGGATCATGGGCAATCAGTTGATGCGTCGCACGCAGCGGTGCCGCCAGATCATTGGCCGCCCAATCAAGCCAAGGTTGCCAGGCCTGCTGCTGCAGGGCGGCGAGTTCGGGTGGATCATCAGCACGATAGACCAGCAAATCGCCGCGCAGCCGCGCGAGCAACGCGCTGGTGAGGGCTTGTGGGTCCGGGGCAATTACCAATTGGGTTTGCCCGGTCAGGCTGGTCAGGCGCAGCGTGGTCGCATCGATCTCGCCGCCCAAAGCAGCGACCTGCCATTCCGTCGCAATCGCCTCGGCCAAGCCACGCTGCGGCACAGCGAGCTGATGTCCGTTGGGCAGGCGCAGCGTCTTGGCATCAAGCAAGATGGTGAACAACCCGGCTTGCTCGGCAACCGACGTTTCGCTCCAAAAGCGCCGCATCAATGCTCACCCATCGCCCATTATCCCCATCGCCCATTATCCCCATCGCCCATTATCCCATCGCCTGACCATTATTGCCTATTTCAGCAGCGAGTTCAGCAGATTTTGCGGACCTTGCAAGAGGCGTGGCGTGGTATTCGGTGCGGCCTGATGGGCGCCGGGAATAGCGGCTGCGGGCGCTGGTCCCGGATGACCCATCCGCGCCTGCGCCAGCGCCGCGCGGCACCCTTGCGGGTTTGGTTGGCTGGTGAGGCCGAGCGCTTGGGTCACATTGCCAAGGATTGAACCCCCTTGATTGGCCCCGAATTGCTGCGCCAGCGCCACCGCCGCCCCTCGATAAGCGCCGGGCGGCGCCAAACCGAAATGCGGATGCGCAAACGCGCCGGACAGGCCAACAGCCACCGGAACTGGATTGCCACCGACGCGCACGGTGGGCAGAAACACCAGATTAAGCTGTTCTGATCCAAGGTTAAGATTACCTGTGCCGGTAAGGGCTAACCGGCTCGAATCCAGCGTGAATGCGCTGAGGCCCGCAATCCCCTGATGTGCATTGAGCCGCGCCGCAAAACAACGCAGCGCCACTGGGCCGGGCTGGGTGATTGCGTTGGATAGACCAACACTTGCCAGCATCGGCGCCACTGCTTGGCTCAGCGCCGTGCCATCAAGGCTGCCATTGACCGCCGAAACCCCAATTGCCCCATTCAACCGGGACGCGATGCCATGCGCCGTCTCGCCACTGCCCGACAGCGTGGCGTAAAGCTGCGCCGTGCCGGTACTCCCACCGGCACCGGGCACCCCGAGCAAGCCCAGTAAGGATTGCAGACGAAATGCCGGCGCTTGCGCGCTGAACGCCAGCTGCGGCGGCGCGGCATTGGCATTGACACTGAGCTGCGCAGAAACTGCACCACCGGGAAGCTGCGCGTCGAGCGGGCGGATGGTGAGCTGTCCCTGATTGAGCAGCGCGTGCAGCACAATCGCCTGATAATCGGCCTTGCCATCGGTCAAATGACCAATCGAGAGTTCAATATTAAAATTGGCCCGATGCAACAGGCCGAACGGCAAAGCCGTGTCGGGGATCAAGGTCGCGCTGGCCGGTGGCGTCGCACCCGGCGCCGGCTCGCGCGCGGCGGGCGTGCTCTTGGCGGACAGGGCTGGCTTCGGCCAAGCGGCGCGCAGGGCCGCGAGGTTGATCCGAGGTGCGTTGATTAATGCCTGGATATCCGGAATCGCCCCGAAATCGATCGTTGCTGCACCCCCGATTTGGGCTTGATCGGCGCTGATCGCCACCTGGTCCAGCGCGATTGCGTGGCGCAGCCCTTGCTGGTTCGGGTCGGTCAACGTCGCCGCCGCAGCGAAATGGGTCAATTTGGGCAAGCCAACACCAATCAGCGTGCCAAGCTGCGCAAGATCGGGTGTTTGAACGCGCAGCGCCAGATCCACACCGGCGAGGGTGCGCGGCTGGCTAATCGCACCTTGGATGGCCGCCGTCGCATTGGCAATCGTCGCGTGCAGATCAACCTTGAGCGGCGCGGCACGCTTTTGTCCTGGAGACTGCGATCCGGCGAACATGCCCGATAGAACCGGACCCAGCGGGCCAATCGTGCCATTCAGTTGCACCGGCTGGCCGGCCTGGGTGCCCGCGAGGCCAATGGTCATCGGTTGATCCAGCGAAAGCATCGATGCGGTGAAGGAGGTCAGGCGCAACCCAGGCCGCCATGTCGTGAGATCAGACGCACCGATGGCGAGTTGGGCATCGGTAATGCTGGGCAGTGCGCCCGGCTGGCTCAGCCCAATCGTCGCCGCAAGGCTGAGATTTTGCGCGGGTGGCAGGTGGGCGCCGGGCCAATACGCGTTCAGCGCCGCAAGATTGGGTAATAGGCCGTTGATTTTCAATGAAAATCCGGCACCATGTAGCGGATGCGTCACGCTGCCCTGCACCGAAACCTGCCCGCCCGCCGCGTACAAGGTCAGATCAACCGGCCACGGGCGCGCATCTCCGCCCGGCGCTGCGTTCAACAGGCGCGCCAGTGGGCCGATCTGACCTGCCAATGTGAGATTTTGACTGTTCAACGCCGCAATCATAGTCACGTGCAAGGGCGTATTCAGACTAGCCGCTTGGCCGGTGAATTTGCTGATCTTGAAAGTTTCCGGCGCGACCGCCTTTGGGGTCGTTGTTCCCAAAGCGACGGGACGATGCTGAATGATGATGGTCGCATTCGTGATGCTGACCGATTGCAGGCCAATCTTCATCAAGCGCGCGGTAGCGGCGTGATCCGCTGTGCCTGTCGCCGTGCGCGCCCCACCCGGCGGCGGTGGCGCAAATACCCAATCGCCGATACCCGCCTGATTGCGCTCTAATGTCACCACCGGGTCGATCAGGCGAAGCGACACGATATCGACCGTGCCGTGCAGCAGCGGCAGGAGTGAGAGCCGCGCTTGCAAGCGCGGCAAGCTCAGCAAGGTGGGATCGGTAAAACCCGCAGGATTGGCGATGGTAATGGCCGAAGCCCTGATGGTCGGGGTCAACGAGACCCCCATATGCAGCGACCCTGCGATCGTCACCGAACGATGTGTTGCCTTCTCCATCGCGGCAATAATTTGCGGCTTGTAGCGATTAGGATTGAAGCGCGCGACGACAATCAGGATCGCAGCAACCGGCAGTATGACGATCACGCCGATACCGATGAGAATAAGCCGTCGCAGCCGCATGCTGGGTCTCCTTTACGCTATAATCGCCGACGCCCTGACAGAACACACCATGACAAAACACGCGATAACCGACGCCCGACACCACCATATGGGGCGGCGCATTGGCGGGATGAAGATGTGTTGATCCGGCTGCTCAAAAACCAAACATGTGATCGAGCGAAAACGCGCCATCGTGCCGCCTTTTACCGTGATAGCCGAATAACCGGCAGGTCATATCGCGGATCAACACGTAACCACCCGCCGCCGCGTCGAGCGCATCCCGCGCGAAAATCTGGTGCGGGGCGATCAAGCATGAGCCGGAACACGCGATATGCAGGTTTGATTCAGCAACAATGATACCGGTTTTATCATGCAATATCAGCGTTGTATCAGATTGCGCGTGCCAGGGCGCCGAGGCCGGATAAATCAACACGGCAAAGCTTTCCTGCGCCGGCGTGCCGAGATCGAGAAATAGCCGGGTCGATAGGCCGGGCGGCGGGCCAGCATACGATTGCGGCTCGTTTTTCCAGGTCATGATGGTATTGAAAATATGCGCCCCAAAGCTAGTTTCCGCCGCATGGCTCTGGTCGCGCCGTTCGTAGCGGAATAACCCGTGCAGCCAGCCATCCGCGTCGCCACCCGCCGCAAAATCATAAACCAGCTCGCCATGACCGCCATTGGGCAACGCGTCCGGCGCCAACACTGTATCGAGGTCAAGCGCCATTGCATGATCGCGCGCGAGCACACCCAGATGATGCTCGGTGATTTTGGCACCGTCCGGCGCAAAAATATCAACGCGCAGCGGCAAATTGGTCTGGTGATGGGCCATCGGTGTCGGCAACGCGATGGTTGAAAAATCGCGCCGCGGCAGGATTGGAAATGGCAGCAAAAATCCGCGCCCGAGCAGCGGCGACAAGGTCTTGATCGCCGGGTCAGGGCGCAAATCGGCGCGTTCGACATTGATATGAGCGATGCGCGTGCGCTGATGGCGCACCACCTCATAGCGCGGGCGAACCAGGTGCCGCCCGGCGCGCAACTCGATTTGCGCCGGCCAATTCACGCCGGGCAGCAAGGTCGCCACGTCAATGGCGCGGGTCGCGAATGGCGCAATCGCCTCAGCAATCGGCACCGGCTGTTCCGCGCCCATCCGATCCAGGCTCATCGCGCCCGCGGGAATGCGCACGGCGTGGCTATTTTGCACCCACAGGATTACCTGCTCATCAGCGCGAGGTGCCGGCAACCCGGCGAAGCGCTCGGAGGGCCAGGCATTGGCGTCATGGGTGCAAGACAGGCTGCCACTCTGATCGGTCGCATAAATATCCAGCGCGTATTTCACCACGTCATGCCCCGCGACGCCGATCGCGTGGATGAATAATTGCCCGGTGAACGGGCCCAATTGGTGCGCCGCACGCACCGCCCGGCTATCGATCACGATGCTGCCCGCACCCGGCGGCACATTCTGCTCAAATTCAGCACGGACAATCCCCTGCCCATCATAGAGCCGGAGCCACAGTTTTACCCCGCTCGCACCGTAACCTGACCAGTAATTGGCGGTGATCAGGCGGGTTGCCAAATGATCATCATCGCGAAACAGCACGAAATTGGTGGCAAAATTCAATGGGTCGAGATAGCGTCGGTGATTGGTCAACATTCCATCGGGCAGGCGCACCGCATCGAGGCTGATGATGGTGCAATCATGCGGCAGAATCGCCCGCAGCCGCGATACCAGACGTTGGGCATCAAACGCAGCAATCAGCACCATGTCCGCGCCGGCCTGCGGCAAATCGGTCAGCGGCTGGGCGCGAAATCCGGCCCGCTCCGTGCCGAGGGCGAGCGTATTATCGACATATAATCCCGCCACCGGAAAATCTGGTGCCAGGGCGCGCAACGGTGCAAAAATACCATCGGGGTCAAACACAGCGAGCGCACGCGCGCCGCGCAACCGCTCAGCGAGCGTGGATAATTTTTCAGCGGCGAGCGGATGGGCAAGCGCTTTATAGACGCTGTTGCCACCGCGCACATTATCGAATGTTTCAATATCGAGCATGCATCACCATCCCAAGCAGTGGCGCAGCGCCTCGGCTGCCGCCGGTGTATCGTTCAGCGGATCGGTGGACCAGCTTTCCAGCCGCCCGGCCAACCAGCGCGCCCGCCCGCGCGTCACCATGTCGTCCATGAAAGCGCCGATCCGCGCTGAGCGACCCGGCAAACGCGCGAGCAGCACCGGCGCACGGGTCGCGACCGCTTCGGACACCATCGAGACCGAATCGGCGGTCACGATAATCGCATCGGCCAGAGCGAGCATACCGAAATACGGATTTTCCCCCTGCATATCCCAAATATAAGCGCCCAACGGGGCAAGGGCATCGGTCAGAATCGCCCGCGCCGAGGCCGAGGTGCGGCGCGATGGCGTCAGCACTAAGCCAACATGATCGCGTTGCATCATCGCCGCGAGGTCAGCGGCCAAGCTGCGCGCCGTCGCGTCGTTGAGACTATAACGACCATTCGAGCCACCGATCAGCACGGCAACCAGCGGGCGCGCCCGATCGGCAAAAACTGGCGCCCAGCGCGCCGCGTGCTCGGCCAGCAAGGGCGGGGTGATGCGGTGCAGAGCGGTGCGCGCAATGAAAATATTCCGGCCAGCGAGGCGATCATGCGGGGCGATAATGATCAGGTCAAAGCGCGCCGGGTCCAGCCGTGGGTGCTGAATAATCACGGCGGGGCGCTCCGGGCGCCGCAATTCGGCGAGCAACCGCGCCGCCGCGCCGCCACAGCCAATCAGCACATCGCCGGTGGGCGGCGCCAAGGACGCGGCAGGCACCACACGGCGCGCGCCGGGCCAGAGTTTCGGGGACACCAACGACCAAGGCGCACGCGGCCGCATGATCCGGTAATCGGCCTGAAGACCAGCGGCCTCCACCAAACCCTGCGCTTGGGCGCGCAACCCGGCGAGATCAGTGGTGAAGACCAAGGCTAGCTTGGCCGGGTCCACCATGGTGGTTGGGCCTGGCTGGGGCGGAGTTGCCTGAAGCGGCGTCGATGGGCGTGGCAGCGATGGGGGTGGGGTAACCATGCCGGGGGTTTTGCGAGCGCGCTTGGGTTTCGTCAATCGAGGCGGGCGATACCGCAGGATTGCAACGCATTGGCCAGCGGATCGAGCGTCAAAGCCGCGCTGGCATAGGCTTGCCCGCGTGCGGCCAAGGACGCGCGTTCAACCGGGTCATCGGCCAAGCGACGCAACCACTGCACGGCGGCGTCATGATCAGGTTCCGCCCAGCGCGCGCCAGGCACGGCATAATCACCGCGCTGCTCAATAACCGGCACCAGTCGATACGGCACCAGCGCGGCGCTTTGAGCGTCCATGAATTGCAGCGTCCCCGACCAACCGGTAGCAATCACCGCAATCCCGCGCAGCATCGCCTCGGCAGGCACAATGCCAAATCCCTCGGCGCGATGCAGCGACAGTAAAATATCGGTGCTGGCAAACAAGGTGCGCATCCGCGCCGAATTCCACGTGGCATCAATCAGGCGAATATTGGCACTCGCGCCGATGGCGGTGCGAATTCGCTCAAAATCGCGCGGAAACAGGCTGGCCCCCGCAAGCTTAAGCACCAACAAGCGATCGGGCCGATCACCAAAAGCCGCCCGAAAACTGGCAATCGCGCCGAGCGGGTTTTTACGGTCGAAACTCGCCCCAAGATTAGCGATGACGGTAACAATCACCGCATGCGCGGGCAAACCAAGCGCCTCGCGATCCGCCATGGCTGGCGGCAGAATAGCGGCGAGCGGATAAGGCACAACGCGAACGCGCCCAGGCATGATCGGCTCAAGGGCGGTCGCCGTAAACATGGTCGGCGTCCAAACTTCATGAACAAAATCGGCGTTTTTGCGCCAAATGGCGGGAACCGTCTCGATTTCCCAATTCCAAAACCCAATCACCCGCCGTTCGCGTAAAAAATCGCGTGGCGCACGGGCAAGAAAGAGCGGAATCGACGGCGCATTGACGTGCAAAATCAGTGCGGAGCGCGGCATCTCGCGTATCAGCATTGGGCGCTTGCCGATGGCAAGGTCGATCGTGCCCGCATCGGCCTGCAGCGCGGCAATCCCGCTATGGAGCAGCCGCGCCGCTTCACCGAGGCCCGAAATGCGGCCCATTTCGCCGGCAATCTGCACGCCCAAGCTTGCGGTGGGCGGCACGCGATCCGGGCGCGGTGCCGCCGCCCGCACGGCAACGCCCAACGCGGCACGGCGCAGCGTGGGCGGCACCAAACGCCAGATACGGTGCAGAAATCCGAGCCGGTCGGCCATTTTTACTCCTATCCGAAGCGCACCGTGAGAGAATCGCACGACCAAGAGTTGCGAAGCCACGATCTGTCGTTAAAGTAAACGCCATGGCTGATGGAGACCAGGGGCTTTCAGAAGCGGTCGCGCCGACCACGGTTACCTCGGCGGCGGCGCCAACAGGTTCGGCAACCGCCGAATGGATCAACGCGACACTTGAACAGCCTGCCGATCCGCAATCCAATCATCTGCTGGATACCACGCTCGAAGCCCCAGCACTCCCGCATTTCACCGTCACACTCCAGCCACCGGATCTAACGCCCTGGCGCGTCGGCAATTGCGGCGTGGACGGATTTTGGAGTTTCGATGCGCCAAAGCCCGGCCCGCATGTTGCCCTGATTGCCCTGATCCATGGCAATGAAATCGCCGGCGCCATCGCCCTGGAAGCGATGCTACGCGCCGAAATCCGTCCGCTGCGCGGGCGATTGACCATCGGCTTTGCCAATCTCGACGCGTATGACCGGTTCGATCCGGCTCGGCCTATCGCCTCGCGCTTCATTGATGAAGATATGAACCGGGTTTGGAGCCCAGCCTTGCTCGATGGCGCGCGTCGCTCGCGTGAGTTGGACCGCGCCCGGGCCATACGCCCGGTGATCGAGAGTGCCGACATGGTGCTCGATCTCCATTCAATGCTTTGGCCCTCTGAACCGCTGATGCTGTGCGGCTCGGGCGCACGCGGCAAGGCGTTGGCGCTGGCGCTTGGCACGCCGGATTTGGTGGTCGCGGATTCCGGCCACGCTGGCGGGCGGCGCCTGATCGATTATCCGCGTTTCACCCATTCCATGAACGAGGCGGCTTGCGTGCTGGTCGAAGCCGGGCAGCATTGGCACGAACCAACGGTCGCGCAAATGCAGGAAACCATTGCCGCCGTGCTGCGCCATAGCGGGCTGCGTGATGCGACGCTGGCGCATCGTCCGCCGCCGCGCTTTGCCGAGGTAACCGAGTTGGTGACCGCGATGACGGACCGGTTTCAATTTGTGCGCCGGTTTCGGGGCGGCGAGATCATCGCCCGCCGCGGCACGCTGATCGGCCATGATGGCGGGCGGGAAATTCGCACACCGCATGATGATTGTTTGCTGATCATGCCAAGCCTGTGGACCTCACGGCTACACACGGCGGTGCGCCTCGCGCGGCTCATCCGCTAACGCAACATCCAATCAGATAGAATCATCTGATCGGGTAAAAATTGCGCGCCAAAACAATGCGCTTGAGCATTGTCGGGGGGCCGAGGCGAACGGAAAATGCTCGATGCGCTGCGCGGCTCAATCCAGCAGCGCCAATGCGGCCTCCAACGTATCGGCCTCCGCCGCTGGTTTATCGGGCCGCAGCCGCAAAATTCTGGGAAAACGCAGCGCAATGCCCGATTTATGCCGGGTCGATCGCTGCGCTGCATCGAAGCCAATTTCAAACACAATTCCCGGTTCCACCTCGCGCACCGGCCCGTAGCTTGCCACCGTATGGGCGCGAATCCAGCGATCAAGGAATGAGAGCTCGGCATCGGTGTAGCCGGAATAGGCCTTGCCCACCGGCACCAACCGGCGATCCGCCGTCCAAACCCCGAACGTATAGTCCGAATAAAACGAGCTGCGTTTGCCATGGCCGCGCTGCGCATACATCAGCACACAATCAAGGCTGAGCGGGTCGCGTTTCCATTTCCACCATAAGCCCTTCGGTCGCCCACCGACATAAGGGCTGGCCCCCGCTTTGAGCATCAACCCCTCAATCCCATCGCGCCGGGCGGTATCGCGCAGCGCCACCAAATCGGCCTCGGTGCGAAACGCGATTTGCGGCGAGAGATCCATCATGGCCGGTTGGGTCGCCTGATACCAGCGTTCAAGCCGCGCCCGGCGCCCATCAAACGCGAGCTCACGCACATCCTCGGCACCGTCAAACAACATGTCATAGAGCCGCACCGCAACCGGATAAGCGGCGCGGTGGCGCGCGGAGATGCTCTTGCGGTTGAGCCGCTGCTGCAAATCGGCGAACGGCGCCACCACCCCATCGCGGATTACCAGCAATTCACCATCCAGCACGGCGTGAAAATCCATCGCAGCGATGATCTCGGGAAAGCTCGCGGAAATATCATCGGCCCCGCGCGAATAGAGCCGCCGCCCACTCGGCGTGGCGGCAAGCTGCACGCGAATCCCATCCCATTTCCATTCGGCGCGGTAATCGGCCCAATTCAGCCGCGCCTGATCGCTCGGTTCCAGCGGATGCGCCAGCATCGGCGGGCGAAACATCGGGGTCGCCCCCGGCTCAGGCCGGGGCGCACGCCGCTCCAGCCAGTCGAACAGCGGCTGATAAGGCGGGGTAAGCCCGTGCCAAATCTCTTCAATCGCATCGACATCGACCGAAAATTGCTGGGCCAGCGCCAATTTCGCCAATCGCAGCGAAGCGCCGACGCGCAAACCCCCGGTGATCAGCTTAATCAAGGCAATGCGCGTGGCAACATCGCTAAAATCCAGCCATTTCCCGATCAACGCCGGAATATCGCCCTTCGGTGTCGCGCGCAGCGCGCTGACAATCTCCGCCAATTCAGGCGGCGCGCCCTGCACCGGCGCGGGCCAAATCAACGCCATAGTCTCGGCGAGATCCCCGACAAAATCATAGGAAAGTTCGAATAATACCGGATCAACACGGGTTGCCACCAAGGCCCGCAGGATTGCGGGTTTCGCACCCGGAAAATCTAACGCCCCGGCAATCGCGGCCAGTGCCAAGCCGCGCTCAGGATCGGGCCGCCGGGCGAAATAATCGGCCAGGAGCAGAAGTTTCGCATTGCGCCCCGTGGTATAGAGCAAGCGCTCCAGCAGCGTGGTAAACGCCTTCATGGGGCCTCGCCATCATCGCCATAGCCAATCAGCGTCAAAGCGCGGCCACGCAAACCGAGCTGACCAAGCTGATGGATCAAAGCCGCTTCCGCGCCATGCGTGACCCAAATTTCCGGAGCCTCGGTCTGCGCGATGCTGTGCAAAATCGCCTGCCAATCGGCATGATCGGAAATCACCAACGGCAACTCGACACCGCTGGCTTTGGCACGCTGACGCACCATCATCCAGCCTGACGCAGCGGCAATCACCGGATCATCCAGGCGCCGCGCCCAGCGATCTGCCATCGCGGATGGCGGCGCGAGCACAATGGCACCGCGCAACGCCGCCTTATCCGCCACGGTGGCCTGGCGCAAATCACCAAGCGCCACGCCGAATTCTTCATAGAGCGCGCATAATTTCACCAAAGCGCCATGCAGAAAAATCGGCGCGTCATAGCCCGCCTGCCGCAACAGCGCGATCAGCCTTTGGGTTTTGCCCAGCCCATAAGCGCCAATCAGATGCGCGCGGTGCTCAAACAGCGAAACCGATGCGAGCAGCCGGGCGATTTCCAGGCCGGCATCCGGGTGATGGAAAATCGGCAGCCCGAACGTCGCTTCAGTGACAAAGACATCGCATTTGATCGGCTCAAACGGCGCGCAGGTTGGGTCCGGCTGGCGCTTATAGTCACCGGAAATCACCGCGCGGCTCCCGCGATACTCAAGCACAATCTGGCACGAACCAAGAACATGCCCCGCCGGCACTAAGCGGATGATCACATCATTCACCCGAATGGTCTCGCCGGGCGCCGCACTTTGTTGCTGGGTGCCGGCCTTGCCCTCTGGCATGCGCACCCGCATGATCGCGAGTGTCTCGGTGCTGGCCAGCACATGCGCATGGCCGGGGCGTGCGTGATCGGCATGGCCATGGGTAATCACCGCACGCTCCACGGCACGGGTCGGGTCGATGAAAAATCCGCCGGGAAGGCAGAATAACCCCTCAGGCCGGGGTTGCAGCCAGGTCGAAGGATGCGGCGCCATCTCGCTATGATGGGTCGGATTGCAGCTTTCGCAAAGCCTGCCATCTTACGGCGGTGACCGCTTTGCCACCCCGCTTTGCCGATTGGTTTGCCGCGCGCGGCTGGCATGTGCGCGAGCATCAGCTTGCGGTGCTGCAAGCCGCGCACGATCAGCACCACGCCTTGCTGATCGCACCCACGGGCGGCGGCAAAACCCTGGCCGGGTTTTTGCCGAGCCTGATTGATCTGACCGAGGCACCGACGGATCATTTGCACACGCTCTATATCAGCCCGCTCAAGGCGCTGGCCACCGATATCGCCCGCAATTTGCAAGCGCCGATCGAGGAGATGAACTTGCCCATCCGGGTGGAGACCCGCAGCGGTGATACCCCGGCCAATCGCCGGGCGCGCCAGCGTGAGCGTCCGCCGCATCTGTTGCTGACAACGCCGGAAAGCCTAGCACTCCTGGTGTATGCGCCCAATGCAGGTGATTATTTCGCCGGGCTGCGCATGATCGTGATTGACGAGGTTCACGCGCTGGCCGGCACCAAGCGCGGCGATCAACTCGCGCTCTGCCTGGCCCGGCTCAGCACCCTGGCACCCGCGGCCCGGCGCATCGGGCTCTCAGCGACCATCGCGCATCCGCAAGCGATCCAGCGCTTTATCTCCCCGGATGGCCAAGGGGCTAAAACCCGGCTGATCATCGGTGCAGCAGGGTCCGCCCCGGTCATCGAGATGCTGATCGCCCCGGTGCGCATGCCCTGGTCTGGCCATATGGGGCTGATGGCGGCGGGCGCGATTTTGGAACGGATCAAAGCGGCGCGGATGAGCATTGTGTTCGTCAATACCAGGGCGCAGGCCGAGCTGATGTTCGAGGCGCTCTGGCGGCATAATGACGAGACGATCCCGATTGCCCTGCATCATGGCAGCCTCGCGGTCGAGCAGCGGCGCCGGGTTGAGGCGGCGATGGCGCAAGGGGCGTTGCGCGCCGTGGTGGCAACGTCCTCGCTCGATCTGGGAATCGATTGGGCCTCGGTCGATCAAGTCATCCAAGTGGCGGCGCCGAAAGGCGTGTCGCGGCTGATGCAGCGTTTGGGCCGCGCCAATCATCGGCTCGATGAAGCCTCCCACGCCCTGCTGGTCCCCGCCAACCGCTTCGAAGTGCTGGAATGTGTCGCGGCCATCGCCAGCGTCGCGGCTGGCGAGCTGGACGGTGATCCGCCGCGCCCCGGCGCGCTCGATGTGCTGGCCCAGCATATTCTGGGCTGCGCCTGCGCCGGTCCCTTCCACCCTGATGATCTTTATGCCGAAATCACCCGCGCCAGCCCCTATGCGCATCTGCCGCGCACCGATTTCGAGGATGTACTGCGCTATGTCGAGGATGGCGGCTACGCCCTCGCCGTCTATGAGCGCTACCGGAAATTATTCCGCGACGCCGAGGGCCTCGTGCATGTGCGAAACCAAAAACTGGTGCGCCAATTCAGAATGAATCTCGGCACCATCGTCGAAGCGCCGACCCTGAAATTGCGCCTCAAACATGAGCGCGGCCCGGTGTTGGGTGAGGTTGAGGAATATTTTGCCGCTATGCTGCGCCCCGGCGACACGTTTCTATTCGCAGGAAGGCGGCTAAGCTTTGTTGGTTTGCGTGAAACCAGCCTGATCGCGGTGGATGGCGGCGTCGGCGAGCCGAAAATCCCGGCCTATGTCGGCGGCCGCATGCCGCTATCAACCCATCTAGCGGACCGGGTGCGCGCCTTATTGCAGCGCCGGGCGGATTGGGAGCATTTGCCAATCCCGGTGCGCGAATGGCTGGAGATGCAAGCGCTGCGCTCGGATTTGCCCGGCGAGACCGATTTGCTGGTTGAAACCTTCCCCCGAGGCGGGCGTTGGTATTTGGTAGCCTATTGCTTCGAAGGTCGCCAGGCGCATCAAGCGCTGGGCATGTTGCTGACCCGCCGGATGGAACGGTTTGGCGATCAGCCTTTGGGCTTCGTTGCGACCGATTATGTGCTGGGCATTTGGAGTGCCCGCCCGCCACACGATATTGCCCGATTATTCGCGCCCGATTTGCTCGGCGATGATTTGGAAGAATGGCTCGCCGAGAGCGCCATGCTAAAGCGCAGCTTTCGCGCCGTTGCAGTTATCGCAGGTTTAATCGAACGGGTGCATCCTGGCGGCGAACGCAACCGTAGACAGATCACGATCAATACCGATCTAATTTATGATGTGCTGCGTAAACATGAACCTGACCATATTCTTCTCCGCGCCACCCGTGCTGATGCCGCGCATGGGCTGGTCGATCTCAGCCGCATCGCCGGCATGCTCAACCGCATCCAAGGCCGGATCACGCACCGCGCCCTCGCGCGCGTCTCACCGCTCGCGGTGCCGGTGCTGCTCGAGATCGGTCGTGAGCCGATCCGTGGGCTTAGCGCCGAAGATGCGCTCCTCGATGAGGCCGCCGCCCTGCTTGCCGAATGTTTCGATGACCCCCCTGCCCGCCCGGCCACTCTGGCGCAACGGGCCACGATGTGAAATTGACCAGAGGATGAATGCTGCGCCGCTCCACCGTGCCGGTCACCGGTTTTTGCTCGACCCGGCAGGGATCGTGTTTTGGCCCGCGCACAAAACCTTGATCGTGGCCGATTTGCATCTGGAAAAAGCCTCTGCCGGCGCTGTCCACGGCCAATTAATGCCACCCTATGACAGCCGCACCACGCTTGATCGGCTGGCACGGCTGGTGCGCCGGTACCGACCAGAGACCATCGTCGCCCTTGGCGATTCGTTTCACGACTCCGCAGGGCGGCACCGGATGGCCGCCGAAGACGCCGCCCGGCTCGCGCGGCTGGAATCAGAGCAGCGATTCGTGTGGATCGCCGGTAATCACGACTCCGCGACCCAGTGGCCAACCGATTGGACCCTCGATGCGGTGACGCTGCGCCACCAAGCGGGCACCGAGCCGCCCGGCGCGCTGGAGTTTTCCGGGCATTTTCATCCCAAAGCGAGCATTATCACCCGCGCCGCGCGGATTACCCGCCCTTGCTTCGTGGTCGATCACCAGCGCGTGATCCTACCGAGCTTCGGCGCTTATACCGGCGGGTTTGACGTGACCGCCGCACCGATCCGGCGGCTGTTTCCCCGTGGTGGCCAGGTGTTTTTACTCGGCACCGACCGTTTGCATTGTTTCGCGTTGGCCGATGCCGCGCGAGCAGCGCGAGCCGCGTGATGGCCCAATCACTGGTCTGGCTGCGCAATGATTTGCGCCTCGCCGATAATCCCGCTTTGGCTGCCGGCCTCGCCGAGGGTGCTGTGGTGCTGGTTTACGTACTGGACCCGGCAGCGCGCTGGGGTGGCGCGTCGCTCTGGTGGCTGCATCATTCGCTCGAACGGCTGGGGGCAGACATTGCCGCGCGCGGCGGACAATTGGTGCTCCGGCGGGGTGATTCCTGCACGATCATCCCCGCCTTGGCGCGCGAAATCGGCGCCACCAGCGTGCAGGCGGGACGCGCGCATGAGCCTTATCTGCGCGCGATTGACCGCGAGGTTGCCGCATCCTTGCAAAAAATCGGGGTTGCGTTTCATCGCCATCGCTCAGCCTTGGCGCTGCCACCAGAAGCGGTGCTGACCCAAGCGAGCGGGGTGTATGGCGTCTATACGCCGTTTTCCCGGGCCTGCTTGGATAAATTAGCGCTCCGCCCGCCAATTCCAGCCCCGGCCAAGTTCCCCGCCACCCGATCCATCACGAGCGATCATCTGGCCGATTGGGGCCTGCTGCCCACCGCACCCGATTGGGCCGGCGGCCTACGCGCCACCTGGCAGCCCGGCGAGGCCGGTGCGCAGGCGCAACTCGCAGCCTTTAGTCCCGCCCGGCTTGATCAATATGATCTCAACCGCAATCAACCCGGCATTCCTGGCACCTCGATGCTTTCGCCGCATTTGCACTGGGGCGAAATTGCCATCGATGCCGTCTGGCGCAGGATCGAGGCATTGCCAACCCCGCGTCATGAGGGCAAACAAACCTATTTGAAGGAATTGCTCTGGCGCGAATTCGCAGCCTATTTGCTGTGGCATCATCCAAGCTTGGAAACAACGCCCATGCGCGCCGAATTCGAGCGTGTTGCCTGGCGCGATTCCCCCTCAGACCTGCGCGCCTGGCAGCGCGGGATGACCGGCGTGCCAATCGTTGATGCTGGCATGCGGCAACTTTGGCAAACCGGCTGGCTGCATAATCGGGTGCGGATGATCGTCGCCTCCTATTTGGTCAAACATTTGCTGATCCCCTGGCAGGTTGGCGCGGCCTGGTTTTGGGACACGCTGGTCGATGCCGATCACGCATCGAACGCCGCGTCATGGCAATGGGTAGCCGGATCAGGGGCCGATGCAGCGCCCTATTTCCGGGTTTTCAACCCGGTTTTACAAGGCGAAAAATTCGATCCCGACGGTTCTTATGTCCGCCGCTATGTGCCCGAACTGGCCCGCCTGCCGGATGCACATCTGCATGCGCCCTGGCAGGCCCCCGACTTGATCCTCCGTGGCGCGGGCGTGGTGTTGGGCAAGGATTACCCAAAGCCATTGGTTGATTTGAAATATGGCCGTGAGCGTGTGCTCGCCGCTTTCAAAGTGTTGGGAAAGAACGCGGCATGAACAGTGAAAAACCCCGTCTCGCGGTGGTTGGTGCGGGCATTGCCGGCCTTGCGATGGCATGGCTCGCCCGCAATGATTATGACGTGACGTTATTCGAAGCCGAAGACCGGCTCGGCGGTCATGCGGATACCCAACATGTCATGATCGATGGACGCGACATTGCGGTCGATACCGGCTTCATTGTGCTCAATGATCGCAATTATCCCAATCTTGAGGGATTATTCGCCGCATTGGGGGTCGCAACCCATGATAGCGACATGTCATTCGGCGTATCGATTGGCGATGGCGCCTTGGAATATGGCGGCGGCTCCATCGGTCAGCTCTTCGCGCAAAAAAGCAATCTGCTCAAACCGCGCTTCTGGCGAATGATCCAGGATATTTTGCGGTTTAACCGCGAAGCCCCTGCCCTGATGAGCAGCAATAGCACCGAAAGTCTGGGCGCCTATATCGATCGCAATGGCTACAGCGCGGGCTTTGCCGAGGACCATATCCTGCCGATGGGTGCCGCGATCTGGTCAGCGTCGATTGAGGGGATGCGCGAATTTCCAGCGCGCAATTTCGTGCGGTTTTTTCATAATCATGGCCTGCTCACCGTCAATAACCGGCCGCAATGGCGCACCGTCACCGGTGGCTCGTGCTGCTATGTCGCCAAGCTGCGCGCAGTCTTGGGCACACGCGTGCGCACCGCGAGCAAAGTGCGTGAAATCCAGCGTGATGCGCAGGGCGTTACCATCATGATCGATGGCGAGGCAATCCGGTTTGATCAGGCCGTGCTCGCCTGCCACGCCGATGAAGCCCTGGCGATGATCGCCGCCCCCAGCGCACAAGAGCGATCAATCTTGGGGGCCATTGGCTTTCAGGATAACCGCGCCGTGCTGCATACTGATGCAACCTTAATGCCCAAGCGCCGCGCCGTTTGGTCCTCATGGAATTATTTAGCGCGCAACAGCAGCGATCACCAACATGGCGTTAGCCTAACCTACTGGATGAACCTTCTGCAAGGCATGCAAACCAGCAAGCCACTTCTGGTCACCCTGAACCCGCTGATCGAACCCGCTGCAGAAACAATTTTGCTCGAGCGGCATTATCGGCATCCGCAATTCAACGCGCAGGCCATGGCGGCTCAGGAACAGCTTCCCACCATTCAGGGCAAGGCGGGGCTATGGTTTGCCGGCGCCTGGACCGGCTGGGGCTTTCATGAGGATGGTATCGCCTCCGCCGTGCAGATCGCCCGCGCTTTGGGCATCAGCATCCCCTGGCGTGCCGCCGATCACCGCCCGGCGGCGCAGGCCGCATGAATAATCTCGCCGCGCCCGCAGCACAGATCGAGCCGCCGCAAATCTATGCGGGCAAGGTTAGTCATGTGCGGGTCGAAAAATTCATCCATCGCTTTATCTATCGGCTCTGGATGCTCGCTGTGGATTTGGATGACCTTGATCAATTCGCTGCCCGCAGCAGGCTGTTTCGCCATAATCACACCGGCCTGATCAGCGTGCATGATCGCGATCACGGCCCGCGTGACGGCACCGCGCTGCGGCCTTGGGCTGAGGCCATTCTTGCGGCGCATGGCCAGGAAATCTATGCCGCGCGCATCCGTTTCATGGTGATCCCCCGTATCTTGGGATATGCATTCAACCCGATTGCGTTTTTCTTCTGTTATGCGGCTGATGGCACGCTCGGTGTGGTTTTGCATCAAGTGAAAAACACCTTTGGCGACCAGGTGATTTACGCAATCCCTGTTGCCCCCGGCACGGGCACGGTGCGGCAAGTTGCCGCGAAATCCATGCATGTCTCGCCGTTTTTCGACATGAAAGGGCAGTATGATTTCACCTTCAGCCGCCCCGGCCCGCAATTTCGTTTGGGCATTCGCTATAAAGCCTCTGCGCCGCGCTTGAATGTCGTAATGGCGCTACGCGCTATGCCCGCGACCGACAACGCATTGGCCGTCCAATTACTGCGCATGCCATTCATGGCGTTCAAGGTGATGGCGGCAATTCACTGGCACGCCCTGCGCCTGTTCCTGCGCGGTGCGATGTTCCATCGCGAACCCTCAACGATCCATCCGCCCGTTATTCCTGGAGAAACGTCATGACCGACGCGACCACCCTCAACCATGCGAGCCTGCCGCGTGACCGCCGCCTGCGGCTTGGTCTCAGCATCGCCCGCTTGATCAAAGCGGGCACCTTGGAAGTGATTTTGCCTGATGGCAGCGTGCATCATTTCGCGGGCGCTGAACCCGGCCCCGCCGCAACATTGATCGTGCGGGACGCCCGGATGATCGCAAAGCTGGTATTTGGCGGCAGTTTAGGCCTCAGCGAAGCGTATCTGGATGGCGATTGGGACAGCCCCAATTTGATCGATGTGCTCCGCCTCGGCACGCTGAACGAGGCGGCATGGGAAGATATGTTGCGCGGCAAATTATGGGCGCGGGTGGTGAGCGCCATCGCGCATAAATTGCGCCCGAACACCCGCAAAGGCGCGCGGCGCAATATCGCCGAACATTATGATCTGGGCAATGATTTTTACGCCTCCTGGCTTGATGGCACCATGACCTACTCCGCTGCCTTGTTTGATCGCGATGCGTCTAATCTGGAAGCCGCCCAGCGCTCGAAAATCCACCGTCTCTGCAAGGCGTTGGAATTGCAGCCGGGCATGAGTGTTCTCGAAGTTGGCTGCGGCTGGGGCAGCTTTGCCGAAATCGCCGCGCGCGATTATGGCGCAACGGTCACCGGCATCACCTTGTCACGCGAGCAGTTGGAATTCGGCCAGTCCCGCATTGCCAAATCCGGCTTATCTGATCGCGTGACGCTCGAATTGCGCGACTATCGCGATGTGTCACAGCAATTCGATCGGATCGCCTCAATCGAAATGTTCGAGGCCGTTGGCGAATCGTACTGGCCGACCTACTTCAATTGTCTGCATGATCGGCTGCGCCCCGGCGGGCTGGCCGGGTTGCAAATCATCACAATCGCCGATCGCTATTTCGATGATTACCGCTCCAGCGCTGACTTTATCCAACGCTATGTGTTTCCCGGCGGCATGCTGCCCTCACCGAGCCGCCTGCACGCGGAAATCAATCGAGCCGGCTTACATGTGCGCGATAGTTTTTGGTTCGGCACCGATTATGCCGATACACTGGCGCGTTGGGGCAAGGCCTTTCAGGATTCATGGCCGCGCATCGCCAAATTTTCCCGCCAATATGACACGCGCTTCAAACGGCTCTGGGAATTCTATCTCGCCTATTGCGAGGCCGGTTTCCGCGCCGGCTGGACCGATGTCGGTCAGTTCGTGATCGCGCGGCCCTGATTGAACCATCTGATTACGCCCGCACGGGCGAAGCTGCCGCTTCGCCTCTTGCTGATTTATGCTGGTCCTGCCTTGCCTTTGGCCATGCTTGGCTTGCCGTTGTTAGTAATCTTGCCCGATTTCTGGGCGCATGATATCGGCGTGCGCCTTGCCACCGTGGGCTATGTGCTGAGCGCGGTGCGGATTTTCGATGTGCTGATCGACCCCACGATTGGCCGATTATCGGATCTCTCCCGCTCGCGCTATGGCCGCCGAAAACCCTTCATCGCCTGTGCCATCCCGATTGCCGGAGTCGGCACGATCGGCTTATTTTTTCCACCGCACGGCGCTGGCGCGGTTTGGCTCTTCATCACCTACGCGTTAGTCACCTGGTCCTGGACCGCTTTGTCACTGCCCTATTGGGCCTGGGGGGCCGAACTTTCCGATAATTATGATGAACGCCAACGCATCACCAGCCTGCGCGAAGGCGGCACAATTGTCGGCATTCTGATCTCCGCTGCGGCCCCGGTCGCGCTCAGCGTTACCAGTAACGCGGGCAAGGTGCATCTTCTCGCCATTATCACCTTAGCGATGAGCGTGCCGCTCATCATGCTCGCTCTGCGCTATGTGCCAGATCCAGTGCCACGCGTCAGCACGGCATCAGCCAATATGCGCTCGACCTTGCGCGTCGTGTGGGCCAATCGGCCATTTCGCCGATTAATCGCGGCCTGGGCAGTCAATGGCTTGGCCAATGGCCTCCCAGCCGCCCTATTTTTGCTGGTCATCGCGCAGGTTTTGCACGCCTCAGCCGCCTCAGGCCCGATTTTACTGGTCTATTTTGCCGCCGCAATTCTCTCCGTGCCGCTCTGGCAATTATTGGCGCGCGCCCGCAGCAAGCATCTGGCCTGGACAATCGCTATGGCCATGTCCGGCATCGCCTTCATCTTCGTGCCGATCATCCGCCATTTACCGAATGCGTTAGTGCTGTTTGGCGTCATCAGCGTCTTTACGGGCGCGGGGCTTGGTGCTGATTTCACCATTCCGCCCGCAATTCAAGCCGATGTGGTCGATGTCGATGAGGCCGCATCGGGCGAGCAGCGCGCCGGGCTTTATTTTGCTGCCGCCACCATGGCGCAGAAAGCTGGCAATTCTCTGGCCCCGGGCATTGGCTTCGCTATATTGCAGGCGTTCGGATTTTCAACCAATGGTCACAATAGCGAGACGGCACTTGGAGCCTTGTTAGTGATGTATTGCGTGATCCCCGCGACACTGAAAATCATCGCCGCTTTGTTGATGTGGCATTTCCCGCTGGATCGCCAACACCAGGCGGCGTTGCGCGCCGAAATCACCATCCGTGCTTAAACCCGCCACCATCCCCCATGACCGTGGCCTGCGCATTGTTGGTGATGTGCATGGTGATCGGCGCGGCCTGGCTGCCGCGCTGGCGACAGATCGGTTCGTGATCCAGCTTGGCGATTTGGTCGATGATGGGCCAGACAGTGCAGGCACTTTGACATTAATGCTCGACCGGCTTGATGCGGGCGATGGTATTTTTCTGTTAGGCAATCACGATTACAAACTGGCCCGTGCCTTACGTGGCGATCGGGTCGTGCGCGGCCCTGCCTTGGTCGACACGCTGGCAAGCCTCAGCCCCGCGTTAGCCGAGCGCGCCTATCATGCCATCACCGCCGCGCCGATTTGGCTTGTCGGTGCGAAATGCCTGTTCGTTCACGGCGGTTTTCATCCCGCCATGGCCTATGCGCCCTCGCCAGCCTTTCCCGCCAAACAACCGGACCCACTCACCGCGCGTGCGCTTTATGGGGAAACCACTGGCCGCACCACCGGCGCTGGGCGCCCCGAACGGCTCTTGCGCTGGGTCGAGGCGGTCCCGCCCGATTTTACGGTGTATTGCGGTCATGATCAGCGCAGTTCGGATGGCCGCCCGTTGACATTAACCAATCGCGCCGGCGGCCGCGCCGTTTTTATGGATACCGGCGCCGGCAAAGGCGGGCATTTATCCTGGATCGATTTGCCCGCCTTCAATCAGCGTCAGATATGAAGCGCGCGCCCATCAACGGCAAGAGCCGCCTCTTTAATCGCCTCATTAAGTGACGGATGCGCGTGGCTGGTGCGTGCAACATCTTCCGCCGACGCACCGAACTCGATGGCCAGCACCAATTCAGCAATCATCGTGCCAGCATCCGGCCCAATAATATGAGCACCGAGCAGCCGATCCGTGGCTTTATCGGCAAGCAGCTTCACAAACCCGTCCGTATCGCCCATCGCGCGCGCCCGGCCATTGGCCATGAACGGGAATTTCCCAACTTTATAGGCAATACCCTCCGCTTTCAGCTCGTCTTCGGTCTTACCGACGGAAGCCACTTCCGGCCATGTATAAACGACCCCCGGAATCGCCCCATAATTCACATGACCCGCCTGGCCCGCCAACAATTCTGCTAACGCAACCCCTTCTTCCTCCGCCTTGTGCGCCAGCATCGGCCCTGCAATCACATCACCAATCGCATAAATGCCAGGCACATTGGTCGCGAAATGACCATCGGTCTTGACCCGGCCGCGCTCATCAAGAGCCACACCAACGGCGTCCAAACCCAATTGATCGGTGTTGGCCCGTCGGCCAATCGCGACCAACACAATATCAGCTTCCAACGATTCGCCCGCCCCGCCCTTCGCCGGCTCAAGCGCCAGCGTCACGCCATGCTCGTGCTTAACGGCACCGGTGACCTTGGTACCAAGCTTGAATTTAATCCCCAATTTACCGAGAATCTTTTGAAACGCAGTCGCAATCTCCCCATCCATGGTGGGGACCAACCGATCAAGATATTCGACAACCGTAACGTCCGCACCCAACCGGCGCCAAACGCTGCCCAATTCCAACCCGATATAACCCCCGCCAATCACCACCAAATGCTTCGGCACACGGCTCAGCGCAATCGCGCCGGTCGATGTCACAATCTGGGTTTCATCCACCTCAACGCCAGGGAGTGCTACACTCTCACTGCCCGTGGCGACAACGATATGTTTGGCGGTATACGTGCTGCCGGCAACCTCAACCTGCTGAGCAGATGTGAACCGTGCCGCCCCTTTGATCCAGGTCACCTTGTTCTTCTTGAACA
Organism: Acidiphilium sp. MT5; assembly: GCF_054767495.1. NCBI lineage: Bacteria > Pseudomonadati > Pseudomonadota > Alphaproteobacteria > Acetobacterales > Acidocellaceae > Acidiphilium > Acidiphilium sp. MT5. Next base: position 48,466 of record NZ_BAABMR010000005.1, read on the forward strand.
GAAATTCAACGCCTTTGACGTTTGCGCCGACAACCTCGTCCTTATGCCCCATCATTCGCGTCAAATCGAAACCAATCTCCTTGGCAATGACGCCATGCTGGGCAAAACCATGCGCGAGCGCATGGTAATTTTCCGAGGATTGCAGCAGCGCCTTCGATGGGATGCAGCCAACATTCAGGCACGTGCCGCCCAGCGTTGCGCGCTTTTCGACACAGGCAACCTTCATACCAAGCTGTGCCGCGCGAATGGCGCAAACATAGCCGCCCGGCCCACCACCAATCACGATAACATCGAACTGCTCGGCCATAATACGCTCCTCAGATTTCCAGCATCAAACGACGAGGATCTTCAATGCTCTCTTTAACACGCACCAGGAACGACACCGCCTCACGACCGTCAATGATACGGTGATCATACGACACCGCCAAATACATCATGGGCCGAATTTCGACCTTGCCCGCAACCGCAACCGGGCGGTCCTGGATTTTATGCATGCCCATAATCGCCGATTGCGGCGGGTTGATAATCGGGGTGGACATCAGCGAACCAAACACGCCGCCATTGGTAATCGAGAAGCTGCCCCCGGCGAGATCCTCAAGCTTGAGGGCCCCATCACGCGCCCGCTTGCCAAATTCAGCAATCGCCGCCTCGATTTGTGGAAAGCTGAGCGTGTCGGCGTCACGCAACACCGGCACCACCAAGCCATTCGGGCTGCTCACCGCAATGCCCATATTCACAAAGTTTTTGTAAACAATGTCATCGCCATCGATCTCGGCATTCACGGCGGGGAACTCACGCAAAGCCGCCACACAAGCTTTGACAAAAAAGCTCATGAAGCCAAGCCGCACACCTTTATGCTTTTTCTCGAAAGCGTCTTTATACTCGGCGCGCAGCGCCATCACCGCACTCATATCCACTTCGTTGAACGTGGTCAGCAACGCGGCGGTGTTTTGCGCTTCCTTCAACCGGGCCGCGATGGTCCGGCGCAAACGGGTCATCTTCACCCGCTCTTCACGCACATCCGCCGTCCGCGCAGCCTTGGGGGCTGTCATGGCTGGCGCCGCTGCGGGCTTGTCAAGGAAGGCCAGCACATCGCCTTTGGTAATCCGGCCATCTTTGCCCGAGCCTGCGCCAATGCGCTCAGCGCTCAGCTTCTGCTCGGTCATCATTTTTTGGGCAGCCGGCAATGGCGCATGATACCCCCGTGCCACCGGCCCGGAAGGCGGCGGCGGCGCATTAACCCCGCTCGGCGGATTGGCGGCAGGCGGCGCGGCTTTGGGCGCTGGCGTTCCCGCACCTTCACCCGCCGCAATTGAACCCAGCAAACTACCGACTTCGACTTCCGCCCCTTCATCGGCGGCAATCGCTTCAATCACGCCCGCAGCCGGCGCGTTGACCTCAACCGTCACCTTATCGGTTTCCAACTCAACAATCGGCTCATCGCGCTCAACCCGCTCGCCCGGCTTTTTCATCCAGCGCGCAACCGTCGCGGTGGTAACCGATTCGCCTAACGCCGGCACTTTGATTTCGGTGGACATGGTCTCTCCTGTTCGCGCGCTATACGCCTAACGCTTGTTTCACGAGTGCGGCCTGCTCGGCGGCATGGGTCTTGGCCAAACCGGTCGCGGGGCTCGCCGCGCATTTGCGGCCCACATAGCTTGGCCGCGTCGCCACCATTGCACCGCCCATACAGCTCAACACCTGCTCAATCCGGCGGTCAACAAAATGCCAACCGCCCATATTCTCGGGCTCTTCCTGGCACCAAATCACCTCGGCATGGCGATAAAGTTCAATGGCCATTTTGAGCGATTTTTTCGGGAACGGATAAAATTGCTCTAACCGAACAATCGCAACATCCTGGATACCACGGTCACGCCGCTCGGCCAGCAAATCGTAATAAACCTTACCCGAGCAAATCACCACGCGCTTGACTTTGTCCGGTGCGCCGATCGCATCGATCTCTGGGATGACGGTGCGGAACGCCGACCCGTTGCTCATCTCCTCCAGGTTGGAGACCGCAAGCTTATGACGCAGCAATGATTTCGGCGTCATAATCACCAAGGGTTTGCGGAAATTACGCTTGAGTTGGCGGCGCAGCGCATGAAAATAATTCGCAGGCGTGGTGATATTGCACACCGCCATGTTATTTTCCGCGCAAAGTTGCAAAAACCGCTCTGGCCGCGCTGATGAATGTTCAGGCCCCTGCCCTTCATAACCATGCGGCAATAACAAGGTCAGCCCCGACATGCGCAGCCATTTGCTTTCGCCCGCCGCAATGAACTGATCGATAATCACCTGCGCGCCATTGGCAAAATCGCCAAACTGGCCTTCCCACAACACCAAGGTATGGGGATCGGCCACCGAGTAGCCATATTCAAAACCGAGAACCCCAGCCTCTGACAACAGCGAATTGAAAATTTCGATTTTCGCTTGGTTCTCGCTGATATTATTCAGCGGCACATATTCATGCTGATTGGTTTGATCGATCAACACCGCATGACGCTGGCTGAACGTGCCGCGTTGGCAATCTTCGCCAGACAAGCGCACGCGATGGCCTTCCAGCAACAGCGAGCCAAAGCCCAAGGCCTCGCCGGTTGCCCAATCAATGCCCTCGCCGGTCTCAATCATCACCCGCTTGGCTTCAAGTTGCCGCGCAATCTTCGGGTTCAAATCCAAATCAGCCGGCGCATGCGCTAATGCCTGGCCAATCTCGCGCAGCGTCTCCAGCGCAATCGCCGTCGGTTCCTCAGTCTCGCCATCTTCATCGCGCGCCGAGTTCAAGCCGGCCCAATGCCCTTCTAACCAATCGGCCTTGTTCGGCTTATAGCCGGTCGCATCCTTATAGGCCGCCTCAAGCGTGTCGGAGAAATCCTGATTGAGTTTCTCGGCGTCCGCGGCACTCACGGTGCCTTCCGCCGCCAGCCGTTCGGCATAGAGTGTGCGGGTGGTTTTGCGCGCACGGATCGCTTGATACATCAGCGGCTGGGTGAAGGCTGGCTCGTCGGTCTCGTTATGGCCATGACGCCGATAACAAACCAGATCAATCACCACATCGACAGCAAATTGCTGGCGAAATTCCGTGGCCAGGCGAGCAACAAACACCACCGCCTCAGGATCATCGCCATTGACATGGAAAATCGGCGACTGCACGGATTTAGCCACATCGGTGCAATATAGCCCCGAATAAGCATGCGCCGGCACTGTGGTGAAGCCGATTTGGTTATTCACCACCACATGCACCGTACCGCCGGTGCGATACCCGATCAACTGGCTCATCGCCAGCGTCTCATACACCAATCCCTGCCCAGCAAAGGCCGCATCGCCATGCATCAAAATCGCCATCACCGAACGCCGGCCCCGCGTGTCCCCGGCCATATCTTGCCGCGCACGCACCTTGCCAACCACCACCGGGTCCACCGCCTCAAGATGCGAGGGGTTCGGCTGTAACGAGAGATGCACCTGATTACCGTCAATCGACACATCCGTTGACGTACCCAAATGATATTTCACGTCGCCCGAGCCTTGCACCGCATCGGGCTTGAAGCTCTCGCCGCCAAATTCGGAAAACAGCGCGGTGAACGGCTTTTTCACCACATTGGCCAAAGTGCTCAACCGGCCACGATGCGGCATACCAATCGCCACTTCCCGCACCCCATCGCGCGCCGCCGTCGCGATAATTTCGTGCAACGCCGGGATCGTGCTTTCGCCGCCCTCAAGTCCAAACCGCTTGGTGCCGACATAACGCCGTTGGCAAAAGCTCTCGAACCCTTCAGCCTCGGTCAGATGCTGTAAAATGGTGCGCTTTTGCTCAGGCGCGAAAAAGTTGCGCCATGGTGCGCCCTCAATCCGCCGCTGGATCCAGGATTTTTGCTCAGGGTCCTGAATATGCATGAACTCAACGCCAATTTTGCCGCAATAGCTTTCGCGCAAAATGCCAATAATTTCCCGCATCGTCGCGGTTTCGCGGCCCAGCACCATATCGATGAAAATCGGCCGGTCCATGTCAGCCTCGGTAAACCCGTAGCTGGCCGGATCAAGCTCAGGATGATGGCCCGGCTGTTTCAGCCCCAGCGGGTCAAGGTCCGCTTCGAGATGCCCGCGCACCCGGTAGGCGCGAATAAACATCAACGCCCGGATGGAATCGATCGTGGTCTGCCGCGAGGCCGCACCGCTAAACGCAACCGGGGCAGACTTCGCTTCGCTCTCAAACTGCGTTGGGCGCGGCGCCCAAGACGCCCCCATCGCATCGGTCAGCACCGATTTCGCTTCATCGCCCAGCGAGGCGAACAACGCGGCAAAATCCCGATCAACCGTGTCAGGAGCCTCAACCCATTTGGCATAAAGATTGGCAATGAACGCGGCATTGCCGCCATTCATCGCAGTCGCCAAAACATCCATACCCGCCATGATCATAATCCTTTGGGTCGCTTTAACCCACCGATGCTATAGCCTCAAAACAGCACGCCGTTAACCGATCGTCAGATAACGGCGCGGAGCAAACAGCCAGTCAGCAAACGCGTCAACCTGACGCGCTTGCCTTTAGTTCAAGTCAAACCCAAATTGCACCGTCTCCGCAAGCTGCTGGGATGCTTTATTTGCATAAGCCCCAACCAGATAGGCACAAAATATTACCAACAACTTTACCCGCGCAACGCTTTAACCATGGTCGAGCCAAGCGACGCCGGGCTGTCCGCCACGTGAATGCCCGCCAGCTTCATCGCCTCGATTTTCGCGCCCGCCGTGTCGCGCCCACCCGAAATCACCGCACCGGCATGGCCCATGCGCCGACCCGGCGGCGCGGTCACACCCGCGATAAATCCAACCACCGGCTTTTTCACTTTATGCCGTGCCAGGAATTCCGCGGCATCAATCTCGCTTTGCCCACCAATTTCACCGATCATAATCATCGCTTCGGTCTCGGCATCGGCCAAAAACAACTCCAGCACCTCAATGAAATCCAGCCCCTTCACCGGATCGCCGCCAATCCCAACGCAGGTGGATTGACCCAGCCCCGCCGCCGTAGTCTGCGCCACCGCCTCATAGGTGAGCGTGCCCGAGCGCGAAACAATGCCAACTTTGCCGCGCCGGTGAATATGGCCCGGCATAATGCCAATTTTACACGCATCCGGGGTGATCACGCCGGGGCAATTCGGCCCCACCAGGATCGATTTCGAACCGCTCAACGCCCGATGCACCCGCACCATATCCAGCACCGGAATCCCCTCGGTGATGCACACGATCAGCGGAATTTCCGCATCAATCGCCTCCAGAATGGCATCCGCCGCGAAAGGCGGCGGCACATAAATCGCGCTGGCATCCGCCCCCGTCGCCTCACGCGCCGCGGCAACCGTGTCAAACACCGGCAAATCGAGATGCCGCGTGCCGCCCTTGCCGGGCGTGACCCCGCCCATCACCTTGGTGCCGTAGGCAATCGCCTGCTCAGAGTGAAAAGTGCCCTGCGCGCCGGTAAAACCTTGGGTAATCACGCGGGTTTCAGCATTCACGAGAATAGCCATTATGCGGCCTCCTTCACAGCGGCGACAATTTTCTGTGCAGCGTCCGCCAGATTATCGGCTGCGATGATCGGCAGCCCTGATTTCGAGAGAATATCCTTGCCGAGTTGCACATTCGTGCCCTCCAGCCGAACCACCAACGGCACCGACAACGACACTTCCCGCGCCGCCGCCACCACGCCCTCGGCAATCACATCGCACCGCATGATGCCACCGAAAATATTGACCAAAATACCTTCAACATTGGCATCCGATAGAATGATCTTGAACGCCGCCGTCACCCGCTCCTTGGTCGCCCCACCGCCCACATCAAGGAAATTGGCCGGTGCTGCGCCATAGAGCTTGATGATATCCATCGTCGCCATCGCGAGACCCGCGCCATTGACCATGCAGCCAATCGAGCCATCGAGCGCCACATAATTCAGACTATGCTTGGTCGCCTCCAGCTCCTTGGGATCTTCCTCAGACTCATCGCGCAATTTTTCCAAATCCGGATGCCGATAGAGCGCATTGTCATCGAAACTGACCTTGGCATCGAGTGCCACGACATCACCCGCCCCCGTCACCACCAGCGGATTAATTTCGACAATGGCACAATCAAGCGCGATGAACGCCTTGTACATCGCGTTGACAAATTTGCCGAAGGATTTCTGCTGGTTCGCATCAAGCCCCAGCGCGAACGCCAGCTTGCGCGCATGAAATCCGGAAATTCCCGCCGCCGGATCAATGGCCACCCGAATGATTTTCTCGGGGTGATGCTCAGCGACCTCTTCAATCTCCATCCCACCTTCGGTCGAGGCCATGATCACCACCTCGGAAACTGACCGATCAACCAGCAGCGACAAATACAGCTCACGCTTGATATCGCAGCCCGCCTCGACATAAACCCGCCGCACCACGCGCCCGGCCGGCCCGGTTTGCTTGGTCACCAGCGTCTGGCCCAGCATCGCCCCCGCCACCGCCGCCGCCTCATCCGCCGAACGGGTCAAACGCACACCGCCCTTACCCTGCGGATCGTCCTTGAAATGCCCCGCCCCCCGGCCACCGGCATGGATTTGCGACTTCACCACATAGACCGGACCAGGCAGTTTCGCTGCCGCCTGTGCCGCCTCTTCGGCGCTCCAGGCCACATAGCCGTCGAGCACAGCGACGCCATAGGATTTGAGCAGTTCCTTGGCTTGATATTCATGGATATTCATGGGTTCTCCGCACGGTTACGAGCCGCTGGTTAGGCCTTGGGTGATGGGGAATGATCGACGGTCCGGCACGCTAACGGCAAGCCCGAACAGCCATGTCCAAGCAGGCCGCCGCGCAAAAACCAGGATGCGGGCCAACGGCGAACAGGGCGCCGGTTGATTGTGCCGAATATATGCGTCTAAACGCATTCAAATTGGCCCTTTAACATGTTGATTGAGCTTCAAAAAGTGAAAGAACTCACAGTCATCAGCACGATCATTTCGAACCAGTTCGCTCTAGACCATCGCCTAGCGCCGCGCAACCGCCCGAACCCTTCATGGCAGATGTGCCAAGCCGCCATAGGTCGCGCTGCGCATTTCTTCGAGTCGCGAAACCGTGCGCTCAAAAATCGCCACACCATCCCCCGCTACATAGAGCGAGGCCGGCTCCGCCGCCGCCGAGGCGTATAATTTCACCCGATGCTCATAGAGCGCGTCGATCAAGGTGATGAACCGCCGGGCCTCGTCAAAATTATCCGGCGTGAGGATCGGCACTGCATCGATCAAAACCGTGTGAAACTGCGTGGCAATCGCCAAATAATCTCCCGAACCGAGATTTTGCGCACATAAAGCTGAAAAATCGAACCGCGCCACACCCGCCGCCGATAGCGGGATCGGCAATTGCCGACCAAAAACGGTAATCGTCTTCGCGCGCGGCATGGTATCGCCGATCAAATCAGCAAATACCGCATCGAGCGCGCGTTCAGCCTCGCCATCGGCTGGCACCAACCAGGTCTTCACCGTGCTCAGCAGCTCACGCCGATAATCGCGCGCCGCATCCAGCACGAGAACATCAAGGTGGCGCTTCAGCAGCGCTATAAACGGCTGGAGGGTCTCATAGCCCGGTTTGCCGCGAAATAAATCATCGGGCAGCGTGTTCGAGGTCGCGACCATCACCACCGCACGATCGAACAAAGCCTGAAACAGCCGCGCCAAGATCGTGCCGTCGCCGATATCGTGGATCTGAAACTCGTCAAAACAGAGCAAAGCCGATTCGGCGGCGATCAGGTCCGCCAGAGCCACCATCGGGTCGGCATCCGGAGCCTCCACTTGCAACTGATGCAAGCGCGCATGGGTTTCCTGCATGAATTGATGAAAATGCACCCGCCGCTTGCGCGGCACATCGGCAGCCTCGAAAAACAAATCCATCAACATCGATTTGCCGCGACCAACCTCGCCAACCAAATACAAGCCCGAGGGATAATCCACCGGCATTTCATCCACCCGCCGCTTATTGAGCAAACGGCCCAGCCAGCCATTGGCCGGGGCTTTGGGTTGCGGATCATATTGCAGCAGGCGTCGCCACAAGCGATCAAGCTGCTCCGCCGCAAGCCGCTGCGCCGGATCAGCCGCAAGCCGCCCGGCGCCGATCATCGCACGATATCGGCTGAGAACACTCTCGCCACTGGCGGCGGCGCTACCATCCACGATCAACACTCCCCGCAGCACAATTGAGCGTCTGCACGCATCCCGAGGCGCGGCTTAGCGCGGCACTTGTCGCAGTGCAACATCACGCTTTGATCCAATCATGGCGGCCCAATTGTCCACGCCGAGCAGGGCGCTATTCTGGTGAATAAGGATGCGCTATGTCGAGCGACCTTCAGGGAGAGCCAGTTTGAACCCGCCAGAATCGCCCAAACCACCTTTTTGCCACCTCACCGACATCGAAGACGCCGAGCGGATTTTAGGCGTGCGCTATACCGAGGCCGAGCGAAAATTGATGCAGGTTGGCCTCGCCGAGCAAACCGCCCTCGCCCATGCCCGTCGCCATTATCGGCTCGATCCCGAATTAGCCCCGGCCACCCGGTTCGATCCTCGGCTACGCCCCTTCACCCGGCGCGATCCTGGCGCGCTGGTCTTGGCCACCACCACCGCCACCGCCCTGCCCGCCCAGGATGACGCCATCGCCTTCGCGCCGGTCACGGCGCAAATCTCCTGGCTTCGCGCCGGCGTGCTCAGCGCGCGGCGCTTGACCGAAATCTATCTCGCCCGCATCGCCGCGCATAACCCGCAATTACAGTGCTATGCCCGCCTGAATCAGGCCGCCTTGGCCCGCGCCGATGAACTCGATGCGATGGCCGCGCAGGGGCGCTGGGCCGGCCCGCTCCATGGCATCCCTTATGGCTGCAAAGACATTATCGATACCGCAGGCTTGGTGACCGATTGGGGGGCCGAACCTTATCGCGACCGCATGCCCACGCAGGATGCGGTGGTGGTACGCCGACTCGCGCAAGCCGGCGCGATCTTGCTTGGCAAAACCAGCGTCGGCGCGCTCGCCTATGGCGATCTCTGGTTTGGTGGGCGCACCCGCAATCCGTGGAATCTCGAAGAAGGATCGTCCGGCTCCTCAGCCGGCTCCGCCGCCGCCACCGCTGCGGGCTTGTGCGGATTTTCGCTCGGCACCGAAACCTATGGCTCGATCGTCTCGCCCTCCACACGCTGCGGCACGGTCGGCCTGCGCCCCAGCTTTGGGCGCGTCGCCCGCACCGGCACCATGGCGCTCTGCCCCAGCCTTGATAAAATCGGCCCGATCTGCCGCAGCGTTGATGATACGGCCTTGATCCTCTCGGTGATCAATGGTGCCGATGATCATGACCCCGCGAGCCTCGCGATCAGCTTCGGCGGCGATTGTGCCGCGCCGTGCAGCGGGTTACGCGTTGGCTATATCGCAGCGGATTTCGAGGCCGAGGGCGCTCGCCCCGAAGACCGGCTGATGCTGGATCATTGCCGCACGCTGGGTGTGACCTTAATCGAGCGCACCCGCGATGATCTGCCTTATGATAGTCTGGTATCAATCCTGATGGCCGAAGCCGCCGCCTCGTTCGAAGAGCTAACTTTGAGTGATCGCGATGATCAGCTCACCTGGCAATCGGCGGATGCCTGGCCCAACCAATTCCGCATGGCGCGGTTTCTCTCCGCTGTCGATCATGTGCAGCTCGATCGGCTGCGGCGTCGCGCGATGATCGCCATCGATGCGGTGATGCGCGATATCGATGTGCTGATCGGCCCCAGCTTCGCCGGCCCGATGCTCGCCGCAACCAATTTCACCGGCCATCCCTGCCTGTGCCTGCCCAATGGTTTCATCGAGATGCGCAGCCGAACCGACGATGAACCAACCCCATCAACCAACCCGCCCCCCGCAACGCACCGCGTGCCCCACTCGATCAGCCTGTGGGGGCGCTTGTTTGAAGAAGCCCCAATCCTCAGCCTCGGCCGCGCGCTCGCGCAATCTCTATCGCTCGATCTGCGCCCGCCGGGATTCTAATCATGGATCCTATGCCCGACCTGGACCGCGCTTACGCGTTGCTGCAAGACTCCCCCTTGTTCGATGCCGCGTATTATCGCCGCCAAAACGCGGATATTCCATCGGACATCGACCCAATTACGCATTTCTGCCAATCGGGCTGGCGCGAGGGGCGCTACCCCAACCCGTATTTCGACCCGGCCTTCTACCAGCGAACCAATCCAGACATCGCCCGCGCCGAAATTAACCCGCTGGTGCATTATCTGGAGTTCGGCGACCGCGAAGGGCGTCTTCCATCGGCGCGGTTCGATCCCGCCTGGTATCGCGATCAATATGGTCTCGGCGCAGATTCCAACGCCCTGGCCGATTTTCTAGAACGGCGCCATTCCGGCAAAGTCAGCCCGGTGCCATTATTCGATCCAACATGGTATCTGGACCGCAACCCCGATGTCGCGGCCAGCCGAACCGATCCGTTCGAGCATTTTTGCGCATTCGGCGTAATCGAGGGGCGCGACCCCTCCCCCGATTTCGACGTGAAATTCTACCGCACCCGCTATGCCAGCGAGCTGGGCGGCGAAAATCCGCTTTTGCATTACCTCGCGCACCGCCAGCACGGTTTCCTGCCGCTACGCCCGCGCGCCGAACAGCTCATCGCCGGCGCCGTGCGCGCCGCAACCCGCCCCGGCCCCAATTTCGAGACGGTGCAGCCCATCCCTGCCAGCGCGCCGCGTCAAGCGATGCTGCTGGCTTATTACCTGCCGCAATTTCATCCGATCCCCGAAAATGATTCCTGGTGGGGCACCGGCTTCACCGATTGGACCAATCTCGCCCGCGCAACACCGCGCTTTTATGGCCATTATCAACCCCGCATCCCGCGCGATCTCGGCTTCTACGCGCTCGATGATGATCGCACGCTGCGTCGCCAAATCGCCCTCGCCCGTGGTGCCGGCATCGCGGGGATGGTGTTCTATTATTATTGGTTCAACGGCCATCGCCTGCTGCAGCGCCCGCTTGAACAATTTCTCGCCGAGCGCGACCTCGATCATCAATTTTGCCTAATGTGGGCCAATGAAAACTGGACCCGCCGCTGGGATGGCTTGTCGCGCGAAGTGCTGATTGAGCAGGATTATCGTGATGAGGACGATATCGCCCTGATCGATGATTTCGCCCGCCATTTCGCCGATCCGCGCTATATCAGGCTCGAAGGTCGCCCCTTGTTGATGGTGTATCGCGCCGCCCTGATCCCCGATGCCGCTGGCTCCATCGCACGCTGGCGCGCCTTGTTCGCCGAACGTCATGGCGAAAACCCGATCATGATGATGGCGCAAAGTTTCCATGATTATGACCCCAAACCCTATGGTCTGGATGGCGCGGTTGAGTTTCCGCCTCACAAATTGATCGTCGAGATTCCCAAAATCAACGCACGCTTGGATCGTTTCGACCCCGAGTTTGATGCCGATGTCTATGATTATAACGATGTCATCACCGCCTCACTCAATGCGCCGGACCCTGATTACCCCCTGATCCGCACCGCCGTTCCCGGCTGGGATAATGATCCGCGCCGCGAAGGTCATGGCGTGGTGCTGCACCAAGCGACCCCCTCCGCCTATCAGCGCTGGCTAACCAGCCTGATTGAGCGCGCCCGCGCCACACCGGTCTTTGGCCAACCCATCGTGTGCATCAATGCGTGGAATGAATGGGCAGAAGGCGCCTATTTGGAACCGGATTTGCATTTTGGTGCCGCGTTTTTGAACGCCACCGGGCGCGCCGCCATCGGCGAAACCGACCCCGCCCAAGCGCGTCAAATGCTGCTGATCGGCCATGACGCGCTGGTGCATGGCGCGCAGCTTCTGCTCCTGCATATCGCCCGCGCCTGGCGCCGCGCGCACGGTATCGCGCCCCGGATCATCCTGCTCGGCGGCGGCCCGTTGGTCGATGCGTATCAAAGCGAAGGATCGGTCACTCTGGTCAATAGCGAGGCGGCGCTGCAAAAGCTGGTGGCAAGTTTGGCCACCCAGGGCATCACCCATGCGCTGGTCAATTCGGCGGCGGCGGCACGGGTTTGTCAGGAGCTCGCCCGCCATGGCATCGAAGCAACCCTGCTGATCCATGAAATGCCGCGCTTGATCCAGGAAAAATCGCTGCGCGGCGATTTGCGCCTCGGCTTCGCCCAAGCCGCGCGGGTGGTGTTCTCCTCATCCTATGTGCGTGACCTGCTCGATCAATCGATCGATGTGAAGCCGCGCGCCAGCCATATCTTGCCACAGGGCAATTACCAGCGCGTCGCCTTTTCGCCGGAGGCGCGTGCCGCGTTCCGCGCCAAGCTCGGCCTGACTGAGACCGATTACATGGTGCTCGGTGTCGGCTTTGCCGATTTGCGCAAAGGGTTTGATCTGTTTTTGCATATCGCCCGGCAGTTGCTGGCGTCGCGCCCCGACATCCATTTCGTCTGGATGGGTGAGATGCATCTCTGGACCCGCGATTATCTGTGCGCAGAAATCACCACCCTCACCGCAACTGGGCGGTTTCATCGGCTGGAATTCGAGAATGACGTCATGCCAGCCTACGCCGCCGCCGATATTTACGCGCTCACCTCGCGCGAAGACCCGCTGCCCAGCACGGTCATCGAAGCACTGGCCGCCGGCGTGCCCAGCGTCGCGTTTGAGGGCGCGGGCGGCATCCCTGATCTGTTACGCAGCACCGCAACCGGGCGCATCATCGCCGCCGGCGACCTCGCAGGCTTTGCCGAGGCCCTATCAACCCTCTGCGATCACGCCGCATTGGCCGCAGACCGCGAGCGCCTCGCCGCCATCGCCGCCGAGCGCTTCGATTTCGCCCGCTACGCCCAAAATCTACTCAACTTGGCCCGCCCAGACATCGTGCCGATTGGCTGCGCGGTGCCGAACTATAATTACGGTCATTATCTGCCCGAGCGACTCAACTCGATTTTTGCGCAAACCTACCCGCTTGCGAACATCGTGATGCTCGATGACGCCTCGAGTGACAATTCTATTGCGATAGCAGAACATCTTGCCACCGAGCGCAAGCGCGATTTAAGCATCCATCGCAACCCAACCAATTCCGGCTCGGTATTCGCCCAATGGCGGCGCGCCGCAGCTTTGTGCGATGCCGAGTATATCTGGATCGCCGAAGCCGATGATAGCGCGCAGCCGCAATTCCTCGCCCGGCTCGCCGCCGCCTTGCGCCAACACCCGGATGCGGTGATGGCCATCAGCGATGCCTGCGCGATTGATGAGCACGGCGCGGTAATCATGCCCGATTATCAGCGTTATTTCACCGAGGCCGGCGCCCCGGAACTCTCGCGCTTTGGCCGGTTCGCGGCGCGTGACTTCGCCCAGCGTTTCCTCGCCGAGCGCAACCTGATCCTGAATGTAAGCGGCGTGCTGATGCGCAAAGACGCGCTCGCCGCCGCCCTGGATCGTATCGGCGCAAGGCTTGGGCAATTCAAACTGGCGGGCGATTGGTTGGTTTATCTCGAAATTCTTGCAGAGTCTGATGGTTGCGTGCTTTTTCTCCCTGAAGCCCTCAATCGTCATCGGCGGCATGCATCCGGCGTCACCCAAAGCCTAGACGCCGCCCGCCATATTGCTGAAATCGCCGCCGTGCAGGAAATTGCCCGCGAGCGGTTGGATTTGGATGCCGGATTTGCGCACCGGCAGCGCGCCTATCGCGACCAGCTCGCGATACAGCTTGGCGTTGAGCAAGCCGCCATCGCACAAGCTGAACACGCATTGCAGAAACCACGATAGGCTGCTTAAAAGACTGTTAATGATAACGGGCGTGCGGCGCGATACCGCTCGCCCTCTCTGAACGAATGCGGGTAGCTCATGAAGGTTTTAATTACCGGTGGTTGTGGCTTTATCGGCTCGGCGGTGATCCGGCATCTGATGTCGCGTCCCGACACCACAATCGTCACCATCGATAAACTGACCTACGCCGCCTCCGAAGCCGCCTTAGGCCCCGCACTGGGCGACCCGCGCCATCATTTGATCCGGGCCGATATCGTCGATTACGCCGCCATGCGCGCCGCCTTCATGTCCCATCAACCGGACATTGTGATGCATCTCGCCGCCGAATCGCATGTTGATCGGTCGATCGATGGCCCGCGCGACTTCATCGAAACCAATATCACCGGCACGTTCGCGCTGCTCGAAGCCGCCCGATCCTATTGGCAGACATTGCCTGATGATCGCCGCGCCGCGTTCCGCTTTCACCATATCTCCACGGATGAAGTGTTCGGCGCCCTCGCCCCGCACGACCCGCCTTTCACCGAAACCACGCCCTATGATCCGCGCAGCCCCTATTCCGCCTCGAAAGCCGCGTCCGATCATTTGGTGCGCGCCTGGTTCCATACATACCGGCTGCCCACTTTGGTCTCGAACACCACCAATAATTACGGCCCGTGGCAATTTCCCGAAAAACTCATCCCGCTGACCATCATCAATGCGCTCGAGGGCAAAGAGTTACCCGTCTATGGCGATGGCACCCAATGCCGCGATTGGCTCTATGTCGAGGATCACGCGACAGCTCTGGTGCGCGTCGCCACCATGGGAATCCCCGGCGAGACCTACGCAATCGGCGCCCGCCAGCCCCGCCGCAATATCGATGTGGTGCGCAGTATTTGCCGCCTGCTCGATGCCAAGCGTCCCGACCCTGCTGGCCCCCGCGAGCGCCTGATCCGCTTCGTCACCGATCGCCCCGGCCATGATTTTCGCTACGAGATCGATCCATCCCACGCGCAAGCCGCTCTGGGTTGGCACGCCGATCATGATTTCGAAACCGGCCTCGCCGCGACCATCGATTGGTATCTCGATCACGAGGCCTGGTGGCAGGCGATTCGCGCCAAGCGCTACGCGGGCAACCGTTTGGGCACAGCAGCATGATCAGCGCATCGGTCGCGGCGATGACGGTTCGGCTAGGAGCAACAAATTGATACAAAAAGGCATCGTTCTCGCGGGCGGCTCAGGAACCAGGCTGCATCCAATCACCGAAGCCGCCTCTAAGCAGCTTTTGCCGGTCTATGACAAGCCGATGGTGTATTATCCGCTCTCCACGCTACTGCTGGCGGGGATCAGGGATATTTTACTGATTTCCACCCCGGCTGACCTCCCGCAATTTCGCCGTTTGCTTGGCGATGGCAGCCAATTTGGCATCACCATCAGCTATGCCGAGCAGGCCAAGCCTGAGGGCATCGCCCAAGCCTTTCTGATCGGCGCGGACTGGCTCGCCGGGCAGCCTTGCGCCTTGGCGCTGGGCGATAATCTGATCCATGGCGATCATCTATCAACCATGCTGCGCGCCGCCGCCGCCCGCCCCAAAGGGGCGACCGTGTTTGCCTATCAAGTGCGCGACCCTGAGCGCTATGGCGTGGTGTCGTTCGATGCTGATGGCCGCGCCATTGATATTGTTGAAAAACCAACCGTTCCCGCCTCGAACTGGGCGGTCACCGGGCTTTATTTCTACGATGAGCGCGTCACCTCCCTGGCCCGCGCCATCCAACCCTCCGGGCGCGGCGAATTGGAAATCACCGATCTCAATCACCGCTATCTCGAAGAAGGCTCCTTGCAGGTCGAACGGCTCGGGCGCGGCACCGCTTGGCTCGATGCCGGCACCCCGGATTCCCTGCTGCAAGCGGCCACGTTCGTGCAAACCATCCAATCGCGGCAAGGCCATCTGGTCGGCTGCCCCGAAGAGGTCGCGTTCCGCATGGGCTTCATCGATGCGGTGGCGCTGCGTCGGCGCGCCGGGCAATTGGGCAAAACCGAACTGGGCCGGATCATGGCCGAAATCGCGGATGGTCACCAATGAACATCGAACCCCTCGCCATCGCCGACGTGCTTCATATCACCCCGGCCCGGTTCGCCGATAACCGAGGCTGGTTCAGTGAAAGCTGGAACCAAGCCAAACTCAAGGCGCAAGGGTTCGATCATCAATTCGTCCAGGATAATCACTCTTATTCCCGTGCGGTCGGCACCATTCGCGGCTTGCACTGTCAAATCGCCCCGTTCGTGCAAGGCAAGCTGGTGCGATGTGTGCGCGGCGCGATCTGGGATGTCGCGGTCGATATCAGGCGCGGCTCACCCACCTATGGAAAATTCGCCGCCGCCGAACTCTCCGCCGATAACGGCGCGCAATTATGGATACCGGGCGGCTTCCTGCACGGATTTTGCACCTTGGCCCCCGATACCGAAGTGATTTACAAAGTGACGAGCGGCTACGACAAAGCCTCAGAACGCGGCGTCATTTGGAACGACCCCGATCTCTCGCTCCCCTGGCCCGTTGCCGCAGACAAAGCTGTCTTGTCGGATAAGGACTTGGTCATGCCAACGCTGGCTCACTGCCCCGATTGGTTTTCGCGCTGATGAGCCCTGAACGGATAAGCGCTGGGCCGCTCCTGATCACCGGCGCCTCCGGCCAGCTTGGTGCGGCCCTGGTCAAAGGCGCGCAAGCCGCCGGGTTGGCCCATCGTGCCGTGCAGCGGCCGGCCTTTGATTTCGACAACCCGGCCTCCATCGGCCAAATCTGCGCCGAAACCAGCCCGTCTTTGATCATCAACGCCGCCGCCTGGACCGCCGTTGACGCCGCAGAAACCAACCAAGCCGCGGCTTGGCGCGCCAACCGTGATGGGCCCGCCATTCTGGCCGCCTACGCCGCCCAACATCAGATCCCGCTGATCCATATTTCAACCGATTACGTGTTCGATGGCAGCAAGGGCGCGCCTTATCACGAGAGCGATGACGTCGCCCCGCTCGGCGTTTACGGCGCGAGCAAAGAGGCCGGCGAACGTGCGGTGCTCAGCGTCAGCGCCCCGTCGATGGTGCTGCGCACCGCCTGGGTGTTCTCCGCCGGGCGCGCCAATTTCGCCCGCACCATGATCGAGGCCGGGCGCAAACGGCCCGAATTGCGCGTGGTGGCGGATCAGCGCGGCACACCCACCGCAGCGCCCGACCTGGCCGCAGCCATTTTACGCATCGTCGCACATATCCAGCGCACCGGCTGGCAGCCAACCTATGGCGGCATTTTCCATGCCACCAATCAGGGTGACACCACATGGCACGGTTTTGCCACGGAAATCTTTGCCCAAGCCGCGCACCATGGCGAAACCGCGCCCAAGATCGTGCCGATCACCACGCAAGAATGGCCCACCCCGGTGCGCCGCCCCGCCGATTCCCGCCTCGATGGTCAAAAGCTCGCCGCGATTTTCGGCATCACGCTCCCCGATTGGCGTGACGCGACCCGCCGGGTGATTGCCGACATGCTCACCCAGCCAGCCAGCGCGCCATGAGCCCCGAGGGAGCCAGCTTGACCGCGCCTGAACCGCGCATCGCAATCTTGCTCTCGACCTTTAATGGCGCACGGTACCTGCCCGAACAGCTCGCCAGCTTCGAGCAGCAAACCTTCGCCGGCTGGCAATTAATCTGGCGCGATGATGGCTCGCAGGATGATACGATTGCAATCATGCGCAATTTCGCCGAACGGCTTGGCGCTGATCGCTGCCGCGAGGCCGCCTGCTCCGGGCCGCATCTGGGCGCCGCGCAAAGTTTTCTCGCACTCCTCCCGGAAGCCGCCCACGCCGATGCCGTCGCCTTCGCCGATCAGGACGATGTTTGGCTGCCCGAAAAACTCGCCCGCGCCGCCTCCTGCCTGCGCCATGCCGGCAACAGCGCTTATTTATACTGCGCGCGACAATATCTGGTCGATGAGCATTTGGCCGGCCGCCGCCTGTCGATCCTGCCCGGCTCGCGGCCCGGTTTCCCGGCCAGCCTCACCCAGAATATCGTGCATGGCAATACGATGGTGATGAACCGCGCCGCCGCCGATTTGGTCGCGCGCCTGCCCGGCCCCGATGGCACCGTGCATGATTGGTGGAGCTATATCGTCGTCACCGCCTGCGGCGGCAAAGTCGAGATCGACCCGGAACCGGTGGTGCTGTATCGCCAGCATAAAAGCAATCTGATCGGCTCTCCACCCTCAACGGCCGCGCGCGCCATCAGCGCAATTCGCCGTGGCCCTGGCAGCTTCATGGCGATGATGCGCCGCCACGTGATCCAACTCAGCAAATTTGGCGAATTCCTCTCCGAAGACGCCCAGCGCGACGTCCGGCGGATCGAACGCGGCCTGCGCGGCGATCTGCCGCGCCGGGTTCACGCCCTCACCTGTCCAGGTCTGCACCGGCAAACCTGGATGGAAAATCTGTTGTTCCGCCTGTGGTTCATGATCGGATAATCATCACCACCTGCGTATCATCTGCGCGGCCCGCTCCCATCAGGTGAAGAACTTCATCGTCAATTTGATCATTTTCCGCACCCGCCCATTATAAGGCGGAAACAGCATCGGCGATGCCGAAAACTGATCGGTCAGCACCGCCCGCTCATGGGAAAAGGCGCGAAACCCGTAATAGCCGTGCGCATTGCCAATGCCCGAATTATTAACACCGCCAAAGGGCAGCTTGGCGTGCAGAAAATGCGTCATCGCCCCATTGATGCACGAACCGCCCGCCGAGGTTTGCTCAATCACCGCATCCGCCTGGGCATGATTTTTGGTGAACATATAAAGCGCCAACGGCTTGGGTTTGGCGTTAATCTCGCGGATCGGCTGGTTGATATCGCGATACGGGCGGATCGGCAGCACCGGGCCAAAAATCTCCTCTTGCATCAACGCCGCCTCATCAGGCACGCCGGTCATCAAGGTCGGCGCAATATAACGCTGCGCCGCATCCGCCGTGCCCCCCGCCACCACAGTCGCGCCGTGGCTCTTGGCGTCAGCAATCAGCGCGTTCACCCGCTGGAAATGCCGATCATTGACGATGCGGCAATAATCGACACTGCTCGCCGCATCGCCATACATCGCGGTGATCGCCGTGCGCGCCGCCTCGATAAATTGCGGTAGCACCGCCTCATGCACATAGGCATAATCCGGCGCGATGCAGGTTTGGCCATTATTGGCAAACTTACCCCAAACGATGCTGCGCGCGGCCTTGGTCAAATTGGCCGTCTCATCGACAATTACCGGCGATTTGCCCCCCAATTCCAGCGTCACTGAGGCTAAATGCCGCGCCGCCGCCGCCATCACAATCTTGCCCACCGCCGGGCTGCCGGTGAAGAAAATATGGTCGAACGGCAAATCAAGCAGCGTGGTGGCAACGCTGGCATCCCCCTCAAACACCGCCACATCCGCCGGCTCGAAGGTGCTCGTGATGATTTTCGCGATTAAGTGCGAGCAATGCGGCGTCAGCTCGGAGGGTTTGACAATCGCCGTGCAGCCAGCAGCAATCGCCGATGCCAGCGGACCAAAAGTCAGGTTGATCGGATAATTCCAAGGCGAAATAATCAACGAAACCCCCTTGGGTTCATGCCGAATTTTCGCCTTGGTGCCCAGCATCGCCGCCGTTGCGGTTACTTTTTGCGGCGCCATCCACCGGCGTAAATGCCGGCAAGTATGGCGGATCTCCGAGAGCACCGGCAGAATTTCCGACAAATCAGCCTCGGCCTCCGGCTTGTGCAAATCTTCCTGCAATGCCGCATAAATCTCGCTCTGATGCGCCAAAATCGCCGCCTCAAGCCGCCGGAGCTGTGCCACACGACTTTCATAGGTCGAGCGCCGCAGCTCAATCGCGCGCGCCTGCTGGGCCTTGAAGGCGCTGTCACAATCCAGCGCCAATGTTGATTGATCGGGCATGATCCGGGGGTTGACGTTCACGGCATCCTCCATCTTCTAAGGTTAATTGCCTCCAGTAAGGCAGACATTCACCAAGCGGTCAATTCTGCGCCTCACGTACGCGAAACGCATCCAGCGAGGGCGATTGGTAGCGCGGCTGCGGCTTGACCGCACTGATCGCGGCCCAATTCTGGTGCAGGAGTGCCACCTTGTCGAACACTGTGGCGAGGTCGGCCATTTCCCGATCAACCCGCTTCTCGAACGATAAATGCCGCAATGATGGCTCACCCGAAATCAACCGCGCCCCCGCCGAAACCCGCAGCCACCCCACCGCGCCACCCGCCGCATCCGCCAGCGCCACCGGCTGACCAATATGGCAAATACGCTGCGCCAGCGCATGCGCCGCCGGATCGCGCAGCCGGTCAAAACACCCCGAACAATCAGCGTTCAGCCATTGATAGATCAGCCGCGCCTCTGCCGGGCCCAGCAGCCGGTCAGGCCGCGCCGGATCACGCACGGCAAACGCAAAAATCATCCGCCGCTCATCCCAAGCGCGCCCGCCACGGCCCTCGCGATCCAGGGGCGGCAAAGGCAGCAATGCCAAACAGCGATGGCGCGCAATCGCTTGATTGACCGTTGCAGCAAACCGATCCAGCAGCGCCGCCTTGCGTTCATCCGGCACGGCGGCAAAAGCCCGCCACTCCGCCAAGGCCGCCCACCAGCGGAGCAATAATCCGTAATTTGCGGTGTCGGGTAAATTCTGCACCGCCCGGCTGCGCCCCGGCCATTCGGCCCGGCCAAAATACGCATCCAGCCCCGCCGGCAACACGCCATGTTCCAGCCGCGCAGCCATCGCGGGCGGCACCAAGGCCGCACCCGCAAAAGGCGGGCCGGTGAGAAACTTCGAGCCGGTCACCAGCACGATGCCATCCAGCGCCAAATAGGCGCAGAGGCGCGATGGCGCGATGCGGAGTTGGCAGGCATCAACAACCAAATCAAAATCGTTGCCAAACCGGGCGCGCAACGCCCGCAATCCCGCCAAGCTTGGTGCCAGCAAGCCGGTTTTTGACAGATCCAACGCATGCAACACTGGACGACGCCCCGCCTCGATCGCCCGGGCAATCGCCTCGGCAACCAAATGCTGCACGAATTCTAACGCCAAGGCCTGGCCCTGTGCATCGCGCAGCGGGATCGACACCAGCTCGGTATCGGCCCGAAACCCTTCAATCGGCGCGGCCTTCGCCACATCATGGCCATTGGCAGTATCAATCGCGAAATGCTGTCCGCGCGCCGCCATCGGCACGCCACTGCCGGTCTCCTCCGGGGCCAGCAAAATTGCGGTTATCGGGCGATCACCCGCACCCAGATGCACAAAGCTGAGCGCCAGCAACTCGCTATCCGTGCCGGATGCCGCGAGCACAATCAGCGTGCTGGTCGGCACCCCCAGGCTCGTGCGAATCCGCCGCCGCATCGAACTGACCGCATGGGCGATCACCCGGCGATTACCGCTATTCAACAAAGCAGCCGTAATCCGCAGCCGCGCTCGATCACCCGCCTGATACCCGCGCTCAGACACCGATGACGCGGTGGAGGAGGCAAAAGTGATCGCCCAAGGCCGTGGCCGATGGCTACACCCATAGCCATTCAGCCCGGTCTGCGGATCGCGCAGCAAGCGCACATCACCGCCTGTCTCCATGATCGACTCGGTGGTGCCCAGCATTAGCCACACACTGCGTAAACGCCCAAGCTCACGCGTGCTCGGTGCGCTAACCCCTACTTGCGGTGCCAACGGTGCCAGCTGCTCCCAAATTTGCCGAAATTCGAAAATCGACGGCACTAAATCCGAGCCTAGCCGCTCCAGCCACCGCAGCGGCGGCAAATTAACGGTCTCCGCCTGCCACGCCATCGCGCTAAAGCGCCCCGCCGCAAAGCCGGCCAGCCCCATTGGCACGCCCTGCTCGACCAAGCGCTGCCATTCGGTTTGCAAGGATTGCATCAACCACGCAGCACGATCGATGGTGCGGAGCTTATCGAGCGATGTTTTCATAGCGCCGATATAAGCAAGCCGCGTCCTGATTGCCATCAATCAGCCCTCCATCGCGCCAGATGGTTAACCAACATCATCGGCCCGAAATGCCGCCGGAAAATGGCTCAACGCCGCCCCGGCCAGCACAATCACATCAAACCGCGTATCAGGCCGCTGCCAGTCCGGATGTTCGGCGAGCAAAATCGTTGCCGCCGCGACCAGCCGCTGCTGCTGTCGGCGCGAAATGGCATCCAGCCCCGCCGCCTCGCTGGCCCGCGCCTTGACCTCGATGAAGGCCAGCACGGTCTCAGTCTGCGCAACCAGATCAATCTCACCGGAGGCTGTGCGCAGTCGCGTGCCGAGAATTTTATATCCATGCTCACTCAGCCACTGCGCGGCGAGCGCTTCGGAGCGCCGCCCCTTGCTCTCAGCCGCCTGCCGCTTTTGGCGCCGCACGGGCGCGATGAGCGCTATCTCGTTGGTTCTCATAACTTTCCGAAAGTTACATAACCCTTATGCAAAAAGATAGAGCGTCGAAAACTTCATATGATATTGCAAAATGCTGCTTTGTCCGATAACAATTCTTGGGATTAGATACACGCATAGCAAAAAACGGAGGATAAGATGGATTTTGCAAATATTTTTGCGATTTGCAAAAAAATGAGATGAAAATTGTATTTTGTCACATCATTCACTATGATGGTTTTTGAGGTAGAGCTTCACCATGATGCAATTTAATGAGATTGGCCATCAAATTCGCGCCTATCGGATGGAATCCGGCCTGAAGGCCGAAGAAATCGCCGCACGTCTCGGCGTCTCCCGCGCGGCCCTGTATCGCTATGAAAAGGGCGAGGTGATCAAGCTCGATACGGTTAAACGCCTGGCAGAATTGCTCAAAATCTCGCCCTTGACCCTGCTCGGCATTGGCGTTGAGTATTTCAGCCGTCCGATCGGGTTTTTGGAGCGCATCCGTCAAATCGAAGAAAGCGCCGATCAAATCCTGGAAATCGCGGGGCCGGTCTCGTTTCTGACCACCTCGGATCAATATGAGGCCGTGGTTGGGCAAATTTTCGAAGAGCTTGCGGATAATGCCGGCTCTGATCGGCTGCTATACCAAGCCTCAGCCGAACAGGTGCTCGGCGCCCTCGCCTCGCGCAAGCGCATGTTCGCCGCCCGCCGTCCATCGGTCATTTCCGTCCTCACGCCCCGCTCACTGCGGCGCTTCGTCTTTGAGGGCATTGGTGGCGCCTTGCCGCTGTCAGAATCCTTGCGCACCCGCTGCCGCGACGTGGCACGGCGTGAGGTCGAGCGTGTGGCCGATCTGGTCGAGAGCGAGCCGATGGGGCTGCAATTCGGCCTGACCCAAGGCGCTGAACCCACCAGCCAGTTCATTTTGCTCCGCGCCCGTGATCGGGCAACGCTCGCGATCAATCCCTTCCCCGCCGATGCGACCCCGAACGCCCAAACTGGCGTCGCGATGATCACCAGCGCTGAAGATGCGTTGCAAACCCATCAGCGCATCGCCGAACAGGCCTGGCGCGATGCCACCAAAGGCGGCGTTGCCGCCCGGCAAATTCGGGAAATTCTGGTCAGCATCAACCGCTGAATTTGTCCCTCGAACAGCTTCCATAAAAAACCCGGCACAAAGCCGGGTTTTTCTTTGATCACCGACCGGGCGGGGCGCATCCTTGATGCGCTCCGCCGGTTTTTGCGTTTAGCACTTAGTGGAGGATAATTTCCACGCGACGATTCTGCGGCTCACGCACGCCAGGGCCGGTCGGCACCAGCAGATGCGTTTCACCAAAGCCCTTGATCACGATATCCTGCTTCGGCACGCCATCAGCCACCAGCTTGGCGGCGACGGTATCCGCGCGGCGGAACGACAGCTTCTCATTGTAAGCCGGCGTGCCCGATGTGTCGGTATAGCCATTCACGTTCAGCGAGGTGACATGGGTGGTGCGTGATGCATCCGCCGCCTGGGCAATAATCTGATCCGCGCGCGGGGTCAGGTTATATTTGTTCCAGTCAAAGAACACCAGGTAGGTGCGGGCCGGTGCCGGAGCCGGGGTGGCCACCGGAGCGGGTGCCGGAGCCGGCGGGGCCGGCGGTGCGGGCGGGAATAGCTGATAGCGCAGCCCAACGAGCAGCACGTTGTTGCCCGAATGGCCAACATTAATCACCGTCGCGGCCGGCGCGTCGAGATATTTACGGGTGTGGGTCAGTTCGGTGTAGGAATATTGCGCGGTCAGCGCGAGGCCCGGAACCTGGGTGATGTTATAGGCAACACCGGCGCCGACATCGAACGCGAAGCTGCCATAGGTGCCGCTATAAACATCGCCATAAGTCGCCGGCAACGCCAGATGCTGCCACTTCTGATAGGCATAACCCACGCCGCCGCCGATGAAGGGGACGAAATTGGTGCCGGTCTGGAAATCATAGAACCCGTTCAGGAACACGCCATAGGTGTTCACGCCACCATGAACCGGATTGGCGCCATTGAAATTATCAACGGACTTGCTGGCATTGTTCCGGAAGAAATCGCCATCGACCTCGACGCGAATGCCGTTGCCCAAGCCATAGCCAACGCCAATTTGGCCAGCATAATCAGGACGGAACTGGAAATGACCAGCCTGACCGAGACTGGCCGGCGCATAATTATAATGCTGGTTCATCATCAGGTCGGTGCCGAGACCGAGGCTGACATAAGGGCCGGTCACCGGCGGCACTTGGGCCAAAGCCAGACCCGGTAGGGCGACGGCGGCGAGCAGACTGGCTGCACCGAGCAGTTTAGCGCGAAGACGCATGGGGAACACTCCAATTATTGTATGTTAACGGTAGCTAAGGATTCAGAATCCAATTTCAAGTAAAACGGCCAAATACGTCAACAAGATGGCCAAATCGGGTTTGGCCGCCTGCTATTGCGCTTTGCACCCCAAAACTTGAAAGGAAATCGTGCCATTGGCGACCACTGCCGCCCCCGGCTCGGAGCGAACCAACCAGCCATTGAACAAAGTTTTGGTTTGGTTTGATCCGTCGGGTGCCATCACGGTCAAAAATACCGCCGCATCCGGGATCGCCCCTTTCGGGCGCACCACGCAGGCTTTGACGGCAACCTGGAGCGAATCGCGGGTGAAGCTGGAGCCGACTTTGACGTTGAGGCGGCTCACCGCGCCATCTTCTTGGTTCAGCGCGGCCAACACCGCGACGGGGCGAGCGTGCCAAATATTGGCCGCCGGCGGCAATCCGGCTTGATCACTGCTCGTCGATGGTGAAGCCGGAGCGCCCGATGGTGCGGCGATGGGCGGTTGCGCCGGAACCAGCCCTGGCGGCGGTGCGGCTGGGGCTACGATGTTCGGAGGCGGCAATGGCGCATTGGGCGCCGCGGCCACCGGTGGGGCTGGTGGCACCACGACTTGATAGGGATCGCTGGACTGCGCTCGGCCATGGGGGGCCAGCGCGATCAGACCGACCATAATCGCGCCCAACATGCTGATGCGTGTCGCGGCCAACGTCACGGCTTCAACCCAGAGGGTAGAGCATTGGCAGGTTTGGCGGGTGCGGAACCGGATTTACCGGCTGACCCGGCGAGATTGGCCGCGCTGAACACAAATTTACCGAGCAAGGATTCGATATTGATCGCCGACTGGGTGACGGTGATCGCCTGCCCCGGCTTGAGCATGGTGTTCGAGCCGCCGGGTGAAACCGACAAATAATCACTCCCGAGCAAAGACGCGCTCTCGATCGCCGCGGAGCTGTCCTTGGGCAGTTGCACTGTAGGATCAACCGAGAATTTCACCACGGCGGCATAGGTCGCCGGGTTGAGGGTGATGGTGCTCACATGCCCCACCGTCACGCCCGCGATTTTCACCGGCGAGCCGACTTCCAGCGCACCGACCCCGCCAAACTGGGCTGAGAGGGTGTAGCCGGAGACGGTGGTGGCGCCGCTACGGGTAAAGGCAAAGATCAAGAAACCGGCAGCAGCGGCAATGACCACGAGGCCGGCGATGATTTCGGTCGTTCGACTACGCATGATTTTTATCGGGTTCCAGCAGTGAGAATGAGGCGACGGGGCACGGCGCGCACCGTCATTCCGGCGTCCAGGGCTGATACGATGGCTTGGCGGCCGCGTGGCCCGCCGCCACGTAGTCATGGCCGGGCGGGCGGTAAGCGCCTTGGGTGCCGGTCAGATTAGGTTGATAAGGCGCTTGCCAGGGCCGACGCGCGGCCATGGGCAGCGGGGCATCGGTCAAAAAATGCAGCCAGGCATGCCATTCGGGTGGGACCAGCGATGCATCGCGGGCGCGATTGGCATAGACGACCCAGCGGCGCTTGCGGCCATCGGGGCGGGTGGGACGGCGTTCTTCGAAATAACGATTGCCCAATTGGTCAGAGCCCACGCCGAGCCCATGGCGCAGCGTGCCGAGCACCAGGCCGGGATTGACGAACAGGGCCTTCAGCCCGCCCAGATCGGCGAGAGAGGGTTTTTGACCGGGTTGGGTCGCCGCGACGATATCTGCCATGGGCGCTTTATACAGCGCGGTGCGCACGCGGTCTATGCCGCACTGCACACAGGTCTGCGAGGGCAATTTCGGACATTTTGTGGTCGGTGGCTAAAATCACCACAAGATGCAGCGTTTCCCTCTGGCAGCCGATTTCGAGTCGCGCTATCATGTGCCCATGAAAAACACGTCCCCTGCCTCCCGCCGTCAGGTTCCCGCACCCTGGCATGGTGTTCGCTTGGCGACATTGACGCTTGAGGCGAGTGAGGATGGACCCGGATTGGCGCGGGCGGTGATCCCGGCGAGCTGGCCGGATCGCTGTGCGGCGGGGCTGTTGGAGCTTTGTCCGCCGAGAGGGGCAAAGCCAGTTCGGGTGATTGAGGCGGCGATGGGCTGGATTGCGCCGCTGATGGCGCAAGGCGCGCATGTTGGGCTGGATGCGGCGGTGCTGCATGCGGCTTTGCGTGATCGTTGTGGCGCGCCGAGCGCTGGCGTGTGGCGGGGTGAGCCGGAGGCGGTGCCGGGCTTTGTGCTGAATTTGCCGCAATTTATCGATGATGAGGGCGGGTTTGACGCACCGCGTTTCGGCGCGGTGGCTGAGGCGGCGGTGCTGGCTTTGGCGTTGAGTGCGCCGCACGCGGTGGAATTGGCGGTGGGGGTGGCGGATTTGGCGCTGTTCCTCGCACAGATGGATTTGGATTATGGCGCGGAGGCCGCGCGGGCGCAGGCTGGGGCGGTTGCCCAATTGTTAGCGGCGCATGCGGATCGGGCGTTGGCGCGGCTGGTGGCGGCGGGTTTGGCGCGGCCTCGGCGGGTTTTGGGGATCAAGCCTGCTGCGGCGGTGGAGCGTTTATTGGGGGTTGAGACCATCGGGGTGGCGGCACCGCTGAGTGCGCTGGATGGCGATGGGCGTTTGGCGCGCTGGGCGCGGGCGCGGCTGGCGGCGCGCGGGCTGAGTGCGGAGGCGGCGCTGGCGCAGAGTTTGGCGGGGCATGATCCGTTCGGGGTTGCCGATGCGGCATCGGTGCGGGCGATGGAAGAGGCGTTGACGCCGTATTTTGGCGCGCTGCCGGGCACGACCCCGATGCAGGCGGGTGGGGTGGCGCGCGGGGCGCAGGCGCGGCGCGAGGTGTTGCCGGCCCGGCGGTCGGGCTATACGCAGAAGGCGAGCATTGGCGGGCACCGGGTTTTTTTGCGCACCGGGGAGTATCCGGATGGGCGGTTGGGCGAGGTTTTTATTTCGCTGCCTAAAGAGAGTGCGGCGGTGCGTGGCTTTGCCGATAGTTTCGCGATCGCGCTGAATGTTGGCTTGCAGCATGATGTGCCGCTGGCAGCGTATTTGGATGCGTTGGCGGATAATCATTTCGGGGCTGCGGGTGCGGTGGAGGGTGATCCGGCGGTGCGGGTGGCCGCCTCGCCGGTGGATTATGTGTGCAAGCATTTGGGGGCCAATTATTTGGGGCGGCAAGAAATTGCCGATCCGATTGAGGCCGCCGAGACGCCGGATGCGCCCTCCTTGCCGCTGGATTTGCCGGAGGACCGGCCGGCGGCTGAGCCGGCGCGGCCACGCCGGGTTCGTGCCCATTTGAAATTGGTGAGTTGATCGATGTCGGTGCATGCGCGGCTGGCTGAACTTGGAATTGTGCTCCCGAAACCGGCGGCGCCGGTGGCGACCTATGTGCCGGTGGTGGTGCATGGGGGGTTGGCGGTGGTGAGCGGGCAGTTGCCGATGGCGGCGGGCGCGCTGGCGGTGACGGGTAAATTGGGCGCTGGCGTTGATGTGGCGGCGGGGCAGCATGCGGCGCGGCTTTGTTTGATCAATGTGTTGGCGCAGTTAGAGGCGGCGTTGCCGGGCGGGCTGCTGGCGGTGGCGCGGATTATCCGGCTGGGCGGGTTTATTGCGGCGACGGCGGATTTTACCGATCATGCCAAGGTGATGAACGGGGCTTCGGATTTGGCGGTGGAGATTTTTGGCGAGCGGGGGCGCCATGCCCGCTCGACCGTGGGTGTCCCTTCTCTCCCCCTCGATGCGGCGGTGGAGATCGAGGCGTTGATCGGGCTTTGATTACATCGCAGCGCTGGGGCGCTCGGCGACGCGCTCGCGCCAGGCTTGGAGGTGGGGGTAGCCGGCTTCGCCGGGGCGGAATTTCATGAGTTTGGCGAATTCGATGCCGCAGAAGGCGGTGATGTCCGCGATGGTGAAATTTTCGCCGAAAATATAGGGCTGCTCCGCGAGCGTTGCGTTCAACCAACTCAGGATTTCGGCGAGTTTTTCGGATTGTTTTTGGCCGAAATCGGGAAATTGCGGCACTTCGAGGGTGGCCAAGCCGGGATGGCAGTGGCGGATCCAGTTCGCGACCGGGGCGAGGAGGTGAAATTCGATGCGGCGATCGGTCATTTCGATGAAAGCGCGCTCGGTGGCGTCATGGCCCATGAGGTTCGGCTCGGGGACCAAGCCTTCGAGATAGCTGCAGATGGCGCGGGTTTCGCCGAGATTGCGGCCATCATCCAATTCCAGGATCGGCACGCGGGCCATGGGGCTGCGGGCGCGGAATTGCTCGGTTTTATGTTCGAGACTGTTGAGATCGATCGGGATTTCTTCAATGCCGGTGATTTTTTTCTCAGCGATGAACATATGCACGCGGCGCGGATTGGGGGCGCGGGGTGCGGTGTATAGTTTCATTTTTGCTCCTTGGGCTCCGGGCGGGGACGATTTCTCCGGGCAAATGGACCATGATTTGAGCGGTTGGGCAAATTTTAGCGTTGGCGCCGTCATTTAATTATGATTTCGTAACGATTAGGGCGCAAGTTTGTGCCGTGTAATTTACCCGAAATTAAGAATATCGGGGTAGAGAGGATTGGACAGGTGCTGCGATTGTAGTGCGGATAATTTGGGCAGCGGCTGGTTAGAGGGTGCTGCGGCCCAGGCGGATTTTGGGCGTTTGGGGGGTGGGTTGGCAGGTGGGTGGGCGCGGAATTTTGAGCGCGGTTTGGCACGCGGTTTGGCACGCGGTTTGCGATAGGCTGGATATGGTCGCGGTGGTGGGCGCAGATGGGGCGGGAGCCGAATCCCGAGCATGTGGCAGAGCGGGCGCAGGGTGCGGCTAAGCTGTGGGATTTCGCTGACCAGGGCGATCATGTCCGCCTCGCTGAGCAGATGGCGAAGTTGCGAGGCGACGCCGCGTATTTGGTAGCTGGGGAGCAGGCGCAACAATGCGCCGCGCCCGCGCGGCAGGGTGATGGGAGGTTGGCCCGCTGAATGGTTAATGGGTTGGGTAATGGGTTGGGTGCGCGGCTTTGGGTTAAGGGATGTGGGGCGATGTCGCGGAGTGCGGCGTGGTTTGGGCGGGTTGGCGACGAGGGCGCGGAACCGGTTGAGGCAGAAGCTGATGCGGCTCCAGAACAGGCGGACCAAAACTGGGTTGGCGCGCTGGCAATGGCTCTGTGCAGCGATGAAATGGCGCAGGAGTGTCAGGATCACCGTCAGGCGATCGGTCAGCGGCGCGGGGATGTTATTCGCTCCTGGCATGGCGTTATTTTTGCCATAGGGGGCGGTGGGTGCGCAAGGGAATTTTTGGGTGATTTGTAGTGGGGGATTTATGATGGGGATGGATCGGCGGGGAGCGACAGGGCGAACCGTTCAATTTTTGGCTGGAAGCCGAGTTTTCGATAGAGGGCGATGGCGCCGCGATTGAAGGACCAGGCGGTGACTTCGATATTGTCGATTGCGTGCTGAGCGGCCCAGGCTGTTGCGGCGTGGATCAGGGCTTGGGCGATGGCTTGGCGGCGATGGGCGGTGGCGACGATCAACTGATCGAGTTCGACGATGCGGCGTGCGTCGCTAACAATGGTTGCGGGGATTGATTTGGCGATGAGGATGATCAGGCCGATGATGCCGTGATCGGGGTGGTCGGCGACCAGGATGGTGCTGTTGGGTCCGGCGATTAATTGATCGATGCTGGTGCGGTCACGGGTGGGGCCGATTGGTTCGCGAAAAATATCCGGGCGGGACTCGCGGTGATGGCGATCAAGCTCGGCGATCAGGGTGCAGATGATGTCATAATCGGTTGAGCGCGCGGGGCGTATTGGCGTCGGGGGGTGCGGATCACGCGCGTTGGTGCGGGGCGGGATTGGCACATTTGATTTGGGTGGCGGAGGCATGGGGATGTGTGGCCCGGCTGTTTGACGGTGTGGAGATTATGGGGTGGGGTTTGCAGCGTGATACGTGCGGTTATGTCAGGTTCCCGGAACTGAGATCGTGATAGCCATATTTGATTAACGGCCAGACGAGAAACCAGATAACGAAGACCAAAAAAAATCCAACGCTGATTGTGCTGATTACGAACAAAACGCCTGAGAAGGTTGAAAATGCGTGTCCACCTCTATTGTTGAACGGATAAAGCCCATAGATCATCGCCAAAAAGCTCATCAAACCGCCGCCCGAAAAGTAACTGGAGGCCTTAAGCAATGCGCGCCGTATCGGTATTTGCCAATTATTGTTGAAATCACGATAAATGTCTGACCTTCGTATTCTCAAAATTCTTTGGTTGGTGCCGAAATAACGATAGGTGATTTTATCGGTGTAGTGGAGGAGCACGATAAAGAACAAGCCGGTTATCCACATCAGAAAATGCAGTTTTGGGTAGGGTTGGAGCGCATGCGCTAGAGGGAAACTCAGCCAAATTGCGGGTATGACGATTGCCCAACTCAGTGCAAGTTCAGATAAAATGGCGGCAGATTGTTTCATCGCCGACTCCGATTTTGTGATGTGACGCGATCGGCAAGGAAGATATGGCACGCATGGTCTTGCTCAGATGCCGCGAGGCGTTTGGAGCGAGAGGCGTTTGTTTGGATGAGCTGAACCGAGAGCCGATCATTATCTGCATCCTTTTGGGCGTCAGAGCGGAGCAAAAAGGGAAACTGATTTTGAAGTTGACGGTGTGTGCGCCGCGCGTGGTTTGATGTTTGCCATAGGGGGCTTGGGGTGCGCAAGGGGATTTTGGTGGTATCGGGCGACGGGTTGGCGCTGGGTTGGGGCACGTGTGCCGCTTTGGTGTGGCTTGGCGGGTGTTGGTGCCGATATGATTGCGGGCTTGATCGTGAAATGATTCGGAATTTGACGTGGCTCGGGTGGGCCGTTCGCCGCGTTGGTGGGTGGGCATCGGTAGATTTTTGGGGGTCAGGCGACAAGGGTCATCGGCGATCAGGGTGCGCTGCTTTATCATCGTCTGGGTTATACCATTTTTCTTTTTTGGCCCAAGGTTGCCACCAGGGAGTGGTGACCAGGAAATAGAGACCAACGGGGACTACCCAGAAAAAGAACAAGCCTAACATAGAAAATCCCATTGTTGCTGATGCAATCTCAAATTTCCGGTCGTTTGATGAAAGAAAAGTTGAGATAAACAAATAAGTTGCGTAAGACCACTCTAATAAGAATAAGATCGAAATTATTATGTCATACATAAAGAATAAAGAAATAAATAATACCCTTTTGGTTCCAACTAATTTTGCAATTCCAACAAAACTTATCACCAGGATAAAACTTATCGCCGCGCCTGGAATTGTAAATAAATAATGCAGTAAATTTTTTTGATTCGTAAATAAATATGTATATAATACAATGAGAAATGACAGGCCAAATAAATGAGATATCATATATCCAGCAATAATCCATTTACCGCCCCGTTGCGGCGGTCGACATGTTCGGTCACTGGGCCGGGAGACTGCCCGGAAAAATACCTCTTTCGCCGTTTCCATTATTATTTTCCCCGTTTTGGCGCCGATATGACGGCGTGCTTGATCGTGAGGTAGTTGGGAATTTGACATGGCTGGAGTGGGCCGTTCGCCGCGTTGGTGGGAGGGCATCGGTAGATTTTTGGGGGTCAGGCGACAAGGGTCATCGGCGATCAGGGTGCGCTGCTTTATCATCGTCTGGGTTATACCATTGTTCCTTTTTGGCCCAAGGTTGCCACCAGGGTGTGGTGACCAGGAAATAGAGACCAACGGGGACTACCCAGAAAAAGAACAAGCCTAACAGCGCATACATAAATGTGGACGCCGCTACATTAAAAGCTCTACCGCTGGTAGCAGAGAACGATATTATAAATAGATAAACAGTATAGAACCATACAACCAGAAAAATTATCGATACAATTATGTCATACATAAAGAATAAAGAAATAAATAATACCCTTTTGGTTCCAACTAATTTTGCAATTCCAACAAAACTTATCACCAGGATAAAATTTATCACCGCGCCTGGAATTGTAAATAAATAATGCAGTAAATTTTTTTGATTCGTAAATAAATATGTATATAATACAATGAGAAATGACAGGCCAAATAAATGAGATATCATATATCCAGCAATAATCCATTTACCGCCCCGTTGCGGCGGTCGACATGTTCGGTCACTGGGCCGGGAGACTGCCCGGAAAAATACCTCTTTCGCCGTTTCCATTATTTTTTTCCCTTTTTTGGCGCCGATATGACGGCGTGCTTGATTGTGAGATAGTTGGGACCTCGACCTAAGTTCGTGGGGTGGAGCGGCATCAGGTTTTGAAGTCGCGTGCCCTGAATCGGCCTTGCACCCGGATGCTCCGCCATGATTTGCGCTAGCGCGGGCGCAGCAAAATCCTGATATGTGTTTTTAATCGGATCGGGGTTAAGGCCATATAGTGCAGCGCCTGGAACAGCGGTGAGAAGTGCAGCCCGGTAATGAGACATCGCAAAATGATCAACAGCGAAATATTCGTTAATCTTGTCCTGCTCCTTTTCCAACATATCGTGTGCGTGTTTGACCCTTCCTGCGGCGGACTTCACGGCCTCGCGTTTCTCTACAAGCTCTTTCTTTACGACTGTGACATCATCTGCCGTGCCAGTGCCTGACGCAAGGCGCCGAGCCGGCGCAGATTCTGGTAACATTCTCATATTCGCGTGAGACTTTGTCAATTCGCTCTTGGCAGCATTTAAGTCATTGGTCAAAGCAGGAACTGCTTTTTCTGCTCGCATAACCCCCAAGCCTTCGCGGAGCGGGTCGGTCAATGTTGCCAACGGACCAAATGTCTCGATAGCATTGTACTTGGGTGATTTCTCCCAGGCCGAAACCTGCTGCGACGTCCCAAATACGCGGTAATACCAATCTAGACCATCGGCGAATAACAGCGATGCAGATCCAACGGCACCAGCGGCTGTGGTTGTTGCAGCGGCGCCACTGAGCGCGCTCCCTACAACGGTAGGGGACAGGCCGAAAACTCCAGCTGTAAATCCAATTGTTAGAAGTCCATCCGAAACCACCCCAAAAACATCGAGACCGATTGCAACCGTGTCGAATAAAACCGGGTGTTCGGCGATAAATTCATGCACGACGTGCCATGCGGCGATTCCGGGATACGCCCCAGCCACCAAAATACGTTCGGCCAAAGAGTGGCGTTTTATCTCAAGGTTGCTGACGACAGATCGCCATAACGCCTCCTCAATTGACTCGCGTTTGCCGAGGGTGACGCCTTGAAGGGGGTTATGTCTTGGCGGGACGGGGCCGTGTGATTGGATGATCAGCACGCGACCGAAACCGTTGGCATCATAGGTGGGTGGAAACAGGAGTTTGCTCTGGCCTGACATGTCCTGGAACACGGCTCCGTGATTAAACGCGTCGGCACCATAGGTGGAATACATGAACTGGCGAATATGGATCGCCGCATGGGCTTCGGTCTGATAGGGATGATAATCTAACCGCACGACGGGTTGTTGGCTTTGGGTCATTGGACGCAGGCAACCTCAAAAAAATATTGATGAAAATCGGCTCAGTGACGATTTTAGAGGCAAGCAAAACGGAGATGCAATCGCTTGCTGGCAATAGGCCAGATTAATCCGGCCCTTGGCGGCAGGATCGGTGCGTTGGGCCGATGCACGTTGACCCAATGTCATGCTTGCGGGGCGAATTTTATGATTATTCGAGTTCAATGTCGCGCGTGCGCCAGCGATGCAGCCCGTACCACGTCGCGGCGAGGAGGAGCGACATTGCGGTGAGGAGCGTAATGAGGTGAAGGGTTGAGTGCAGGAGCGGCGCGGAATTCCAGGCGGTGCCGGCGCGGAGGCCGGCGTAGGCGAGTGCAAAACACCAGGGGATGGAGCCGATGAGGCTGTAGAGTTGGAATTTCCAGAAATTCATGCGGGCGATGCCGGCGGGGAGCGAGATGTAGGTGCGGACGATGGGGAGCAGGCGTCCGAGGAGGACGGTGATGGCGCCATAGCGGGCGAAGGTGGTTTCGATGCGGGTGAGTTCGGTTTGGCTGATCAGGAGGTAGCGTCCGTAGCGGAGAATGAAGCGGCGACCGCCGGTGGCGCCGACGAGGTAGGCGGCGGTGGAGCCGAGATTGCAGCCGAGGGCGCCGGCGAGGGTGACGCCGAGGAGGGTGAGGCGGTGGGTGGAGACGAGGTAGCCGCCGAGGGGCATGATGAGTTCGGAGGGGATGGGCACGCAGGCGGATTCGATGGCCATGAGGGCTGCGATGCCTGTGTAGCCGAGGGTGGTGATAAAGGCGATCACCGTGTGGGTGAGCGTTACGATCAATCGGTGAGGCCGTCGAACAGGGGGGTGGAGAGGTAGCGTTCGCCGTAGGAGGGGATGATGGTGACGATGAGTTTGCCGAAGGAGGTTGGGCGTTTGGCGACTTCGAGGGCGGCCCAGAGGGCGGCGCCGGAGGAGATGCCGACGAGCAGGCCTTCCTGGCGGGCGGCGCGGCGGGCGGTGTCGAGGGCGTCTTGGTTGGTGACGCGGATGACTTCGTCGATCAGTTTGGTGTCGAGGATTTCGGGGACGAAGCCGGCGCCGAGGCCTTGGATCATGTGCGGGCCGGGTTGGCCGCCGGAGAGGACGGGCGAGGCATCGGGCTCGACGGCGATGCAGCGGAAGTTTTTGTTGCGTGATTTGATCAGGGTGCCGATGCCGGTGAGGGTGCCGCCGGTGCCGACGCCGCAGACGAGCATGTCGACTTTGCCTTCGGTGTCGGCCCAGATTTCTTCGGCGGTGGTGCGGCGGTGGACGGCGGGGTTGGCGCGGTTTTCGAATTGTTGGGGCATGAAATATTGCGAGCCGCGGGCGACGATTTCTTCGGCTTTGCGGATGGCGCCGGCGATGCCTTCGGCGCCGGGGGTGAGAATCACTTCGGCCCCGTAGGCGCGGATGACGGCGCGGCGTTCGCGGCTGACGGAATCGGGCATGGTGATGATGCAGCCATAGCCTTTGGCGGCGCAGATCATGGCGAGGGCGATGCCGGTGTTACCGGAGGTGGGTTCGACGATGATGCTGCCGTGGGCGATCATGCCTTCGCGTTCGGCGACTTCGAGCATCGCCACGCCAATCCGGTCTTTGACCGAATTGGCGGGGTTGAAAAACTCCAGTTTCGCCACGATCGAGCCGGGCAGGCCCGCCGTCATGCGGTTGATGCGCACGAGGGGGGTGTGGCCGACTAATTCGGTGACGTCTCTGGCGATTTTCATGATGCGTTCCTCAAAAGTTGGTTCCGGCGGGCCGGGTTAGTTACGGGCTTTATCGACGAGGGCGCGTTCGCGGATCCAGGGCATCATGGCCCGGAGTTTCGCTCCGACCTGTTCGATCGGGTGTTCGGCGTTAGCGCGGCGCATGGCTTTGAAATTGGTTTGGTTGACGCGATTTTCCAGCATCCAATCGCGGGTGAAGCGGCCTTTTTGGATGTCATCGAGCACGCGCTTCATTTCGGCTTTGGTTTCGGCGGTGACGATGCGCGGGCCGGTGACGTATTCGCCGTATTCGGCGGTGTTGCTGATGGAGTAGTTCATGTTGGCGATGCCGCCTTCGTAGATGAGGTCGACGATCAGTTTGACCTCGTGGAGGCATTCGAAATAGGCCATTTCGGGGGCGTAGCCCGCTTCGACCAGGGTTTCGAAGCCGGCTTTGATCAGTTCGACGAGGCCGCCGCAGAGGACGGATTGTTCGCCGAACAGGTCGGTCTCGCATTCTTCTTTGAAGCTGGTTTCGATGATGCCGGCGCGACCACCGCCGATGGCGGAGGCGTAGGACAGGGCGATGTCGAGCGCGTTACCGGAGGGGTTTTGGGCGACGGCGACGAGGCAGGGGACGCCGCCGCCGCGCTGATATTCGCTGCGGACGGTGTGGCCGGGGCCTTTGGGGGCGATCATGAACACGTCGATGTCGGCGCGGGGCTCGATCAGGCTGAAATGGATGTTCAGGCCGTGGGCGAAGGCGATGGCGGCGCCGGGCTTGAGGTTGGCGGCGAGGTGATCGCGGTACAGCTCGCCCTGGCCTTCATCGGGGGTGAGGATCATCACGACATCGGCCCAGCGGGCGGCTTCGGAGGGGTCCATGACTTTGAGGCCGGCGGCTTCGGCTTTGGCGATGGCGGTTGAGCCTTTGCGCAGGGCGACGACGAGGTCTTTGACGCCGGATTCTTTGAGATTGAGGGCGTGGGCGTGACCTTGGCTGCCATAGCCGACGACGACGACTTTTTTGGCTTTGATCAGATTAACATCGGCATCGGTGTCGTAGTAAACGCGCATTTCGGGTCTCCCTGTCGCGGATGATGAGTTGGTATGGCCGTTCGCATGGGCGAATTTCGCTCATTTGGCAATCGTGCCGGGACATTGTGAGCCATGCAAGCGGCGCGATACGTAATTTAATTTTAAGATTGGTGGGATAATTAGCCGAGGGCGTGGGATAGCCAGGTGACGGGCGATGGGATGTGCAAATCATGCCAGGAGACGGCGAGAATCAGGGTGAGCAGGATCATCGCGCCGAGGCCGAGGCCGAGTTCTTGCACGCTGCGCGGCAGCGGGCGGCGGCGGATGGCCTCGTAGGCGTAATAGAGCAAGTGGCCGCCATCGAGGATGGGGATCGGGACAAGGTTGAGCAGGCCGAGATTGACGGAGAGGATGGCGATGAAGGTGAAGAAATCGCCCGCCCCTTGGGAGGCGGCTTGGCCGGAGAGTTCGGCGATTTTGACCGGGCCGCCGAGGTCTTGGACGCCGCGCTGATAGGCGACGAGGCGCCAGAGCCCGTGCAGGGTCGCGGCGGTGAGGCCGTAGGTTTGTTCGGCACCGATGATGATGGCGTGGGGCAGGGAGACGGGTTGGCGGGCGATTTTGCCGCCGATGATGCCGATTTCGCCGATGGCGTGGCCGCCGACGATTTTGCGGGCGGGGATCAGGGCGACTTTGTGGGTTTGGCCGTGATTTTGCAGCACGAAGGTGAGTGATTGGCCAGGAAAGGGGGCGACCAGCCGGTGCAGGGCGATGAAATTGCTGACTTTGGTGCCGTTGACTGAGACGATTGTCTCGCCCGGTTGCAGGCCGGCTTGGGCGGCGGGGGATTGGGCGATCACGCCGGTGATCACCGGCAGGACGGTTTCGCGACCGAGTGTCGCGGTGACGGCGATGAGGATCAGGAGGGCGAGGACGAAATTGGCGAACGGGCCGGCAGCGATGATGAGGGCGCGGGCGGCGAGCGATTTAGTGCGAAAGCTGCCGGGGGCGTCTTCGCCGGTGGTTTCGCCGCCCAGCTCGGCCCAGCCTTGCAGGCGGACATAGCCGCCCAACGGGATGATTGAGAGTTTCCAGACCGTGCCGTGCCGGTCGGTGCGCGAGAACAGCGCCGGGCCGAAGCCGACCGAGAAGGTTTCGACATGCACACCGCGCCAGCGGGCCACGGCGTAATGGCCGAATTCATGCACCGAGACCAGAATCCCGAGCACGATGATGAAGGCGAGGAGTGTGTGGAGATCACCGAGCATGGCGATCATATGGGATGGTGGCATGGATATGTCAGGTCTGGGTGATGCGAGGACAGGTTTATGCCAAGACCGGAAGTGACTCGGCTGCCACGCGGCGGGCTTCGGCATCCAGCGCGAGGACGGCGGCGAGATCGGGCACGGGCGGGGCGCCGAGCCGGTCCAGCACGGTTTCAACCAGGCGGGCAATGTCGAGAAAGCCAAGGCGGCGTTCGAGGAAGGCGGCGACGGCGATTTCATTGGCGGCGTTGAGCACGCAGGAAGCACCGCCGCCCGCGATCAGCACTTCGCGGGCGAGGCGGAGTGCTGGAAATCGTTCAAGGTCAGGGGGATAAAATTCCAGTTTGCTGATTGAGGCGAGGTCGAGGCGGGGCGAGCTGGTGGTGAGGCGGGCGGGCCAAGCCAGGGTATGGGCGATGGGGATGCGCATGTCGGGCGCGCCCATTTGGGCGAGGACGCTGCCATCGCGGTAGCAGACCATGCCGTGAATCACCGATTGTGGGTGGACCAGCACTTCGATTTCATCGGGCTGGAGAGAGAATAATCGAGCGGCTTCAATGACTTCAAGGCCTTTGTTAAACAAGGTTGCGGAGTCGATTGAGATTTTTGCACCCATCGACCAGACCGGGTGGCGCAGGGCGCGTTCGGGGGTGGCGGCTTGCATTTCGGCGCTGCTGGCGAGGCGGAACGGGCCACCGGAGGCGGTGAGGATGATTTTTTCCAGGGCGGTGCGGTTGCCATCGGCGAGGGCTTGGAAAATCGCGTTATGTTCGGAATCGACCGGCAGCAAGGTGGCGCGCGCGTCGCGCACGGCGCGGAGCATGACATCGCCCGCCGAGACCAAGGCCTCTTTGTTGGCGAGGGCGATGGCGCCGCCATGGCTGATGGCAGCCAAGGTGGGTTCGAGACCAATGGTGCCGGTGATCGCGGCCATGGTCCAATCGACTTTTTCGGCGGCGGCGGCGATCACCGCAGCACGACCGCCCTCGGCGCGGATGGCGGTGCCGGCGAGAGCGGCGCGCAAGGCGGGGAGTTGGGCGTGATCGGCGATCACGGCGATGGCGGGGCGGAGCGCAAGCGCCTGTTCGGCCAGGCGTTGGACGTTGCTGCCCGCGATCAAAGCGTGGGTTTGATAGCGATCCGGGTTGGCCATCAGCAGATCGATCGTTTGGGTGCCGATGCTGCCGGTGCAGCCCATGATGGTGACGGTTTTTATAGTCATAAAGTTATCCCTAACCCATGGGTGAACCCCGCGCCAACCCAGACGAGCAAGGCGGCCAAGGGGGCTGCGAATAAAAGACCGTCCAGCCGGTCAAACGCGCCGCCATGGCCGGGAATGGAGCGGCCGGAATCTTTGACGCCGAGCCAGCGTTTCAAAGCACTTTCCACCAAATCGCCCAGGGCTGAGACCATGCTGAGCAGGGCGGCGATGAGGGCCATCACCACCAGCGCCGCCACGGTGGGCGGAGGGCCCGCGACCAGGCGGGCGAAAAACAGGGCGGCGAGGATGGCGGCGAGTAGGCCACCAAGGGCGCCGCTGATGGTTTTACCGGGCGAGATTTTTGGGGCGAGTTTGGGTCCGCCGATCCAGCGCCCGGTGAGATAGGCGCCGATATCGGTGGACCAGACGATCATCAACAGGAGCAAAACGTCATCGCGACCGGTGCCGGGGAGGTTGCGCAACCAGAGCAGGGCGGCGGCGGGGAGCGCGATATAGGGCACGCCGAGGGCTAGAAACCGCGCTTGGTGGGCGGCGGGAACGCGGCGGGCGAGAGATAGCCATTCGCCGGTGAGCATGGCGGTGAAGGCGAGCACCAGCAGCGTCCAGAGCCAGCCGCCAGCGAGCAAGGCGGTGAGAGCGATGGCACCGAGCACCAGGGCCGAGGCCGAGCGGAGTGCGAGATCATGCCATTTTGCCCGGGTGGGCGCGGCGTTGGTCACGCGCCCGCCCGTTTCTGCGCGGCGGCGCGGCCAGGATTCGTTTCATCCGGGCGGACGCCGAAGCGGCGGTCACGACGGGCGTAATCGGCGAGGGCGGCGGCGAGATGCGTGGCCCCGAAATCCGGCCAGAGCACATCGACGAAACTCAACTCGGCATAGGCGGCCTGCCAGAGCAGGAAATTGGACAGGCGTTGTTCGCCGCTGGTGCGGATCAGCAAGTCAGGATCGGGCATGTCGGCGGTGGCGAGGTAGCGCGCGAAACCGGCTTCATCGAGGGTGGCGGGGTCGAGCTGGCCGGATTGGGCTTGTTGGGCGATGGTGCGGGCGGCGGCGAGGAGTTCGGCGCGCGCGCCATAGGACAGGGCGATGACCAGATTGAATTTTTGGTTATTTTTGGTGCGCTCTTCGGCGGCGGCGAGTTCGGCGCGCAGGGTGGGGCCGAAGCGATCACGCTCGCCAATCACCCGCAGCCTGATCCCGCCTTGTTCCAGCTCTCTCAATTCGCTGCGCAAATAGCGGCGCAGCAAGCGGGTGAGATCGGTGACTTCGGTTTGCGGGCGACGCCAATTTTCCGAGGAAAAGGCGAACAAGGTGAGCCATTCCACACCATGCTCAATCGCCGCCTCGATGGTGCGGCGGACGGCTTTGCCGCCTTCGCGATGGCCGGCGGCGCGCGGCAGGCCACGGCGCGCCGCCCAGCGGCCATTGCCATCCATAATGATGGCGACATGGCGTGGCGGTGCGGCTGGTGGGGGGGATGGGTTCATGCGTGGATGATGAGGGAAAAAGATCGGCGGGCCGGGTTAGACCTGACGAATATCTTTTTCTTTTTCCGCCAGCAGCTCATCGATGCGTTTGATCGTCGCGTCGGTGAGTTTTTGCACCTGCTCGGCCCAATCGCGACCGACATCTTCGCCGATACTGTGTTTTTTCTCCATAGCTTTGATTTGTTCCATGCCATCGCGCCGGACGGCACGCACGGCGACGCGCGCGCCTTCGGCGTATTTGCCGGCGGTTTTTGCGAGGTCGTTGCGGCGCTCTTCGGTGAGGATGGGCAGCGGCACGCGGATCATTTGACCATCGGGCTGCGGGTTGAGACCGAGACCGCAATCGCGGATCGCGGCGACCACCGAATTGACCATCGAGCGATCCCAGACCTGGACGCTGAGCAGGCGCGGCTCCGGCACGGCGATGGTGGCGACCTGGTTGAGCGGCATGGTCTGGCCGTAGGCCTCGACGCGCACCGGCTCCAGCAAGGCGGGGTTGGCGCGGCCCGTGCGCAAACCGCTAAATTCGCGCTTGAGGGTTTCCATTGCGCCATCCATCCGGCGCGAGAGATCATCGGTGAGTGATTGCAGATCGGCGTCCATGGTCGAAAACTCCTCTTATCAGCGTTCCATGATGCAGGTGAACAGGCCTTCGCCGCGCACCACGCTGGCGAACGCGCCGGGGGCGCGGATGTTGAAGACGATGATCGGCAGGGCGTTTTCGCGGGCGATGCTGATGGCGGCGGCATCCATGACCGCGAGATCGCGGGCGAGCACGTCATGATAGGTCAATTCGTGATAGCGCTCAGCGCCTGCGACTTTGCGCGGGTCGGCGGAATAGACGCCATCGACCTGGGTGCCTTTGAGCAGCGCATCGCACTTCATTTCGGTGGCGCGCAAGGCGGCGGCGGTATCGGTGGTAAAAAACGGGTTACCGGTGCCGGCGGCGAAAATCACCACCCTGCCCTTTTCCATATGGCGCTCAGCGCGGCGGCGAATATAAGGCTCGCAGACGGCGGACATCGGGATGGCGGATTGCACGCGGGTTTCCACGCCGCATTTTTCCAAAGCCGATTGCATTGCCAGCGCGTTCATCACCGTGGCGAGCATGCCCATGTAATCGGCCTGGGCGCGGTCCATGCCGGCGGCGGCACCGGAGACGCCGCGAAAAATATTGCCGCCGCCGATAACGAGGCATACTTGCGCGCCCATCGCCACCACGTCTTTGACGTCTTGGGCAATATTGCTGACGGTTTCATTATCCAGCCCGTAATCGCGGCTGCCCATCAGCGCCTCGCCCGATACTTTCAGCAATACCCGACGATAGGTCATGTTGTCGCTCATTAAGCCACCTCCTGCTCTGCCTGGGCGCGCGCGTGCTGGTCTGTTTGGGCGCGCGCGTGCGCGACAAATAATCCGAATAATTGGGCGGTTGTGCTGCCGACAACGCCATTGCCGATCGGCTGGCCATCGATGGCGATGATCGGTTTGACCAGCGAGGTCGCGCTGGTGAGAAACACTTCGCGGGCGCGGCGCAGCGTGTCGAGATCGAACCCGTCATCGCGGAATGGGATGGCGTTTTCGGCGAGGAGGGTGGCGAGGGCGGCGCGGGTGCAGCCGGGCAGGATGTGATGATCGAGCCTGCGGGTGCGCAGCACACCCTCATGATCGACGATCCAGACATTGGTGCTGGAGCCTTCCATCACCTGATTATTCGGGTCGATCAAAATCGCCTCATAGACCCCTGCCCTGCGCGCTTGCTGTTTGGCCAGCACGTTGGGGAGTAGATTGACCGATTTGATGTCGCAGCGGCCCCAGCGAATATCGGGCACGGTGATCACGCTCGCGGCCCAGCCATCGATATCGGTGGGTATGGGCGGGCCGTGACGGGCGGTGACCACCATGGAGGGGATCACGCGGGCGGGAAAAGCATGATCGCGCCGGGCGACGCCCCGGGTGATTTGCAAATAGACGATCCCCTCGCGCACCCGGTTGCGGCGCGCGACCATCATCAGGACGCTGCGCAAGGCGGCATCCCCCATCGGGGCCGGGATTTCGAGCTCGCGCAGGCTGCGGGCGAGGCGGGCGAGATGCAGATCCGCATCGATGAAGGCACCGCGATGGATTGGCACGACTTCATAGACGCCATCGCCGAATTGGTAGCCGCGATCCTCAATCGAGA
This sequence comes from Acidiphilium sp. MT5, assembly GCF_054767495.1. Taxonomy (NCBI): domain Bacteria; kingdom Pseudomonadati; phylum Pseudomonadota; class Alphaproteobacteria; order Acetobacterales; family Acidocellaceae; genus Acidiphilium; species Acidiphilium sp. MT5. The sequence goes on from NZ_BAABMR010000005.1 coordinate 91,334, forward strand.
CCATGGCGGTATGATGGGCGAGGTAGCGGCCATTGACGTAAGCGATTCGGCTCATGATTGCATGATCCCTGGTTGGTCATCGCCGGGGGTTTGGGGCGCGGGCGAGACGGGCGGCGGTGAGGCATCGCCAATGCCCAGAAGCGCCACGCCGAACAGGGCGGCGACGACGCCGATCACGATGATTTCCAGCCGGAGCCGGTAGGAAATCAGCCGACTGCCCGCAGCGCTGTCATGCTGTAGCAGAATGGCGGTGGCGAGCGCCCCTTGGGCGGTGGGTTTTAGGGTGGCGAATTGTTGGAGCGCGCTGATGCCGAGCATGGGCTTGGCTTGTTGCATCGCACTTTGGATTTGGGCGGGGTTTTGGGCGGCGATGGCTTTGAGCAAGGCGGTTTGGATCAGCAGCCCGCGCATGGCGGGGATTGGTGCGGCATAGGTGGCGAACACACCGATCAGTCCGAGCATCATGAACGCGGTGAGCAGCAGGCCGATTCGACCCGAAGACACCCGAACCCGCTTTGTCGTGTCATTGATTGCCATCAGGATGCCTGTGCCTATCTGTTTGCCGGTGGGTCTCGGTGAAGCTAGGGTGCGAAAGCCCGGTCGCGACACTCCATGCGATTGCTTTTCGCGCACGTCAATCCGGCCACCGCGTCAAGGTGCTGGAGGTTTGTGGCGGGGGCGATGTTGACATCGGCGCGAAGGCTTTCCATACAGCGGCGAACTTCACCCGCCCTCAACGAGACTGAACATCATGAAGATCCGTAATTCGCTCCGTTCTGCCAAGACCCGCGACAAAAATTGCCGCGTCGTGCGCCGTCATGGCCGGGTCTATGTGATCAATAAGAAGAACCCCCGGATGAAAGCCCGCCAGGGCTGATTGGGCGCGGCGCAGGGTTGCCAGGTTGCGGGCGATCAGCGTCTTGCGGTTGGTTTGATCGGCTGCACCTTTCCGCTTCGTTGGCCCGCTTCGCTGGCCCGCTTCACCGAACCGTGTGGATGCGCTAAAGCTGATGGTTATTCGGGAGAATTGCCATGATTGCTTTACCGGCGCCTAATCCTGCGACTTTGGCGCGGCGCGATGCGCTGATTGCGGGCCTGCGGAAAATTTTGCCGACGGCGGATGCGGTGATTGCCGATCCTGTGCGGCTGAAACCCTATGAAACGGATGGTTTGACCGCCTATCGGCAAATGCCGCTCGCGGTGGTATTGCCGGAGAGCACCGAGCAGGTGGCGGCGGTTTTGGCGTTTTGCCAGGCACAAAATGTTCGGGTGATCCCGCGCGGTGCCGGCACCTCGCTCGCGGGCGGCGCGTTGCCGCTGGCGGATGCGGTGGTGATCGGGATGATGCGGATGAACCGGATTCTGCGCATTGATTACGCGGATCGCTATGCGGTGGTGCAGGCCGGGGTGACCAATTTGGGGATTACCCGGGCGGTGGAGGCGGATGGATTTTTCTATGCGCCCGACCCGTCGAGCCAGTTGGCGTGCATGATTGGCGGCAATATCGGGATGAATTCCGGCGGCGCGCATTGCCTGAAATATGGGGTGACGGCGAATAATGTGCTCGGGGTGAAGCTGGTCACCATCACCGGCGAGATTATCACGCTGGGCGGCACGCATTTGGATGCCGCGGGGTATGATTGGCTGGGTATTGTTATTGGCAGCGAGGGCCAGCTTGGGATTGTGACGGAAATTACCGTGCGGATTTTGCGCGCGGCGGAGGGCACGCGGGCGATGCTGGCGGCGTTTTCGAGCAACGCGATTGCCGGGGCCTGTGTGGATGCGATTATCGGCTCGGGGATTATTCCGGTGGCGCTCGAATTTATGGATCGGCCGGCGATCCATGCCTGTGAGGCGTTTGCCCATGCCGGCTATCCGCTGGATGCCGAGGCGATGCTGATTATCGAGGTAGAAGGCAGTGCGGATGAGCAGACCGCGATGCTGGAACGAATTAAGGATATTTGCAGCACGTTTGCGCCGACCAGCCTGAAGATTTCGCAAAATGACGCGGAATCGGCGGCGATTTGGAAGGGGCGCAAGGGCGCTTTTGGTGCGATTGGCCGGATCAGCCCGGATTATTTATGTATGGATGGGACGATCCCGACCAGCACTCTGCCGCAGGTTTTGGCGCGGATTGAGGCGCTGAGTGCGGATTATGGGTTGAAGGTTGCGAATATTTTTCATGCGGGCGATGGCAATTTGCATCCATTGATCATGTTCGATGCCAATCAGCCGGGGCAGATGCAAAAGGCTGAGGCGTTTGGTGCGGATATTTTGCGGCTTTGTGTTGAGGTGGGCGGGTGCCTGACCGGCGAGCATGGGGTGGGGGTGGAAAAGCGCGATTTGATGAATGTGCAATTTACCGAGATTGAGCTTGATGTGCAGCGGGCGGTGAAATCGGCGTTTGATCCGGATTGGCTGCTGAATACCGCGAAAGTTTTCCCGCTGGACCGGCTGCCGGCGCGCGCCTCGCTGCCGCAGGCCGCATGATCGCCCCGGATAGCGAGGCGGGGTTTGCGTGCGCGATTGCGGCGGCGACGGCGGCAAAGAGCGCGTTGAATTTGACCGGCTATGGCTCCAAGGCCGGGTTTTTGCGCCCGGTGGTGGCCGGGGAGACGCTGAGCACGCGGGCGTTTCGCGGGGTTTCGCTTTATGCGCCCAAGGAGTTGGTGCTGAGTGCGCGGGCGGGCACGCCGTTAGCCGAATTGGAAGCCACGCTTGCGGCTTCTGGCCAGCATTTGATTGCCGAGCCGCCGCGCTATGGGTTTTTGGGGGGTGAGCCTGCCACGCAAAGCTTTGGCGGGGTGATTGCCTGTAATTTGTCCGGGCCGCGCCGCATTGCCTGGGGGGCGATGCGCGATCATGTGCTGGGGGTGCGTGCGATTACCGGGCGGGGCGAGATTATGCGCTCGGGCGGGCGGGTATTGAAGAATGTCACCGGGCTGGATTTGGCCAAGCTGCTGACCGGTTCTTATGGAACGCTCGCGTTGTTGACGGAAATTACCGTGAAGGTATTGCCGATCCCTGAGGAAACCGGGACGCTGGTGCTGCATGATTTGACGCCGGCGCGGGCGGTGGCGGCGTTATCGGCGGCGCTGGGATCGCCGTTTTCGGTGACGGGGGCGGCGTATTTGCCGGAGCGAGCGGCGGCGGCGGTGGCGTATGACCGGCCCGTGGCGTTGATCCGGATTGAGGATGTTGCGGCGTCGGTGGCGTATCGGCTGCGGGCGCTGCGCACGCAATTGAGCAGTTATGGGGCCTCGACGCTGCTGGATCGGGCCGGATCGCTGGCGATTTGGCAGGCGGTGCGCGATGCGACGCCATTGGCGGTGGACGCACCAGTGCCCGAGGGGGCGATGATTTGGCGGGTGTCGGTGGCACCATCGCAGGGGCCGGGGATTCTCGCCGTGGCGCAGGCTTTGGGGCTGGATGGGTATTTGGATTGGGGCGGCGGGCTGGTGATGCTGGCGGGGCCTGCGTCCCCAGCGGCGGCGGCGGCGCTGACTGCGGCGGTGGCAGCGGTGGGCGGCGGCTGGTGGTTGCTGCAAGCGCCGGAGGCGTTGCGGGCTTCATTGGCCTGCGTGCCTGAGGAGCCGCCGGCGTTGGCCGCGATTCGTGGCCGGCTGCAAACGGCTTTTGATCCCGCCGGGATTTTTTCGCCCGGCAAACTTCACGCGGCGTGAGGCACTGATGCAAACCAATTTTACCGAAGCGCAATTGACCGATCCGGCGATCAAAGTGGCGGATTCGATTTTGCGGTCTTGCGTGCATTGCGGGTTCTGCACCGCGACCTGCCCGAGTTTTGTGACGGTGGGGGATGAGGATGATAGTCCGCGCGGGCGGATTTATTTGATCAAGGAAATGCTGGAGAGCGGTGCGGCGGCGAGTGCGCCGGTGGCGTTTCATTTGGATCGTTGTTTGTCGTGCCTGTCATGCATGACGACGTGCCCGTCGGGCGTTGATTATATGCATTTGATTGATCATGCGCGCACCCATGTCGAGGCAACATATCGGCGGCCTTGGCATGATCGGGCGCTGCGGGCGGTGCTGGCGGCGATTTTGCCCTATCCAAAGCGGATGCGGTTGGCGCTGCGCGCGGCGGGGCTGGCGCGGCCTTTTGCCGCGTTGATCCCCCAGCGCGGGGCGTTATTTGGGCGGATGCGGGCGATGCTGGCGCTGTCGGCCTCGGAGCGGGTGGTTGCTGAGGGGCCTGATGTGGCGGCGCAGGCGGTGCATCCGGCGATCGGGGCGCGGCGAGGGCGGGTGTTGCTGCTGGCGGGATGTGCGCAGCGCGTGCTGGATCCGGGGATTCATGCGGCGACGGTGCGGTTGTTGAACCGGCTGGGCGTGGAGGTGGTTATTCCGCAGGCGGCGGGCTGTTGCGGGGCGCTAACCCATCATTTGGGCAAGCATGCGGCGTTCGTTGCGCAGGCGGGGGCGACGATCCATGCGATGGCGGCGGCGCTGGATGAGCAGACCGATGCGATCATCATCAACACATCAGGCTGCGGGACGGTGGTGAAGGATTACGGGTTTGCGTTGCGGGGCGAGAATGCGGCGTTGGCGGCCCAGGCGGCACGAATTTCGGCCTTGGCGATGGATGTGACCGAGTATTTGGTGAAAATTGGCTATCAGCGGACGCGTCCGGAATCGGGGCTGACGATTGCGTATCATGCGGCGTGCTCGTTGCAGCATGGCCAGAAAATCACCGATGCGCCGAAGGCGCTGCTGCGTCAGGCCGGGTTTCGGGTGGTGGAGCCGCGCGATGCGCATTTATGCTGCGGGTCGGCGGGGACGTATAATATTTTGCAGCCGGAAATTGCCACATCGCTGCGGGCGCGCAAGCTTGATACGCTCACCAGCCTATCGCCTGATGCGATTGCGGCGGGGAATATTGGCTGCCTGACGCAATTGGCGGGAGCGGGGATTCCGACCATTCACACGATCGAATTATTGGATTGGATGGCGGGAGGCCCCTGCCCTGCCGGTTTGCGGAGCTGAGATTTAGCCGAGGGCTTCGTTCAGGGCGGAGGCACCACGGCTGGCGGCCATCAGCACTAGGCCGAGCTTGGCATCGCCGCCGGTGACGATGCAGAGCAGTGCATCGACGCCTACGAATTCGAGAACCACATAGCCGCCTTGACCTTTGATCACCACTTGATCGAGCGCACCACGGGCGAGTTCTTTGGAAATGCGGGCGCCGAAATTGAGCATGGCGGTGGCCATAGCGCCGACGCGATCTTCATCGAGATCGTTCGGGAGTGCGGAGGCGATGACCAGCCCATCAGTCGAGATGACCGCAGAGGCCAGAATGTCCGGCGACAAGGCGCGCAATCCCAATAATATCGCCCGTAATTGACTTTCGCTCATCGTCGCGGCTCCTCAAGGTCTTAACGATCTGACGGCAAACCAATGTGACCGTTCCACTATAATGCCGGATAGCACGCGCCCTGCCACCCGTGAAGAGAACAACGTGACCGACTACAACCCAAGAAAGAATAAACACGCTGGAATAACATTTCAGGCTGCGCTAGAGACATTGATTATGAACGCGCGCGCCCTCGCTCCACGCTGGTTTGTTCTTCATCAGGATGGGTCCTGCATCGGGCTTGCCATCGGGCGCGGCCTTGAAGGATGCAGGGGTTAGCTTCATGGATGCCAGCGCAAGAATTCGACGGATTTTGTGGGGAACCTTACGCGGCACGGTGCCAGCACCACGCGCTTTGGACATGATGGTGCGCTGGGAGGCCAATTTTGCACCGGATTTTGAGCGTGATCCGGCGCGTTCGGTGACCAGCTTTTTGTTGCAGGAGCTGGGCGGTAATTTGAACCGGGCGGATTGCTCGGCCTTGGCGGACCGTATTCTCGCGATCATGGATGATTTTAGCGGGCCTCTGCCGCAAGACCCGATTGCGAGTATTCGTCGGCTGAGCGAGGCGCGGCTGAGCGCGCAACCGGCGCCTGCGCCTGCGCCCGCCCCCGCCGCTACACCGCCCGCCGCTAAACCGGTTGCGATGCCGGTTGAAGTGCCGCCCGTGGAAGCGGCGCTAGTGGAAGCGGCGTCGGAGGCGGTTAAGGCGCCAGAGACTGTTCATACGCCGGAGGCTGAGGCGCTCGCGGTCGCTGAGCCGGTGCACCACGCGCTGCTTGAACCCGAGCTGCACGACCCATCGCCGGCGGTGGAGGCTTTATCGGCGGAGCCGGTGTTGGCGGAGCCCGTGATGGCGGAACCGGTGTTCGAGGAACCGGTATTGGCCGAGCCGGTTTGGGCGGAGACGGTGATGCCGGTTGAGCCGGAGCAGCGCGCGGATGAGGTGATGGATCGGGCACCGGCGGGAGACGCGGCGATCCTGCTGGATGCGGATCATGCCGAAGCGGAGCCGGACGGGTTTGCCGGGCCGGGGCGGCGGGCTGATCATGGCCATGTGATCGATCATGATATGTTCGATGATCGAGACCCGGTGACGATGACACCCAAGGCGATCATCACCGCGCCGAATGGGCGCGTGCTTGCCTCGGATGACGGGGTGGATGCCGAGTATTATGAGATGGCGTTGCGGGTGCCGCGCGGGTTTGAGTCGGCGCGAACGCTGGAGATTTTGCCGCCGACGGATGAGCAGGACGGGCGCGCCGATCATGGGGCGGAATTGGCGGCGGATTGGGATGCGGATTGGAATTCTGATCCCGCTTGGAACCCTGATCCCAAGGCGGAGCCGAACCCGGGCGTCAGTGAGCGCCCGGCGGATGACACTGAGATTCCGCCGCCGCCGCCGCGTTCGCCAACAGCTGATCCATCGGCGCCCTATGGGATCGACCGGTCGGTATTCTCCAAAATATTCCTCGAGCACGATTGAAAAGAGTACGATCGATGGCAGTAAAACCCAAAACGGTGGCTGTCCGCGGCCTCATGCTTCGCGCCGAATTCATTCGGTTTCTGATCCCTGCGATGCTGCTGAATGCCTTGGTGATTTTATTCATTGGCGGCGTGGGACAATATTTGATCATTCAGCGTGCGGAGCAGCAGCAAGTTGTCAATGTTCGCAACGAGTTTGACCGGCTGCGCGAAGTCTATGCGGGCCAAGCGGTGGCCGAGGCGAGCGCTTTAGCGGCGAACCCGAATATCATTGAGGCGTTCGCCATGCCGCCTTCCAAGCAGCAGCGCACTTTGCTCGCGCTGCAATCGCGCAGTGTGTGGAAGGCGCTGCAGCATCAATATGGCCGAGCGATTGTGGTGTTCATTCAGGATCATCATGTGCTGTTCCGCGCCAATAAGCCGCATGTTTATGGTGATCGCACGATTGCCCGGCCCGATATTCACGCGGTGTTGAAATCGGGTCAGCCGGTCAGTGATTTTGGGTTGATGAAAATTGGCTATGCGATCAGTGGCGTGGCGCCGGTGTTATCGGCGAGCAACGTGCCGGTGGGCACCGCACAGATTTCATTGCCGGTGACAGCGATTTTCCGCACCATCATCCAGGATATTCCCGGCAGCGTGGTTTCGGTGCTGATCCAGGAGCCGCCTGGTTTCAAGGCTGCCGGTGGCAAGGCGGCAACGCATGATCTGCCGTTGCCGATGGTTGGGCCTTATCAGGAGAAATTCACCAATTCGCCTGCGCTCACGCGGTTTTTGCAACGTCATCCGAGCGATATCGACCCTCGATTTTCGGCGACCACCTCGATTGGGACTGGCAAATCCTATCAACTCTTTGTGTTGCCGCTCAAAGATTTTTCCGGGAAAATGTTTGGCTCTGTGGTGTTCGGGGTCGATGTGTCGGGTATTTTGCAGACGGCTTACACGATTTTTGGCCTGAGTTTGTTCTTCTCGCTGGTCATCTTTGTGGGCGTTGGCTTGAATTTGCGCAATTTCGTCAATCGACGGATTTTGACCCCGTTGGGCTTGCTGACTGAGCGGGTGCGCGCGATCTCGTTTGGTGAAAAGCTCGAAGAGCCGGTTTTGCAGACCGAATTTAATGAGCTTGGCATTTTGCAGGTGGCCGCCGAGCGGTTGCGCAAGACGTTGATTAATCTGGTGCGCCATATCGGCTCCAACGGGTAACAGAACGGTCGAGTGTGACGGATCGTTTGGTTTTGGGGCCTATGATCGGGTCGTCATCGCCAAGCCCGTCAGCCATGTGTGCGCTACCGTCTGGTGTCCTGTGCTGCGGTGCGATGGCACCGATCCGGCGAATTGCTTATAGAGGCGGCACAGCTTCATTCTGCAACGCTTAGGGGAATTGCGATGACACAGACGCACGCCACCGGCACCAAAACCCGCGTGACCGCCCTGCCGGGCGACGGCATTGGGATGGAGGTTTTCGACGCGACGCGGCGGATTTTTGATGCCGCGCAGGCACCGGTTGAGTGGGAGCTGGCGGAAGCCGGGGCGGCGGTGTTCAAAAAGGGGATTCCCTCCGGCGCACCGCGCGAGACGCTGGATTCGATTGCGAAAAATGGTCTGGCGCTGAAAGGGCCGTTAGAAACGCCGGTTGGTTTTGGCGAAAAATCGGCGAATGTCACTCTGCGCAAACATTTCGAGCTTTATGCCAATATCCGACCGGTGCGTGAGCTGCCGGGGATTAAGACGCCCTTCACCGGGCGCGGTATTGATATGGTGATTGTCCGCGAAAATGTTGAAGACGTGTATGCTGGCATTGAGCATATGCAGACGCCCGATGTGGCGCAGTGCTTGAAACTGATGACGCGACCGGGCTGTGAGCGGATTATTCGCGCGGCTTTTGGCTTGGCGCTCGCGGAAGACCGCAAGAAAGTGACCTGTGCGACCAAGGCCAACATCATGAAACTCACCGAGGGCATGATGAAGCGGGTGTTCGAGCAGGTGGGGCCGGATTATCCGGGGATCAGCCGGGACCATATTATTATCGATAATTGCGCCCATCAGCTGGTGATTGCGCCGGAGCAATTCGATGTGATCGTCACCTCCAACATGAATGGTGATATTATTTCGGATCTCGCTGCGGGTTTGGTGGGTGGTTTGGGCATCGCCCCGTCGGCCAATCTCGGGGATCATGTGGCGATTTTCGAGGCGGTGCATGGCTCCGCACCGACCATTGCCGGCAAAGGCCTGGCCAACCCGACGGCTTTGCTCTCGGCGGGGATTATGCTGCTGCGCCATATCGGCGCGTTTGATGCGGCGGCGACCATTGAACAGGCTTTGTTCATTACTTTGGCTGAAGGCAAGAATTTGACCGGCGACTTATCGCCGCGCGGTCATGGGGTGGGCACCGACAAATTCGTGGGGCAGGTGATTGAGAATCTGGGCCGCTCCAGCAATTTGCCGTCACGCGCCTATAGCCCGTTGACGCTGACGCCTTGGCCGGACCTGACGGCGCATACCGAGCCGAAATCCCGCGAATTGATTGGGGTTGATATTTTTATCGAGTCTGATTTGTCAGCGGCGGAGTTGGGGGCGTCATTGACCCAGATTGCCGAAGGCAGTCAGCTCCGGCTTGATAGTATTTCCAACCGGGGTGTGCAGGTGTGGCCAGCGACGGGCGGGCAGACATTCCTGGTTGATCATTTCGATTGCAGATTCATGTTGAAAGCCCCGGCACAGGGCAACCCGCCGCAGGGGATTGCCGATCTGGTCAAGGCGATTGGTAGCCGTCATTCCTGGATGCATGTGGAAAAATTGCAGCGGTTTGATGATAAGGATGCCTTTGAGCGCCCACAGGGTGAAAGTTAATTTTTTGAATATTAGCGGAAATTCAGTATTGATTATGGTGAGGTAAATAATTTCTCATAATGATTTGGCTGGTTGTTTATCATATCAGGCCGAACGACATGATGCTGTGCAGGGCGAGACTTTGAGCGGACTTTGCTCCGATCGGGCTTTGCTCTGCCGCCAACCGGCATCATGCCGGCGCGTTGCTTTAAAAGGAGATCATCATGTCAGCAACCAGTCACCAAGCCGCCGCCAAATCGCACGAAGACACAGCGAAGGCCCATCATATGGCCGCTGAGCAGCATGGCAAGGGCGATCAAAAATCAGCACTTGAACATTCGACGAAGGCGTCCGGCTTGTCGGCGAGTGCGCATCAGCATACGACCGATGCGCATAAATCAACCCAGCATGCCAAAGCGTGATGTTATGGTTTTGCCGCTTGCGGTGAAATGACTGAGTGGCTGAGTGGCGGTATGCGCGCCGCTATTCAGCTTCTTTGCTTTGGCTTCTTTTGGGCTTCGTGGGTTGCGCCCGGACCGGCTAGAGCAGCGCGCCATGGCGCTGTTGGCGTCGCAATCGCAAGATGGCGTCACGAGAAAATGCGTTGGCGCCCGAAGCGGCGGGCGAAAATCAAGCCAATCAGCGAGACCAACCCGGACACCACCGCACCCCAGCTCATGTCGATCAGGGTGAGCGGCAAAGTCCAGTGGCGCAGCGTGGCGTCGTTGGTCAGGTCGTAGAGGCCGTAGGTGAACAGGCCGAAGGCGGCACCGTAAAACAAGGCGGTGATGCCGCGCCCGGAGGCGATGGCGCGCGGCATGACGAACACCACCAGGCCGAGAACTTGCAAAAAATAGACGGCGATGGCCGGGGCCAGATGAAATCCGGGCAGCAAAATATCGTTGAGGGTGGCGCGATAGAGAGCGTTCGAGGTGAAGGTCAGCCAGACGGAATCAATCACCAGATAGGCGATGAGCATCACGAAATAGAGCAGAACCGGGCGGCGCATGGTGTTTCCTCGATCGTGAGCAGGCGGAATTTTTCCACCGCTGACATAGCTGAGCTTGACTGACAACCCGGTTCGGCGCTTCGTTACTCAATATTATGACGATGAACCGTAAATTTGCACAAATATTTGGTGCAAATCGGTCAATGAGGTGGCATTGCGCCCGAATACTGCGTCAGCGATGGGCTTCGATGCGATCCCAAATCGAGGCTTCGAGATGCACGCCATCGAACCGGGCGACTTGTTGCAGGCCGGTGGGTGAGGTGACGTTGATCTCGGTCAGGTAATCGCCGATCACATCGATGCCGGTGAATAACAGGCCACGCTCGCGCAAGAGCGGGCCGATGGCGGCGCAAATTTCACGGTCGCGGCTGGTGAGAATCGTGGGTTCGGCGCGGCCACCCGCATGCATGTTTGAGCGGACATCGCCTTGCATCGGCACCCGGTTGATCGCCCCCATCGCTTCGCCATCGATCAGGATGATGCGCTTATCGCCGGCGCGCACCGCGGGCTCATAGCGCTGGATCATCACCGGCTCACGTGAGGCGCCAAGGAACATATCGAGCAAGGAGCCTAGATTTTCATCATCGGGGCGGATGCGAAACACGCCCGCGCCGCCATTGCCGAACAGCGGCTTGACGATAATGTCCTGATGCTGCGCGCGGAAGGCGGCGATTGCGGCACGGTCGCGCGCGATCATGGTGGGGGGCATCAAAGTGGGGAATTCGGTGACCAGCAATTTTTCGGGGGCGTTGCGCACCGATGCCGGGTTGTTCACCACCAGGGTCTTCGGATGGATTTGCTCGAGCAGGTGGGTCGCGGTGATATAGCCCATGTCGAAGGGCGGGTCTTGGCGCATCAGCACCACATCCATGCGCGCGAGATCGACGATTTCGGGTGCGCCGAGGGTGAAATGATCGCCCTTGACCCGTCGCACGGTTACCGGGCGCACGCGGGCGCGCACGGTGCCGCAATCGAACCAGAGATCACTGACGCCGTAATGCCACAGGCGATGACCGCGCTTTTGGGCTTCCAGCATCAGCACAAAGGTGGAATCGCCCTCGATATCGATCTCTGCCAGCGGGTCCATTTGAACCGCCACGCGCAACATGCTCATTGCCGCCCTCTTATTGGATTGACCGCGTCACGACTGACCGCATTAAGATGTACCGCTTCGCTGTAGGCTGGCCATGCAGGTGGAAAGCTGCACGGTGCGCGGCATGGGTTGGACCAGCGAGACGAGCTTGCCACCGCCAGCGCCCGGGTACAGCACGATTTCGAGGCGGCAGGTTTGGGAATTATAGACCAGCACTTCAGCCGAGCCATCCTTGCGGCGCAAGACCGGTGGGATCAGCGAAGCGCGCAGCAACGCCGGGGTGGCGCCGATCAGATGCACCGGCGATGGTGCGGCTGGACTGGATTTGGTGTCGCTGAGCCGAGGCGATTGAGTCGCACAGCCAGCGAGCCACCCGGCGGCCAAGGGCAGGAGCGCGAGGCGCATCCACCCGCGCCAATGCGCGACATTGACGTGGGCGGCGGGCACGCGACGCGGTTGCTGCATCGCCAGCTTCATTATCGGCCCGTTGGGTATGCGCGAGCCAAAGCTCAGTCGACCACCGGATCGTGCTGGCTGGGCGTATCCGAGAGCATTTCGATGCGGCCGGTGATTTGACCGCCATCTTCGACTTGCAAGCGGCGGCAGCGGGCGGTGCCGAGCACGCGGCCGGTGCCGCGCACGATCAGCGCATGGCGAGCGGTCAAGGTGCCATCGATGGTGCCGGCGATTTCGGCCTCTTCGACTTCGACCTCCCCTTTGAACACGCCGCCTTGGGTGATGGCGAGTTCGGTTGCGGTGATCATGGTGGCTTCGACATGGCCTTCGACCACCAGCCGCTCGGCATCCTGCACCAACCCTTGGACGCTGATGCCGCGACCGACGACCAGGGTGCGCCGCTCAGTGGTTTCGTGGGTTGGGGTGCGGAACCCCATCGGTGCGCCGGTGGCCATCGGCGAGGCGGCTGGATTTAGCGGGGCGCTCGGGGCAGGGGCGAAGGGTGAACGAGCCATCGGACTCTCCTTATTGGACAGATCATGAGGACCGGGGGAACCGGGGGAAATCGGGTCGGCAGGGTGGCGCGCCGGTGCGGGCTCGGCGGCGCGAAATGGCGGCACGCTGAGACCATCATCGATCTCCGGCGATGCCGGGTTGGCGGAGTCTGGCGCAGGCCGCGCCATGGCGCCAGTTGGTGTGCTGGTTGGTGCGTTGCTCGGTGGATCGTCACGTTTGAAAAATCCGATCACCCCATTTTCCTCCCTCATCGGTGCCAGACGGATTGCTGACACAGCCGCGCTCGCGATCTGCCGAACCAAGCCGGAACGGCGAGAAATCAAGCCTTAACGGCGGTTGATTGCGCAAAAATGGCTAGCATGCACCGGCCTGCCGGACAACCGGCAGAACGCAACCATTCAAAATTTTTAGATTTGACGACGCATTATGTCGGCAAGTGGCGCTGGACGGCGCGCGGCTGGTTTGCGGTTAGCGGGCGCGGATGATAGCACGCGCGGGAAGAGGATGATGCATGACCCAACCCCGGTTTGATTTGCTTGGTATCGGCAACGCGATTGTTGATGTGATTGCCCATACCGATGATGGATTTTTGGATCGTCACGATATGCGCAATGGCGCGATGACGCTGATCGATGGGGCGCAGGCTCTACATTTATATGCGCAGATGCCCGCCGGGTTGGAATCGGCGGGTGGGTCGGTCGCGAATAGCTGTGCGGTTGCGGCGGGGCTGGGCGCGCGGACGGCTTTTATCGGCAAGGTGGCGCCGGATGCGTTGGGCACGGTGTTTGCGGCCTCGATGCGGGCGATTGGCGTGCATTATCCGATGCTGCCAGCACCTGCGATCATGACGGGCGATGAGGCACCGACGGCGCGATGCTTGATTTTGGTGACGCCGGACGGCCAGCGCACGATGAATACCTGTTTGGGCATTAGCGCTGATTTTGGCCGGGCGGATCTGGATGAGGCGTTGATTGCCGACTCGGCGATTTTGTATTTGGAGGGCTATTTGTTCGACCCGCCGGCGGCGCAGGAGGCGTTTTTGCATGCGGCCCGGTTGGCGCGGGCGGCGGGGCGGCGGGTGGCGATTTCGTTGTCGGATCAGTTTTGCGTTGATCGGCATCGGGCGGCGTTTCGGCGCTTGATTGGCGAGGCGGCAGATATCGTGTTTGCCAACGAGGCGGAGATTTGCGCGCTGTATCAGAGCAATGATTTTGCGACCGCCGAACGCGAGGCGGCGGCGGATATTCCGCTCGCGGTGCTGACCCGCAGCGAAGCCGGCAGCGTGATTTGCGCGGGTCAGGCCCGCTATCAGGTGCCGGCGGTGCCGACCCGCGTGGTTGATACGACGGGTGCGGGCGATGCGTATGCGGCGGGATTTCTCGCCGGGCTGACCAAAGGGGCTGATTTGGCCGCGTGCGGCGGCTTGGCGAGTGAGGCGGCGGCTCTGGCGATTGCGCGCACCGGGGCGCGCCCGGCGGCGGCGGATTTGGCAGCGCTGGGCCTGTCATTTTCGTTAACCGCTTAACGATTCAGCAAGCCTCTTCGGTCTGAAGGCAGCGTCCCGCGATCAGGGCGATGGGTGCATGCTCATGTGGCGCTGTGATGGGGAGCGGCCTGGTTTTTGATCCGCGCGCGGTGCGGATGCCGAGTTTGCTGGAAATGATTGATGTGGTTGGTAACGATTTGATAAGTATTTGGTGTCAGAGATTGGAAATCAGCAAAGGGTTTTCCGATCATGATCGTCAGACTAACACTCCTTGCATTTCTGGCCCTGGGTCTTGCCGGTTTCGGGACGGTCGCATGGCTTGATCTGCATCCGGCCCGGCCGCGCCCCGCCGCGATCCGACCGGTGCAGCTGCTCGGTGTGGCGCACGCTCTGCATGCGGGGAGCCTGATTCAGCCCGCTGATCTGACCGCGGTGATCGATACCGGCAAAATTCCGCCGGGTGCGGTGATTGATAGTGCCGCCGCGCGGTCGGCCTATACCGGGGCGATGGTGCGCAGCGCGCTGGCGCCGGGCGCGCTGATTACGGCGGGGATTGTGATCCGTCCTGGCGATCATGGGTTTCTAGCGGCGGTGCTGCATCCGGGCATGCGCGCCGTGTCGGTTGGCGTTGATGCGATTTCGGGCACGGCAGGGCTGATTTGGCCGGGCGACCGGGTTGATTTGATTTTGACGCAAAGCCTTGATGGGCCGGGGATTAATCCGGGGCATCGTGTTGCGGCGGAAACGGTGCTGGCCGATGTGCGGGTGATTGCGATCGATCAGCGGCTGGTCCAGGGCGCCGATGCCAGTGGTCAGGCCCCTGCCCCGGCGCGCACGGTCACGCTTGAAGTAAGCCCCGATCAGGCTGAGCGGGTTGAGGTGGCGGCGCATTTGGGCCCGCTATCGCTGGTGGTGCGCTCATCGAGCATGGCGGCGCAGCCACGACCGGCGATTCCGGCGCCGGTTTATGGCAGTCAGGTTTCGCCGGTGCTGGCCAATCTACGACCCAGCCCGCATCGCGGTGGCGAAATCACGATCTATCAGGGAACTGCAAAGCAGATTGTGTTCCGGCCATGATCGCTTGGTGCATCGCGAGCGGGGAGAATGCCGATCATGAATGAATTGTCCGAGCGGTTAACGGCGACAGCGAAGGGTTCGGCCACGAAAATTGAGCGAGAGACGTTTCTCGGCTTTGTCAACGATCCGAATTCACTGGCGTGTCTGCGCAGCGTGCTCAGCCATCCGGCAATTGGGCCGATGCGGGTGCGATTGAGCTCGTTCGAGGAAATGCTCGCGGCCCTCGGCGCCATGCGGTCGCCGAAGACGGTGCTGGTTGATATTTCCGGCGAAGATCAGCCCTTGAGTGCCTTGATGCGGCTCGAACACGTGATTGAACCCGGCACGCGCGTGCTGGTGACGGGCGATGTTCACAGTGTTGGGTTTTACCGGACTTTGACACGCAATTTAGGCATTCGGGAATATCTACCCAAGCCACTCGATCCGGTGCAGTTGGCGCGCGATCTGGTGCCTTGGGCGATGGGCGATGAGCCTCGGGTTGATATTCATCGGGGTGGCTCGCTGATTGCGGTGCGCGGCCTCGCGGGCGGGGTTGGCGCGTCTACTGTGGCGGCTAATCTCGCTTGGTTGCTTGGTGTGGAAACGCGGCGCCATACAGTTTTGTTGGACGGCGATTTGCTGGCTGGCAGGGCAGCGCTTGCCGCCAATGTCGCGCCGAGTTCGGGGTTGCGCAGCGCCTTGGAAACGCCGGATCGGATCGACCCGCTGTTAATTGAACGATCAGCGCAAATGGCCTCTGACCGGCTGCATGTTCTGGCCGCAGAAGAGCCTTATACCGAAAAATGGAGATATCATCACGGAGCTGGGCACGCGTTAGTCGATGCCTTACGCCAGCGTTATAATTTTATTGTCGCCGATCTGCCCTGTCGGTTGTTTGGCTTCGCTGGCGAATTGCTTGGTCTTGCGAACCAAAACCTGTTTGTGACCGATCTTTCGCCGCGCGGGGTGAGCGCTGTGCAAACGATATTGGCGCAAGATCAAGGGCGCAGTGCAGCTTCCCATGTCGCTTTTATTCGGCGCCCGCATCAGCGCGTGAGCCGCGCCAGTATTGAGAGCGCGCTGCCCGATCATCTCGGTCGTGCCGTGATCGATTGGGATAAGTCGGTGCGTGTTGCCAGTGATTTAGGGCGCTTCGCCAGCGCCAAAAAAGGCCCGTTTCGGACGGCCATGCTTGATTTGGTAAAAAATATCGGCGCCACCATGGAGACCAGCCCCTTATGAGCAGCAGCGCGCATGTGTTTGGCCGTCGCACCGAGTTAGAGGCTCCGCCGATCATCGAACCGCAGGGCGATGTTGGCCGGGTGCAGCGAGATAGCAATACCAGCCATCTGCGCGCGCTCTGCTTGACCAAGATCGATGCAGCGAGCTTGGCGCACTTGCCGAGTGCGCGCATCGAGGCGATGGTCGAGCAGATTTTGACCGAGCTTGCGACCGAGCATCGGATCCAGCTCAATGCGCGCGAGCAGCGCCAGCTCGCGATTGAACTTGTCGATGACATGATTGGGCTGGGGCCGCTGGAATCGCTCCTGGCGGACGACAGTATTACCGACATTATGGTCAATGGCCATGATCGGATTTTCATTGAGCGCAGCGGCAGACTTGAGCAGGTGGATATTCGGTTTCGCGACAATGTTCATGCCACCAATATTGCCCAGCGCATCGCCTCGACGGTCGGGCGGCGCGTTGATGAGGCGAGCCCGATGGTGGATGCGCGGCTGAAAGATGGATCGCGCGTCAATATTGTGCTGCCGCCGCTCGCCATTGATGGTCCTTGTCTTTCAATTCGGAAATTTGCCAAGAAATCAATCGATTTTAAGAAATTGGTGCAGTTTGGCACGATGACCACGCCGATATCCCGATTATTGGAAATCGCGGCCCGCTGCCGGTTGAATGTGATTATTTCTGGAGGCACCGGATCGGGCAAGACCACGCTGATGAATGCGATGAGCCGGTTTATCGAAACGAGCGAACGCATTGTGACCGTTGAGGATGCCGCCGAATTGCAACTGCAACAGCCGCATGTCGTTCGCCTGGAGACCAGACCGCAAAATCTTGAAGGGCGAGGTGAGGTTAATCAGCGCGATCTGGTGCGCAATGCGCTGCGCATGCGTCCTGACCGCATCATCATCGGCGAAGTGCGCGGCACCGAAGCCTTTGATATGTTACAGGCGATGAATACGGGGCATGATGGTTCGATGTCCACGATCCATGCGAACAACACGCGTGATGCGCTGGCCCGTATCGAGAATATGGTGCAGATGGCGAGTATGGGGCTCACGCTGCGGGCGATCCGCCAACAAGTGGTCTCGGCGGTTGATTTGTTCGTGCAGGTGGAACGCCAGCGTGATGGGGTGCGCCGCCTGGTGCAGATTACCGAAGTTGCCGGGATTGAGGGCGAAACGGTCCTGCTCAATGACATTGTAAAACTGGAGATACTGGGCGAGGATTCCTCAGGAAAGCTCACGTCGCGCTATGTTATTGGGGTCGGTCGTCCGTGTTTTCAGGAGCAACTCACCTATTTTGGGCTGCTGCGTAGCTGGAATGCCGCCATCGAAGAGGCGCAAGGGGGATCGTCATGATTTCACTCTTGCTTGCGGGTGGCGCTATATTTTTTGGTATTTTTATTGTTGCGTTCAAGCAAACGCTTAGCTTTAATCAGCAGCAAATGCGGTATGCACAACGGGTTGCGCGCATCAATTTCGATGGTCATAGCCGGGTGATCGAGTCGAAACTTGGCAAGAAATCGCTTGATGATTGGCTTCAGACCGGCGTTGTGGGCTGGGTGCTCGGGTTAAAATCCGGTGGGTTGCCGGTTGCGCGTGGGCGCATGCCGATTTTGCTCATCGGCGGGGGTGTTCTGGCATTGGCGATCACTGAGGTGCTGCGCCTGCTGATCGGCGGTCCGATGATGATGATCTACCCGGCGTTGGTGATTTTGGTGATCCGATTTCTGCTGGGTTATTTTCGCAAGAAGCGGACATCGCTGCTCTTGTCGCAATTTCCGGATGCGTTGGCTACGATTGTGCGATGTATTCGCTCGGGGATTCCAATCCAGGGTGCGCTGCGAATTGTTGGGCGCGATTTGCCGGAACCAACAGCAGGTGAGTTCCGCGATATTGCCAATCGGCTGGCGATTGGCGTGACGCTGGAAGAGGCGTTGCAGGCAATCAGTGAGCGCAATGGCATTGCCGAGTATAAATTTTTTGCCGCCGCCCTCGGTTTGCAATCACGCACGGGCGGTGCGCTGGCCCAAACACTCGAAACGCTGGCCACTGTTGTGCATAAGCGGATTGCCGCGAAGGCGCGGGCTTATGCGCTGGCAGCCGAAGCGCGCACCAGCGCGTTGATCCTTGGTTGTTTGCCGGTTTTTACCGGGATTGCGATTGGGTTGTTGGACCCAAAATATATGGCGCCGTTCGTCACCACGCTCGCCGGGAAACATTTATTATTGCTGGCGATTGGTTTGCTATGCTTTGGCTTTTTGGTGATGAAGACGATCATCGCGCGGAGCCTGTCATGATCAAATTGCTGGCGTTGGCGGGGCTGTTTATCGGTGTGATCGCGATGGCATTTGGCTTTTATGCGCATTTTGAATTGGATCAGGCGTTGCGGGGGCGGGTTTTGCGGGCTTTACAGCCGGAAATGGCCCGGATTGAAGGGCGGCGGCATAATATTTTTGTCTCATTGCTGATTTTTATTGGATTTTTTATTGTTCGGAGTGGATTGCTGAGTTTTCGCTCGCTCGATGAGACCCGTCATACATTACGCAGCGCGGGGTTGCGCAACGACGTGACGTTGGGGCTTTTCATTGGGATTAAGACAGTGTCGTGGGGGGGCTTGGCTCTGCTGGGGCTGGGCGTTGCCCGAATTGCCGGGTTTGGTGTTGCGCCGACCATTGGCGTGCCGATGGCAACCGGGATTGTTGGTTTGCTGCTGCCCGATTTGGTGCTGAAATTCCGCCGAAGCCGGTTTTTGAAACGGCTGGAGGCGGGGCTTGCCGAAGCGTTGGATATGTTAGTGATTTGTTCGGATGCCGGGCTGAGCCTGGATGCCGGACTGACGCGGGTGGCGACCGATATTGCCGCGACCCATCCTGCGGTGGCGGAGGAATTCAAGATCACCAATGGTGAATTGCGCATGACTGATAATGCCAGTGAAGCCTTGCTCAATTTGGGCCGGCGAACCGGGCTTGATAGTCTGAAGCGCCTGGGGTCCACCTTGGTGCAGACTATTCAATATGGCACGCCGATTACCCAGGCGCTGCGGGTGCTGAGCAGCGAGTTACGCGAAGAGCAATTGACGCGCTTTGAGGAGCGGGCAGCACGGATGCCAGTGCTGCTCACCGTGCCGATGATCCTGTTTATTTTGCCGTGCGTGTTTATTATTGTCGGCGGGCCAGCCGGGCTTACGCTGATGGCGACGATCCATCCGCATTAGCCGCAGCGGCGAGAGCGGCGCGCTCGCGCTTTTGCTGCACCAACGGGCCATCTTCGGCATAGGCAAAGCAGGTATTGACCAAAAATGTTGGTACTTTCCAATCGATCCGCTCCGCCGTGCCTTCGCGCGCGTCTTTGTGGGCGCGCACGCTGAACATGGTTTGGATGGCGACGGTGGCCACTTGCTGCAACAGCTCGCGCAGATGGGTGCAACCGGCGGGACCGCCGAGCCGTTCGGTGGCGCCCTTCAAAAAGCCTTTGCCAATGGTTAATCCGGCAAGCCGGGCAAAATTTGGCGCAACACCGGGGCAAACATTATGCGGCGTATAATCCATCGCGGCCTCAGCACTGATCACACAGAGCGATTGATCGATGGTGACGCGCAGGCCCATGCCGTGCAGCGCTTCGCCGGCCCCAATCCGTCCGCGATCATGATTGCCAAAACTATAGGTTTTGGTGTCGGTCAGCCGGGCCTCGATATCGATCAATCCATCCGCCCGCAGAAAGCCGCGAATGGCGATATCCCGCAAATGCAAAAGGTCTCGTTGGGCAGGCGGGCTCAAGGGCATCGGCAACATCTTTCAAAGGATGGGTTTAACCATTAGGTGAAGGTTCGACACTTAAGCCATGCTGGCGCGTGCAGTGCAACGCCGGAGCGCATAGCAGATGCGGCAAAGCGTCGTTGGGTGCGCAATTGCCTCTGGCCGCCGTTATCTGTCACATTGCCTGTCCTTTCAACAATAGGCTGATCCATGGAGTATACCCACGCGCAGCGGCGCACCGTCATTATCGCAATTCTGCTGTGCATTTTGCTCGCGGCCCTCGATCAGACGGTGGTGGTGCCTGCTGTTCCGGCGATTGCCGCCGATTTGCATAGTTTCGGCGATTTATCCTGGGTGGTCACCGCTTATTTGCTGACCTCGACCGCAACCACGCCGCTTTATGGTCGCTTATCTGACCAGCTTGGCCGGCGCCGCACGCTGGTGCCGGCGATTGTGGTGTTCGTGATTGCAGCCTTGCTGTGCGCGCTGGCGCAGAATTTGGGTGAATTGATCGCCGCACGGGCGTTGCAGGGCATTGGTGGCGGGGGTTTGCTCGCGATTTCGCAGGCGGCGGTGGCGGATGTGGTCTCGCCGCGCGAGCGTGGCAAATATCAGGGATGGCTTGCCGGGACTTGGGGCGTTGCCTCGACCGCCGGGCCGGTGATTGGCGGTTATGTGACCGACCATTTGTCCTGGCGCTGGATTTTTTGGTTCAATCTGCCGCTGGGGATCGGTGCGCTGATCCTGAGCCAGCGCGGGCTGCGCTTGCTGCGCGAACAGACGCGGGGCGGGCGGATTGATTTTGCCGGTGCGGGTTTGCTGACCGGCGCGGTCGCTTGCTGGCTGGTTGGCCTGTCATGGGGTGGTCATCGCTTTGCTTGGCTGTCTTGGCCGATATTGTCGATGTTTGGTTTGGGTATGGTGGCGGTGGCGGGGTTATGGCGCTGGGAGCAGCGCGCGACCAACCCGTTGCTGCCGATGCGCCTCTTCGCCGATCCATCGTTCAACCGTCTGGTCGCGATTGGATTTTTAACGGCCTTGGTGATGTTTACCGCCATTTTTACCTTGCCGTTGTTTTTCCAACTGATCCGCCACGCCAATGCGGCGCAATCGGGCTGGGACATCATGCCGTTCCTGGTTGCGACGACGCTGGGGGCCTATGCGGCGGGCCAATGGGCGCGGCACAGCGGGCGCACGCGGTTTTTGCTGATTGGTGGGTTGGCAACCACGTCCCTTGGTTATGCTGTGCTGGCGCTGTTGCCTGGCTCCACGCCGACATTGTTGATTGTGACAATTTGTTTCGCGTTCGGCATGGGGATTGGCTTTGTGTTGCCCTCCTCGCTGGTGGCCGTGCAAAACGCCGCTTCGCGCACCGATGTTGGGGCGGCGACCGCGACCTTGCTGCTCTTGCGCGCCATGGGCGGGGCCTTTGGTGCGACCATGGCCGGCACGGTGATGGCCTCGCGGCTGAGCCATCGCGCCGCTGCGCCGAGCGCGATCCTAAGCGGGTTCCATCTGACCTTTGGCTTGGCAAGCGGGTTTTCGCTGTTGGCGTTGCTGCTTTGCCTGGGTGTTGCGGATGTGACGCTGCGTGATCAGATCGAGGCGGACGGCGAACCGATTGGCCATTAAAAATCGTACGATCATTGGGAGTGCCGATGAAACGATTGTTATTTTAATGTAATGTCATGCTCGCTTGGTTTGGTTTTGCTGGTCCAAGCAGGCCGATCATAACGCGAAGGGCGGCCTCGTGATGGACATGTTCCAGCACGGTTATGGCTAACCTTTGCGAATCACCAGGACGGCGCTGCCATCATCTAAATCGATCCGGTCTAACACGTCATGGCCCTGATCGGTCGCGGCGCGCGGGACATTAGACAGCGGTTCTGCCCCAAGTAATCGAACCAGCAATATTTGGCCGGTTTGCATCACATCCAATGCAAGTCTGGTGCGCACATAAGTCATTGGGCAGGTTTCGGCGGTAATATCGATCGCGCGGTCATGGGCGGGCAGGCCAGAACGGGTTTCCGTTTCGGAAGACTCAATTAATATACTGGAACGAACCGAATTCATCATCAACCTACTTCCTGTCCGCGTGACGGGCACATGTCTCAACAGCCAAAACATTGACATAATTTACACTGACTTTAGCGCTTGCACGGATACAATGTTTGTGCCTAAGCACCCTGGCTATTCATATTCCAATTATCAATATCGAAGGATCGTCTATGTCGCAAGAACCCGAGAACGCGCAGCTTCTACATCTGACTGCGCAAATCATCTCTGCCCATGTGTCGCACAACTCGGTGCCGTCCGAAGCGCTGGGCGGATTGATCCGTGAAGTCTATCGCAGTCTGGCGGGTGAGCCGACGGCGGAAACCAAGGCCGCGCAACGGCCGGAACCGGCGGTTAATCCCGCAAAATCCGTGTTCCCTGACTATATTATTTGTCTGGAAGACGGCAAGAAACTGAAAATGCTGCGCCGTCACTTGAAGTCGTCTTACGGGATGACGCCGGAGCAATATCGTGAACGTTGGAATTTGCGCACCGACTATCCGATGGTGGCCCCCAATTATGCGCAACAACGCTCGAACCTCGCCAAGAAAATCGGCCTCGGCACGAAGCCGGCAGCCCCGGCGGTGCCGGCCAAGTCACGCCGGAAATAAGTATCAACCGGGTTTAGCATCCTTCGCACGCGCTTCCATCGGCGCGTTGCGGAGAGTGATGACCATGACCAGGGCCGCGAAGGCTAACGCGACGAAGGCGAAAACACTGCCTTCCGGCCCGGTAGGGCCGCCGCTCCAATAAATATTGCCGCGCGGGGCTGTTGCGAGCAAACGCCCTTGCGAAATCATCCCACTATCCGACGTGCCGTAGAAATAAGATTCGGCCCAATCCCAGGCGGCGTGAAAGCCGATTGCCCACCAGAGTGAACGCGTGTAGGCAATACTGATACAAATCACCAATCCATAAAGCCCTGCGAAAATTTCGCCGAGATGGGTTTCGCCCGCGTTGCCGCCATGGGCCAGACCGAACAGGAGCGCGAGTAAGACCGCCGCGGGCCAGAAGCCGATGCCGGTTTTCAACCGGAATAACAAATAACCGCGAAATAGATTTTCTTCCGCCAGCGCGATGACGCCACAGCCGATCAGCCAAAACACGCCACTGCGCAATACGGCACCGGGCTGCACCGGATGGGCGAGAAATACGAGGTGACCGGTGCTCCAGAGCAGGAAAATCAGCAGGCTCAACGCGGTGAACCCCCAGAAAAATCCAGCACCGAGCCGTTGCCACCGCCTGATCCCGCCCAAGCCGAAGGCGGTGAAGGATTGACGCTCGATCAAGGTCATGACGGCCAAAGCACCGGCATAGGCCAGTAATAATGGCCCTTCATTGGTCAGCACGAACGCGACCGGGGCATGGGCGGCGCCATGCATGACCTTCAGGATTAGCTTGCCGAAAGCCGGATCGAGATGATTGATGGCGATACGCACGATAAAGCCAATGAGGGCAACCATGGCTGCGGCGAGGACGAGGAAAATCGCGAGCGCCCAGCCCGCGCGCAACCCGGCCGGGCCGATGAACATGCGGCGGATGATGCTGCCCATGCTGGGACGCTTGTGGATATTATCGCTCATGCCGCGACCCCTTTGGATGTTGAATATTCGAAATGCAGGGCCTCGCCTGGCTTGACAATGGCGAACATAGCGTGCGCGGCCATCGCGGCTTCGGAAAATCCTTGCAAAATCAGCTTTAATTTGCCGGGATAGGTCGCGACGTCGCCGATGGCGAACACGCCGCGCAGGCTGGTTTCGCAGCTTGCCGGATTGACGGTGATCCGGTGCAACGCCAAATCCACGCCCCAGGTGCTGATTGGCCCCAGATCGTTCGACAGGCCGAAAAACGGGAGCAAAATATCGGCTTGTAGCAGGCGTTTGCCGCCTTCCAGATCGGCCACTTCGACGCCGCTCAACAGCCCGTTGGCCCCGTGCAGCGCGTGCAGCTGGTAGGGCGTGACCAGCTCGATGGCACCGCTGGCGGCATGCGCGTCGAGCTGAGCGGCCATTTCCGGGGCGGCGCGGAATTTGGCGCGGCGATGCACCACGGCGACCGAGGCGGCGACGTCTTTGAGTGCCAAGGCCCAATCGACCGCCGAATCACCGCCGCCGGCGATCACCACCCGCTTGCCACGCAGGGCTTCGCGCTTGCGCACGTAATATTTCACCGCACCGCTCGCTTCGAACGCGGCCAGACCGTCTAAGGGCGGCCTATTGGGGCCGAACGCCCCGGCCCCGGCGGCGATGACCACGGCTTTGACGTGAATCTCGGCGCCGCCATCGGTGCCCAGCGTGAAGGCGCCGGGCTGGCCGGATAGGCGCTCCACCCGCTGGCCGAGCACGCGCTCGGGCTTGAACGGGGCGATTTGCGCCTCCAGCCGCTCGATCAGCACCGAGGCGTCGATCGCGGGATAGGCGGGGATGTCGTAAATTGGTTTTTCGGGATAGAGGGCGGCGCATTGGCCGCCGACTTCGCCCAGCGCATCGATCAGCACGCAGGACATTTTCAGCATGCCGCACTCGAAAACCGCGAATAGCCCGGCTGGTCCCGCACCGATGATCGCGACATCGGCTTCGATTCGTTCGCTCATTGCATCACCTCGCTCTTGCGCTGATACCGGTAAGCATCCGACGGCAATCGTCAATGGCTTGATGTCGAAAGATCACGGCTCTCGCCGAAATGGCGATGATCGGGTAACCGAGGGGTATGGAGCAACGCGTTCTGACCCTTGCTGACCAAGACGCGACGGAGTCGTTCGCCCGCAGCGTCGCCGCCGCCAGCCGCCCTGGTGATATTATTCTGCTCGCCGGCCCGTTGGGGGCTGGAAAATCCTGCTTTGCCCGTGCGTTCATTCGCGCCATGGCGGCGGACCCGACGCTTGATGTGCCGAGCCCGAGTTTTACTTTGGTGCAGACCTATCCGACTGATCCGCCAATTACCCATGCGGATTTATGGCGGTTGAATGGCGATGCGGATTTGATTGAGCTGGGGCTCGATTTTTCTGAGAGGGCGATTTTCCTGATTGAGTGGCCGGACCGGCTTGGCGCGGCGGCGCCGGCGATGGCGCTGAGCATCGCGCTGGCCTGGCTGGGTGCCGATGAACGGACAGCGCTGGCGAGCGGGCCGGCATCGTTGCTTGATCGCTTGCTGCCCAAGCGGATGTTTTCGGACCGATGAACGATACCGGGATGAGCGACACGGGGATGAGCGACACGGGAATGAGCGACACGGGAATGAGCGACGCGGGGATCAGCGTCCCGCGCATTGCGGCGATACCGATTGGCACGCCGTTTCTGCCCGCTCTGGCCTGCGCCTGGCTGGATCAGGCGCGGGCGGCGGGGCGCGATGCTGCCGATGGGATGTTGATCCTGCCGACGCGCCGGGCTGCGCGCGCGACGGCGGCGGCGTTTTTGGCGGCGCATGGCAAGCCGCTGATTTTACCCCGGATTATCGCAGTTGGGGGTGCTGACGAGGCGGCGCTGGGTTTGCTCGCCGGCGAGGAATTGCCACCTGCGATCCCGGCGGAGCAGCGGCGGAGCATTCTGGCGCGGCTGATTTTGCGATTGCGCGGGCAGGATGGCGCGCCGACCCGGCTGGCCGATGCGCTGGCCCTGGCCGATGAGTTGGCGCGGCTGATCGATGATGCGGAGCAGGCCGAGATTGATCTTGCGGCCACGTTGCCCGGCATTGTTGCACCTGATCTTGCCGAGCATTGGCAACGCACGCTCGATTTTTTGGCTTTGGTGACACGGCATTGGCCGGCGATTCTGGCCGAACGCGGGGCGGTTGATCCGGCGCGCCGACATCGGCTCAGCTTGGATGCGCAGGCAGAATTTTGGCGGCACAACCCGCCCGTGCAGCCGATTTGGCTGGCGGGGCTAGCGGTTGCCACCCCCGCAATCGCACGATTGGCGCGGGTGGTCGCGAACCTTGCGCAGGGCTGCGTGGTGCTGGCGGGGTTTGATCCAGATTTGTCGGATGAGGGCTGGGCGGCGCTGGATGATACACCGGCGCATCCGCAAGCCGGGTTGCGCCGATTGATCAACGCGATGGGCGCGGATCGGGCGGAAATCCGGCTCTGGAGCCCGCCCGACCCACCCGACGCGGATCAGGTTGCGTTGCGAGGCCGGGCTGCGCTGCTAGGGCGGGCGGCGTTGCTGCGGCGGGCGTTTTTGCCGCCGTCGGCGCTGGCGGCGTGGCAGCAGCGCCAGCCGGCTGATCTGGGCGCGCTGTTTAGGCTTAGCCCCGCCGATGAGCAGGATGAGGCGCGCGCCATTGCGCTCGCTTTGCGCGATGCGCTGGATGATCCCGCCCGTGATGCGGCGTTGGTCACGCCGGATCGGGGATTGGCGCTGCGGGTCACCGCCGAATTGGCGCGGCTTGGGATTCGCGCTGAGGATAGTGCGGGCGAGATGTTGGCCGACACACCGCCTGCGGTGCTGTTGCGCTTGCTTGCCGCGGCACAGCAGGCCGACTACGCCGCCGTTCCGCTGCTGGCGCTGTTGCAGCATCCGCTGACCGGCGCAGGGTTGGCGCGCGGGCAGGCCCGGCATTGGGGCCGGGCGCTCGATGTGATGCTGCGTGCGCGTCTGCCCGGCCCTGGTTTTGCGGCGCTGCGCTTCGCGGCTGAGCAGACCAGCCCCGATTTGGCGGCGTTCGTCGCGGCGTTGCAGAATTGTTTGCGCCCGCTGCTCGACGCGTCGGCGCGGCAGGCGATCAGCCCCGCGGAACTGTTGGATGCGCTGATCGAGGCGGCTGAGGTTTTGGCGGGGTGCGATGGGCAGGCAGGGGCCGACCGGCTGTGGGCTGGGCCTGCGGGGGCGGCTTTGTCAGAATGGCTCGCGCAGCAATTTGAGGCGATGCAGGGCTTGCCTGATATCAGCCCCAGCGAGCTGCCGGGTCTGCTCGACGCGGTGCTGGGCGATGCCAGGCTGCGCCGCCCGCGCACGCAAGACGCCAATCCAAGGGTGGCGATTTGGGGCTTGCTCGAAGCGCGGTTGCAAACCGTGGATACGCTGATCCTTGGCGGCATGGTTGAGGGCGTGTTTCCGGCCGAGCCTGATCCGGGGCCGTGGCTTTCGCGCCCGATGCGCCGGGCGGTTGGCTTGCCGGACGGGGCTCGTTTGATTGGCGAGACGGCGCATGATGTCACCAGCCTGATGGCGAGTTGCCGCACGGTCATTCTCTCGGCCCCCGCGCGGCGTGGGCGCGCCCCTGCCGTGCCATCGCGGTTTCTGGCGCGGATCGAAACGGTGCTGCGTGGGGCGGGGCAATCATTGCCGGGGCATCCGGCTGCTTTATGGTCGGTGCAGCTTGATCAGCCGGTGACGCGGATCATTCGGCCACGACCGGAGCCACGGCCCGCTTCGTCCTACCGGCCCCGGCGCTATTCGATTTCCGAAATCACCACCTTGCTGGCCGATCCCTATGCGATCTATGCCAAACGCGTGCTGCGGCTAGAGCCACTCGGCGCGCTGGATGCCGAGACCGATGCGGCGTTGTTTGGCACATTGGTTCATGAAGGGCTGCGGGCGGTTGGCGATCAGCCAGGTTGGGCGGGCGCGCCGGAGGCGGCGACGCTGTTATTCACGGCA
The DNA here is from genome assembly GCF_054767495.1 of Acidiphilium sp. MT5. Taxonomy (NCBI): domain Bacteria; kingdom Pseudomonadati; phylum Pseudomonadota; class Alphaproteobacteria; order Acetobacterales; family Acidocellaceae; genus Acidiphilium; species Acidiphilium sp. MT5. The sequence continues at coordinate 119,283 of NZ_BAABMR010000005.1, forward strand.
TTTGAGCAGCAGCTCCGCGCTCAGCGTTTACGGGGCGGGTTGGAAGCGTTTTGGCGGGTGCGTTTGCGGCGGATTGCCGATTGGATTGTTGATTTGGAGCGCGGCCGGCTGGTGAGCCATGGGGCGGCGGATTTGGTTGCCACCGAGCAGCCAGGGGAATGGGTGATCGATGGGTTTGTGGTGCGGGGCCGGGCGGATCGGATTGAGCGGCGCCGCGCGGGGGTGACGCTGATCGATTTCAAAACCGGCACACCGCCTGCGGACAAAGAAGTGCTGTCGGGCAGCGCGCCGCAATTGCCGCTGGAAGCGGTGATTGCGCAGACCGGTGGCTTTGGCGCGTCATTCGCGCGCGATGTGTGCGAGCTGGCCTATTGGAAACTCTCGGGCGGTGCGACTGAGGGGGCGACGCGCAGCCTGTTTGCCAATGATCCAGAGCAGTTACGCGCGATTATCGATCAGGCGCGGCGCGAAATTCCGGTGATTCTTCAGCATTTCGCTGATCCAGCCACGCCGTATCGCGATCGACCGCATCCGGGACGCAGCCCGTTCGATCAGCCTTATGCCGGGATTTCGCGGCGGGCTGAATGGGATGAGAGCGAATGAGCCACGCCATCGACGCTATCGCTCAAGCGGAGGCGGCGCAGCGCGCGGCGTCGAACCCCGCAATGTCCGCGTTCGTGGCGGCCTCGGCGGGATCGGGGAAAACCAAGCTGCTGACGGATCGGCTGCTGCGCTTGATGCTGGAGGGTGCTAATCCGGCGCGGATTTTATGCCTGACGTTCACCCGCGCGGCGGCGGCTGAAATGGCGATCCGGCTGCGCGATCGGCTCGGGCTATGGGCGACCCTGGATGATGACCAGCTTGATGGCGAACTCGGCAAACTCGATGTCGCCATGAGCCCGGCGAACCGGGCGCGGGCGCGGGGCTTGTTTGGTCAGGTGCTTGATCTGCCCGGTGGCATGCGCATCGATACGATCCATGCTTTTTGCCAGTCTTTGCTGCGCCGCTTTCCGCTCGAAGCCGGGATTACGCCGCATTTCAGCGTGGCGGATGATGCGCAAACCAGCCTGCGCCGCCGGGCCGCGCGCGAGGCGGTGCTGGGCGATAAGGCGAGCGAGCCAACCGAGGCGCTGCTGCGGCTCGCGGGGGAGATATCCGAAACCCAATTCGGCGCGCTAATCGATCAATTGCTCACCGATCAGCGCACGCAACTGGCACAGCTACTGGCCAAGCATGATGCGGCGCCCGCGATCAAGGCGGAGCAGCGTGCGGCACTGAACGCGCCGGATGAGGATGCGCCGACGCTGCTGCGCGATGCGATTGCGGGCACCGAAAATCCGGCGTTGCGGGCGGCCTTGCAGCGCATTGCGGAGGCATCCTCACCCAAGGCGCAGGAACGCGCTCTGCTGGCGCTCGATTGTCTGGCCAAGCCCTTGGCGCAGCGCGCCGCTGATTGGGCAACATGGTGTGATTTGTTTCTTACCGCCAAGGGCGAGAAGCGCGCATTATCGGCTTTTATCAGCCGGGCGCTCAATGCGTCGGACCCTGATTTGGCGGGGATTATCGAGACTGAGCAGGCGCGGATTGGGCGTTATCATGATCGCTGCGCGGCGCTACTCTTGGCCGATTTATCGGGCGCGGTGATCGATTTGTTGTTGCCGATCCGTGATGCCGATATGGGGACGAAAAATCAGGAATCACGCTTTGATTATGCTGATTTGATCGCGCGGGCGGCGCAGCTTTTGCGCGATCCTGGCGCGGCCTGGGTGCTTTATAAGCTTGATGGCGGGCTGGATCATATTTTGCTGGATGAGGTGCAGGATATTGCGCCTGCGCAATGGCAGGTGATTAATCAGATCGCCGCTGAATTTTTTTCAGGGCTTGGCACCCGCGCCGATGAGCGGCTGGCGCGCTCGATTTTCGCGGTGGGTGATCGCAAGCAGTCAATCTATTCATTCCAAGGCGCTAATCTTGAGGTGTTCGATCAATGGCGCCGCCAGATTGGCCGCCGGGTGACCGAGGCGCAGGCACGCTGGCATGATGGCACGCTGGATACCTCGTTTCGCTCGACCGCACCGATCCTGGCCTTGGTTGATCAGGTATTTGCCGATGATCAGGCACGCCGGGGCGTGGTGGCGCCGGGTGAGGCGCTGACCCATGGCATTAGCCGGGTTGGCCAGGCTGGGTCGGCCACGCTCTGGCCGCTGGTGCCCGCCGAACCGGAGCCGGATTTGGCGGCGTGGCAAGTAGCGGATCGTTATTTCAGCCAAAGCTCGGCGCGGCGGCGGTTGGCGGCGGGTATTGCCGCTTGGATTGCCGCCCAAATTGGGGTGATGGACCTGCCGTCACGCGGGCGGTCGCTGCAGGCCGGTGATATTTTGATCCTGGTGCGTTCGCGCAATGAGTTTGGCCCGGCGCTGACCCGCGCGCTGAAGGATCATGGCGTGCCGGTTGCGGGGCTGGACCGGATGGTGCTGACCGAGACGCGGGCGGTCGCGGATTTGATCGCGCTGATGCAGGCCTTGTTGCTGCCCGATGATGACGTTTCGTTTGCGACATTTTTGACCAGCCCGCTCGGCGGACTTACCGATCAGGACTTGATGCAGCTTGCGATCGGGCGGACGGGGCGGTTACGCGAGGCGCTGGCGCAGCGGGCGGGGGATAATGCTGCGTATCGGGCGGCGGAGGATTTGTTTGCGCGCTTGCAAAAGCGGGTGGATTTCGTGTCGCCCTATCAGCTTCTGGCGGAAATTTTGGGGCCGCTGGGTGGCCGCGCCCGGCTGCTCGCGCGGCTCGGCCCGGAGGCGGCGGAGCCGATTGATGAATTGCTCGCCGCGGCGATTGATTTTTCTCGCAGCAATCCGCCGAGCTTGCAGGCGTTTTTGGCGGAACTCGACGCCTCCGCCGCCGAAATCAAGCGCGAAGCCGAGGCGGCGGGCAATTCGGTGCGGCTGATGACGGTGCATGGCGCCAAAGGGCTGCAAGCGCCGGTGGTGATCCTGCCGGATACCACCAGCGTGCCGAAAAGCCGCGACACGCTGCATTGGCTGCGCGCGCCGCAATCCGCGCTCGATGTGCCGATTTTCAGCCCGCGTGCCGATCAGCGCAGTCGTGCCGTGATCACCGCCGTGGAGACCACCAAGATTGCAATGGTGGAGGAGTATAATCGCTTGCTCTATGTCGCGCTCACCCGTGCTGAGGATCATTTGATTGTGTGCGGTGCCGCGCCGAAACAAGCACCGCCTGCCGATTGCTGGTATCAATCGGTGCAGCGCGCCTTCGCCCGCCTTGGCGAGACCGCCCTGCCCGCGCCCGTGATGCCCTCGCCCGTGATGCCGGCGCCCGTGATGCTGCCATGGGCGAGCGAGGCATTGACGCTGCGCTGTGCGCAAACCGCGCCACCCGATCGCCCGGCACCCAGCGGCGTCGCGCACCACGCGACATTGCCCGATTGGGTGGGGGCTGCACAGAATTGGCACGCCACGCCGCCGCCACCGCCATCCGACCCGATTGATCGGCTGGTGCCCAGCCGGAGCGCCGAAGGCGCTGACACCGGCCTGGCGGCGGCCTCACCGCGCCGCCCTGGCCGGCTGCGTGCGCGCGATTATGCCCTGGCCCGTGGGCGACTGGTGCATGCGCTGTTGCAATATTTGCCGGATCTGCCCGCCGAAGGCCGCACCGAGGCGGCGCGCCGCTATCTGGCGCAGCCTGGTCATGGGCTGGATCAGGCCGATCAATCGCGTGTGCTCGCCGATGTGATGCGGATTCTCGATCATCCGGCGATGGCGCCGCTATTCGCCGCAGGCTCCCGCGCCGAAGCACCGATTGCCGGAATTGTTGGGCGCACCGAAATTGGCGGGATGATCGACCGGCTGATGATTACTGATGAGCGGATTTTATTCGCCGATTACAAGACCGACCGCGCCCCGCCGACGGAGGAAAGCGCCGTGCCCCTGCCCTATCGTGCGCAGCTCAGCGCGTATGCCGAGGTGCTACGGGCGATCCATCCGCACCTTCCCGTGACCGCGATTTTGGTTTGGACCAGCACCGGCACGGTGATGCCGATTTCGCTGGGAGGGCAGCACGGATGACGCCGCCTTCGCTGGAGCGCGGGTGCGCCGGGCGATTTTGCGCGCCGATTTTGCAGATTGCGAATTTATCTCTATTTCGCTGGTCCCCATGACTGATCTTGATCCCGCATCCTCTGATCCCGGCCTTACCTTGGTCACCGGTGCTACCGGTTTTGTTGGCGCTGCCGTGGCGCGTGCTTTGGTGCGCGCGGGGCGGCGGATTCGCCTGATCCATCGGCCGCAGAGCGATTTAAGTAATCTGCGCGACGTGCCGGGCGAACGGGTGATTGCGGATTTGACCGATCCGGCCTCGCTCGCGGCGGCGGTGGCGGGATGCAGCCGACTGTTTCACGTCGCTGCTGATTACCGGCTGTGGGTGCCCGATATTGAGGTGATGCGCCGCACCAATATCGATGGCAGTGTGGCACTCCTCAGAGCCGCTCATGCGGCGGGGGTGAAACGCATGGTTTATACCAGCAGCGTGGCGGCGTTGGGGCTGGCACAGGGGCGCGAACCGGCAGATGAGGGCACAGCGAACCGGCCAGAAGATCATATTGGCCCGTATAAACGCTCAAAATATGACGCGGAAATTGCGGTTCGCGCGCTGGCTCAGACTGGGTTGGATATTGTCATTGTAAACCCCTCAGCGCCGGTGGGGCCGGGTGATATTAAACCGACGCCGACGGGCCGCATGGTGCTTGATGCGGCGCGGGGGCTGATGCCCGCCTATGTGGAGACGGGCATGAATATCGTGCATGTCGATGATGTGGCGGCGGGCCATTTGCTCGCCGAGCAGCGCGGGCGCGCCGGAGAATCGTATATTCTGGGGGGTGAAAATCTGATGCTTTCAGAGATTGGCAGGATGATTGCCAAGCTTGCGGGCCGGTCACCGCCGCGCATCAAGCTGCCGATTGCCCCGTTAGTGCCGATTGCGAGCGCGATGGAGGGATGGGCGCGGCTGACCGGCCATCCGCCGATGATGACGCGCGATATGTTGGCGATGGCACGGCATTTGATGTGGTATAGCTCGGCGAAGGCGGTTCGTGAGCTGGGCTATGCGCCGCGCCCGGCGCAGCGCGCGTTCGAGGATGCGCTGGTTGATTTTTGCAAGCGCGGGCTGCTGGCCGACATCGCGTTTCACCCGCAGGCGGCGTGACCGGATATGCTCTCCTCTCTTGCCATTCTGGCCGCGATCATTTGGCTCTATCTGGTCTTTGGGCATGGTGAACGCGGCGCGCCGTTCTGGCATAGCACGCCGGAATTGCTGCCGGCATGGCCGGTTGAGGCACCGCCGGTTGATATTATCGTGCCGGCCCGCGATGAGGCCGAGACAATTGCGCCGGTGATTGCGTCGCTCTTGGCGCAGGACTATCCGGGGTCATACCGGGTGATTTTGGTTGATGATCGGAGTGCCGATGACACCAAAGCGCGCGCCCGGCTGATGGCGCTGCATGATCCACGGTTTTTGCTGGTTGAAGGGGCGGAAAAGCCTGCCGGTTGGGCGGGGAAATTATTTGCCCTTGAGCAAGGTGTGGCGCAAAGCAGCGCGCCGCTGATTTTATTCACCGATGCGGACATCACCCATGATCCGCGCCATCTCGCGACGTTGGTGGCGCGGCTGCACGCGCCGCTGGGACATTATCGGCTGGATATGGTTTCGGAAATGGTGCGGCTGAATTGCACGAGCCTTGCCGAGCGGTTGCTGATCCCGGCTTTCGTGTATTTTTTTCAGATGCTGTACCCGTTTGCGCAAGTGAATAACCCGCTTTCCGCCGTGGCAGCGGCAGCGGGGGGCACGGTGCTGATCCGCCGGACGGCGCTCACGCGCATCGGCGGGATCAGAGCAATGCGCGGCGCGTTGATCGATGATGTAACGCTGGCGCGGGCGGTGAAGCCGGGCGGGGCGATTTTCCTCGGCCATTCCGGCCTTGCCCAATCGATCCGGCTTTATCCGCAGCTTGCCGATATTCGCGCGATGATCGCCCGGTCGGCCTTTACCCAATTGCGCCATTCATCGCTATTGCTCGCGTTGACGGTTTTGGGGCTGGGCCTGGTTTGGTTGGTGCCGCCGCTCGCGGTGTTAGCCGGTCATGGGCTTGGGTTTGTTGCGGGGCTGGTGGCCAGTGGCCTTGCGATTTGGTCCTATCTGCCGACCTTGCGCCGCTATCGGGTCAGCCGGTTATGGGCGCTCGCGCTGCCGCTGATTGCCGTGCTGTATTTGGAAGCCACGATAGCCTCGGCCCGCCGCTATTGGCGCGGCGCCGGCGCGCAATGGAAACGCCGCGATTACGGAGCCGCTTGATGAGCACGACGATGCCGTCGGATAACGTTGAATTATGGTCTGGCAAGGATCGGGGCGATGAGAATTTCCCTGTGGGTGTGTTGATCCATCCAAAATTGCGCCCGCATGTTCATGCCTATTACAGCTTTGCCCGTAATGCCGATGATATTGCCGATAACCCCTCACTTACGCCTGAGCAAAAAATCAGCCGCCTTGACCGGATGGATATGGTGCTGAGCGGTGCGGTGGCATCTGGCTCGCCGAGTGCCAGCCGCCTGCGTCAGAGCTTGACGGAAATGTGCATGCCAGCGACCCATGCGCGCGAATTGCTGATTGCGTTTCGCCAGGATGCCACCAAGGCGCGCTATGCGAGCTGGGCGGAGTTGATGGAATATTGCCGGTTTTCCGCAGCACCCGTTGGCCGTTTCGTGCTCGATTTGCACCGCGAAGATCGGGCGAGTTGGCCGGCATCAGACGCGCTTTGCGCGGCGTTGCAGGTGCTGAACCATTTGCAAGATTGCGCGGATGATTGGCGCAATCTGCAACGATGCTATTTGCCGACAGACATGCTCACGGACGCGGGGATCGACGTCGAGGCGCTGACGGCACCCAAAACATCGCCGGAATTGCGCCGCGTGTTTGATGCGATGCTGGATCAAACCGCCGCGTTGAACCAGGCTGCGACCGAACTGCCGCATCAGTTGCGTTCGCGCCGGATGCGCTTGGAGACGGGGATGATTACCCATTTAGCCCAGCGATTGCATCGGCATTTGCGCCGTGGCGACCCGTTGGCGGGGCGGGTGAAATTGCGCAAATCTGATTTTGTGGCGGCACTGATTGTTGGCGTGGCGCAGCTCGTATGAGTGCGGCGTCGTATCAGCCTGAGGATATTGCGGCTGTGACCGCATTGACCCGTGCGGCGGGCACCTCGTTTTATCGCGGCATGACGGTGCTTTCGGCACCAAGGCGAGTGGCGATGTATGGGGTTTATGCGTTTTGCCGGGTTGTTGATGATATCGCCGATGATGATGGCCTGCCCGCCGAGGCGCGCATCGCGGGGCTTGATCAGTGGCGCCAGCGGATCGCGGCACTCTATCAGGGCGCGGCGGAGGAACCGACCACCCGCGTGCTGCGAACGGCGATTGCGCGGCATGGGTTGGCGCAGGACGATTTTATCGCGATCATCGATGGTATGGCGATGGATATTGCCGCGCCGATCATGGCGCCGGACGAGGCGACGCTTGATTTATATTGCGATCGTGTGGCCTCTGCCGTGGGTCGTTTATCGATCCGCATTTTTGGCGAACCAACCGAGGCCGGGCGCCGTGTTGCGCATCATCTTGGCCGGGCGCTGCAATTGACCAATATTTTGCGCGATCTTGGCGAAGATGCGCAGCGCCACCGCCTCTATTTGCCACGTGAATTGCTCAACGCCCATCAAGTGCCGTTAGAGCCGCACGCCGCCTTGGCGCATCCTCACTTGCCGCTGGTGCTCGGCACTCTGGGCGATCGCGCGGCCCAGCATTTCGATCAGGCGGCGCAGGCGATGGAGATGTGCGATGAACGCGCCATGCGCCCGGCGCGGCTGATGGCGGCTTCGTATCGGCCCTTGCTCGATATTATGCGCGCGCGCGGCTTTAGCGCTCCCACGGCGCGGCCAAGCCTGCCGCTATGGCGCAAATTGGGTCTGGCCGCACAGCTATGGCTGCTGGCCGACCGGCGGGCTGAGCCGCTATGAGCCGCCGCATCCATGTTATTGGCGCGGGCATGGCCGGGCTGGCCGCCGCCACAGCGTTGGCTGGGCGCGGCGAGCGGGTTGTGCTGTATGAGGCTGCGCGGTTCGCGGGCGGGCGCTGCCGCTCTTATCATGATGCGACACTCGATTGCCGGATTGATAATGGCAATCATTTGCTGGCAACCGGCAATCATGCGGCCATGGCGTATTTGGCGCGGATTGGTGCGAGCGATACACTCACCGGCCCAAGCCGGGCGATTTTTCCGTTTATTGACCTTGTATCCGGCGCTGCGTGGAATTTACGGCTGAATAACAGCCGGCTTCCGGTATGGATTTTTCGGCGCGCCGCACGGGTGCCGGATTCGCGGGCGCGTGATTATCTCGCGCTGCGTCGGCTGGATCGGGCGGGGCCGGATGATTTGGTGCAGGCGCTGATGGGCGATCTTGATCCGCTCTATGAGCGGTTGATTGAGCCACTGGCCATTGCGGCGTTGAATACCAAGCCGGCTGAGGGCTCGGCGGCGCTGCTGGGTGCGGTGTTGCGCGAAACGATTGGGCGCGGCGGGGCGGCGGCGAGACCGCGCTATCCGAAGCTTGGTCTGTCAGAAAGTCTGGTTGATCCTGCCTTGGCTTTTTTGCGCGGGCGCGGCGCTGAATTGCGCTTTGGGGCGCGTATCCAGGCGCTGGGCGTCGAGAATAACACGATCACCCGGTTAACCGGCTCGGCAACCGATGAGCCGGTGCGCGCCGGCGATCAGGTGATACTCGCCACACCGCCCTGGATTGCCGCGGAATTACTGCCCGGGTTGATTGTGCCGGATCAGCATGAGGCGATTTTGAACGTGCATTTTCGGGCAGGCATCCCGCCAGGGCCATCCGGATTTTATGGGTTGTTGGGCGGGGCTGCCGAATGGGTGTTTGAAAAAAACGATGTGGTATCCATCACGATCAGCGCGGCGAATGATAAGGTTGATCGTGATGCCGATGCGTTAGCGCTCGAAGTATGGTCAGATTTGCGGCGCGCCTTTGGGTTGCCGCGCACCATGCCTGCCTATCGGGTGGTTAAGGAAAAGCGGGCGACGTTTGCAGCGACGCCGGCGCAATTGAACCGCCGACCGGCGACAACACCGGTGATCAATGGTGCGATGATCCATAATCTTGGCTTGGCTGGCGATTATACCGCAACGGGACTGCCTGCGACGATTGAAGGGGCAATCCGCTCGGGCGAGGCGGCGGCGCGCCGGGTGGTGTGATTTATTCGGCGCGGGTGCCGTTATCGAGCCGCACATCGCGCTCGTTTTGATCGCGCGGCAAGGCTTGATTGGGGATCGCCATTTGCACGCGGCGGAGGGCTGCGTTCGCTAAGCGCGTGTTTGGGGGCGGGAGTTTTTGGTGCGCCAAAATATAGGCGTAGCGGTTAGCGCCGCGTGGTAGCGGATTGTTCGGCCCGAGGGCGATCTGCCCCGGTGGCACGCTGGGTTTGAGAGGAATTTGCCAGCGCGCGCTGACCTGTTTGAGGGTTGCCCCCGCGAGCGGGCGCACACCCACCATCGGCCCGATCCGTGCGATGATGCGACCCACGGCGGGGGCTGCGACATAGCCGCCGGTGGTAAACCCATAAGAAAAATGTGCCATTTTTTTGGTTGGGTGCGGATGGATCACCACCACATACACCACAAAGCGTGGCCGATTTGCCGGAAAAATCGCCATGAACGAGGCATTGTTCAAATGATTGCGGTAGCGGCCATTGGTACCGACGACCTGCGCGGTGCCGGTTTTGCCGCCGACCAGATAGCCCGGCACGCGGGCATAAATGCCAGTGCCTGAGAGCACTACGCCGCGCATCAATTTGCGCATAATGACCGATACGGATCGCCGCATCACCCGCACACCCCGGCGCGGCGGGGCGCCTTGGTGCCGCGCGAGCAAGGTGGGGCGGTACAGGATGCCGCCATTTACATCGGCGACCACGGCGTTGGCCATGGTGAGTGGTGCCATCGCAATGCCGTTACCGAAACTAACGGTCATGGTGGTGAGCAATTTCCAGGTCGCTTTGGGATGCCAGATTGGCGGCTGGACGCCGGGCATTTGCACCGGCGATGGCTGAAAGAAACCCATTTTCCGTAGCCAAGCGCGCTGGATTTTTGGCCCCATAATGGTCGCAATCCGTGAAGCGCCGATATTCGAGGACATGGCTAAAATCGCCGGCATCGCCAGCCAATGATGCACCGGCTCATAATCGGTGACGGCGAAGCCATCAACGACCAGCGGGTGGGTGGTGTTGAAACGGTCCCAATACTGCACCAGCCTTGATTGCAAAGCGGCAGGCAGGGTCATTAATTTCATCACGCTGCCTGGCTCGTAATCGCCGGAAATGCAGCGATCAAACAGCGTGTCACTTGGCGCTTGATGGAATTGATTGGCATTGTAATCGGGCAGGCTGACCATGGCCACCACGCGGCCATGCATGTTCTCGACGATGCCGCAGGCACCGCGTGCGTGATAATCGCGCATGGCGCGTGCCACTTCGTGATGGACAATCGCCTGGATCCGCAAATCAATCGATAATCGCAACGGTTTATTGGGCTGTGCCACGAGCCGATGATCGAAATAGGCTTCGATGCCGGCAATGCCGCGTTGATCGGGCGTGACGCCACCGAGAATATGCGCGGCGATATTGCCCTGCGGATAATGCCGTTCCCAGATCGGCTGGAAATAGAGGCCGGGTATGCCCAGCCGATTGATCGCCAATTCTTGGGTGGCGGTGAGATGCCGGTCCAGATAGACAAAGCCGTAAGGGCGCAGCGCCAACCGATGGACGAGCATTTGGCGCGATAAAAATGGCAGTACGTGGCGGATCAAAATGGCGTCATGATCGGGATGGCTGATTTGCTGCGGATCGGCGAACAGGGCGGCACCGGGCAACGACACCGCCAAAATTCGGCCATGACGATCAATGATCGGCGCGCGATCCGGCTCCTCGCGCTTGACCCGGTCATCGGGCCGCCAGGCGGCGAGCACCGCCTCGCTCGGTTTGATCGGTTGCCACAATGTCGCATCGATGAGTTTCAGCGTTAGCAAAACAAATAACGCGACAAAGGCCACTGTAGCGACCCCGAGCCAACTGACAAAACCACGGTGCCAGGCCGATTGACCATTGGTCATGGTTTAGCGCCTCGCAAAAAAATCACAGCTTCCATCGGCGCGAATATTGCCGCGCACCAATTGGCACTGTGCGGGACCGTCGCGCCCTGGCTGGAAAAATTCGCAGGCGGCGCATTCGATCCCGCCCGGCCCTGGGTGTCCGACATAGCCAGCCTCTTGCGGCGAGGCGCGATGATCAGCCCAGAGTGCGCGGGTGGGTGCCATCCAGACAAAGCCACCCAGCCCTAACGCGACGCGCCGCCGCCCGATCATAGCCGCGCCTCACAAATTAGCGACCGCATGTTGTTTGGCAATAAACCAGGCGTCCACAGCATTTTTCATTGACTGGGCGATGCGCTCGCGAAACGCGTTGGTGCGCAACGCCGCTTCATCTTCGGGGTTCGACAAGAACGCCGTCTCGACCAAGATGCTGGGAATCGCGGATGATTGCAGCACGGCGAATGTGGCGTGGCGGGCGGGGTTTTGCAGCATATCGACCGAACGCGCTAACGCACCAACGGCGTGTTTTTGGAGCAGCAATGATTCAACCTTGGTGCTATGCGACATCAAGCTGAACAGAATTTCGCCCACCTGCGGTGACACGCCCTTGAAGGTGGGGTTGGATAGGCGCTCGACACTATTTTCCAGACTGGCGATTTTCTGGGCCAGCGGATCCGATGCGTGTTCGGCGAAGGTATAAACACTGGCGCCGCGCACCACGGTGTTGGGGGCAACCGAATTCGCATGGATCGAGAGAAATACAGCAGCGTGATGTTTTTCGGCAAAATCGACCCGGCCTTGCAGCGGGACAAAAAAATCACGCTCGCGCGTCATCATGACGTGATAACCACCGCGTTCTAACGTGCGCCGTAAATCCCATGCGGCTGACAGGGCAATGTCTTTTTCAAACAGCCTGCCTTTGCCGATACAGCCCGGATCACGACCGCCATGGCCAGGATCGATCACCACGAGCCGGTTTTGCTGGCCCTGCCGATAGGAAGCATTATGCAGCCGTGCCGCCTTCTCCCGGCCCGGCCAGGGCGCTGCCGCCAAAGCTGTTTGCATCCAAAGCGGCAGGCTGATCGTTGCCTTAACCCCCGCATCCAACAGAAACCGCCGTGAAAATACCATGTCACGCCCCTGGAAAAGATCGCGCTAGAGCATCAGCGTCTTAAAACGTGCTTTGCCAGCAATTTCTTAATAAAACACGTTAAAATAATGAAAACTCCCGATTAATTGATATTTTTTCGGCGACCGAAGCCGCAGCCGCCAAGGCGCCCTCCAAATAGCCGCCAAAATCCGCTGCCGCTTCCGAGCCAGCCAGCAGCACGCGATCACCCCAGGGGCGCGGCCAATCGATCGGGCGGTAGGAAGGATGTTCGCGCAGCGGCGCGTGATCCAGGTTGGTCGAGGTCCAATGATCGGTCGCCCAATCGCGGATCACCAGCGCCTCGGGCTGCGCGGCTGATGGCCCGAACAGGCGGCCAAGCTGGGCGCAAACCGCGTCGGCCAACATGTCCTGCCGGGCGGCGCGTTGAGCGGGTGACCAAGCAAAAAAGCCAAACAAGGCGGCTTCATCGGCGCCGGGCAGCGAGGCATCATGGATTTCGCCGAGCGGCCCGATTTGGCTCATGGCCGAGCCGGACAAGCCGACATCGCGCCAGAAGCCGGTGCGATAAATCGCGAGCGCCTTAGCTTGCCCGGCCATCCAGGTTGGCACCGATTGCAGGCTAGCCAGCAGGGCGGGCGGCAAAGAAGGTTCAAAGGTCAAGGCGGCGGCCAGCCGGGGCGGCATCGCCAACGCGACATGGCGCGCGGCGAATTCCCCACGCTCGGTGAACACGCGCACGTGATCCGAAGCTAGGTGCAGGCGCTCTACCGGCGTCGATAATTTGATTTGATCGGCGGCAAGGCCCGCGCTGAGACCATCGATCAACGCGCTGATCCCGCCGACAAGGCGCAGGCTCGGCGGCTCCTGGCCAAAGCCACGGGCAAAGCGCTGGATGGTGCCGGAGGCGTCTTCGAACATCAGCCCGCCCGCCTCATCCTGCGGGTAGGTATGCAGCCCCGCCTGCGTGACCAGCGCGCGCAGCCTTGGTTGCATACCGGGCCAAATCCAGGCCGGTCCTAAATCATAGTGGCCGGCGCGCGTTTGATGGGCCAGAATGCGACCACCCAGCCGGTCGCGCGCTTCGAGCAGCAGGACATTGGCCCCCGCGCGGACTGAGCGTGCGGCCAGCGCCAATCCGGCGAGCCCGCCACCGACGATGATGAGATCATGCATCGCCCGATCAGCCGAGCGCGGCTGGCAAATGCCCGGTTTTGCGATAGATCAACGCGCCATCGGCACTGCCCACGCGCACCTTCGCGCCCGCAGGATGCCGCATCCAACTGCCGGCTGGCCGCGTGATCCCATCCAGACGCAGCGCCCCCGTCACCACGAATTGCTCGCAACCGCCTTGGTTGAGCGCGTCATACTCCGCCGTGCCGGGCGGTAGACGGATCATTTCCACCCGCTCCCACGGCGCATCGAACAGCAAGGCCTGCGCGCGGCCTGACGGATCGGTTTGCCATAAGGCGGGATCGTTGGTGTCAACGCGCAAGGAGGCGGCTTCCTGCGGGGGCATTTGCCGCAATTTCACGAAAATGATCGCGCCCGGCGCGCTGGAAGGCCGATGCCGCGATCCGGGTGGATTGCGGACATAAAAGCCGCGCGGAAAATCACCGCTTTCATCGGAGAACACGCCGTCCAGCACCAGAAATTCCTCGCCCTGATCATGGCGGTGTGGCGAGAAGGAAGAGCCGGGCGCATAGCGCACCAACGAGGTCGCGCGGGCCACTTCCTCGCCATCACGCTCAAGCATGCGTCGCTCCACGCCCGCGATGGGCGAGGCGACCCAGGGCATCGCGGCGGTTTCAACCACCGCCGCGATGCTGAGATCCGCATTGATTAACATCAAACGCGCCTATTCAACCAGCACATTACCTGCCCAGCGCTTGGGCAATCTCTTCGGTCATTTTTTTCGCATCACCAAACAGCATCATGGTGTTGGGACGGAAAAACAACTCGTTATCGACGCCAGCATAGCCTGAGGCCATTGAGCGCTTCACGAACAGCACGGTTTTGGCCTTATCGACTTCCAAAATCGGCATGCCATAGATTGGGCTGGCGGAATTGGTTTTCGCCGCCGGGTTGGTCACGTCGTTCGCACCAATCACATAGACCACATCCGCCGTGGAGAACTCGTTATTGATGGTCTCAAGCTCGAACACTTCGTCATAGGGCACGTTGGCTTCGGCGAGCAGCACGTTCATATGCCCCGGCATCCGTCCGGCGACCGGATGGATCGCATATTTGACGTCAACGCCCTCTTCCTTGAGCAAATCAGCCATTTCGCGCACCGCATGCTGGGCTTGTGCCACCGCCATGCCGTAGCCCGGCACGATGATGACTTTCGAGGCGTTGCTCATGATGAATGCCGCGTCCTCGGCGGAGCCGGATTTCACCGTTTTATCGCCCATCGCTGCCGCCGGACCCGCAGCACCCCCATCCGTGCCGAAGCCGCCAAGCAACACATTGATGATCGAGCGGTTCATGCCTTTACACATGATGTAGGAGAGAATGGCGCCGGACGAGCCGACCAAGGCGCCGGTGATGATCAGCGCGACGTTGCCGATGGTAAAACCAATGCCGGCAGCCGCCCAACCGGAGTAAGAATTCAGCATCGACACCACGACCGGCATGTCCGCGCCGCCAATCGGGATGATCAGCAGCAAACCAAGGGCCAGAGCGACCAGCGCGATCAACCAGAACAGCACCTGCGAGCCGCCCGACACCACGAACATGATGATCAGGACAAAAATCAAAATCCCAAGGCCGAGATTGAGCTTATGCTGTCCGGGGAAGGTGATTGGCGTGCCTTTCATCAAGGCTTGCAGCTTGGCAAAGGCGATGATCGACCCGGTAAAGGTGATGGCGCCGATGGCAAGGCCAATCGACATTTCGATCAGGCTCTCCAGTCGCAAATGCCCCGGTGTGCCAATGCCGAAGCTGGTCGGCGCATTCAGCGCCGAAGCCGCGACGAACACAGCCGCCAAGCCCACCAGCGAGTGGAACGCGGCAACCAATTGCGGCAAGGCGGTCATTTGGATCCGCTTGGCAACAACGGCACCCACCGTGCCGCCGATGGCAATACCCAGGAAAATCAGCCCGGCACCGCCAAGCAACATGCCCGGATGATCGAGGGTGGCCAGAATGGCGATCACCATGCCAGCAATGCCCATCATATTGCCACGGCGTGATGATTCTGGGTGCGACAGGCCGCGCAGGGCCAGGATGAACAATACCGCGGCTACCAGATAGGCGAGCGTAATGCCCGGATCGGATGCGTTACTCATGATCGGGTCGCTCCCTTACTTCGCTTTTCTTTTGAACATCGACAACATGCGCTGCGTGACCATGAAGCCGCCGAAAATATTGACCGATACCAGCGTCACCGCCAGGAACCCGAAAATATGGGCAGCCGCATCGCCATGCAGGCCCACCGCCAGCATCGCGCCGACAATGATCACCGAGGAAATCGCGTTGGTCACCGCCATCAGCGGCGAATGCAGAGCGGGGGTGACGCTCCAGATCACGTAATAGCCAACGAACACCGCCATCACGAAAATGGCAAACAGGTAAATCAGCGGCGGGTGATGCGGGTGATGGGCAGCCGCTTCGGCGGCAAAGCCCGCCGCATTCTGCGCCAGCACCGCAGCTTTATGGGCCAGGCTCGCAGCCTGGCCGGCCAATTCAGCGGGGGTCATGATTTCGCTCCTTTATGCAGCCGCTTGGGGCTGAAAATTCGGGTGGATAACGGCGCCGCCACGAGTCAGTAGCACGCCTTTGACGATGTCATCGTCCGCCGGCAGCTTCGGCGCACCGGCTTCCTTGTCCCAGAAACTGGTGACGAAGGTCATCAGATTGCGCGCATAAAGGCCACTGGCCGCGACGCCGATCCGTGCTGGCCAGTTGCGATAGCCAAGCACGGTAACGCCGTTTGGCGTCACGATGCGTTCACCCGGCACGGTTGCGGCACAATTGCCGCCTGCATCGGCGGCGATGTCCACCACGACGCTGCCCATGCGCATGGCCGCCACCGCCTCAGCGGTGATGATGACCGGCGCTTTGCGGCCCATGACCAGGGCGGTGCAAATCACGATGTCATTTTTCGCCACGGTTTCAGCAATCAAGGCCGCTTGCTTGGCGCGGAATTCTGCGCTCATCTCGCGCGCATAGGCGCCGGTTTGCTTCGAGCTTTCCTCATCCTCAACGCCGATAAAGCTGGCGCCGAGCGATTTGATTTCTTCCTTGGCCGCCGGGCGCACATCGGTTGCCGAAACAATCGCCCCGAGCCGCCGGGCGGTGGCAATCGCTTGCAAGCCGGCAACGCCTGCGCCGACCACGAAGACGCGCGCGGGCGGCACTGTTCCAGCCGCCGTCATCATCATCGAGAAACCACGCGGGAACGCTTCCGCACCCTCGATCACCGCCCGATAGCCGGCAAGATTGGCTTGGCTGGACAACACGTCCATCGATTGTGCGCGGGTAATGCGCGGCAGTAATTCCATCGCACAGGCATCGATCCCGGCGCTGGCGAATTGTTGCACCATCGCCTCATTGCCCATCGCCCCTAGTGTGCCGATCAGCAGCGCGCCGCGTGGCACCATCGCGAGTTGCTCAGGCGCCGGGGATTGTACGCACAGCACGATGCCCGCACCGGCCAAGCAGGCGGCGGCATCGGGCGCGATTTCGGCGCCAGCATCGCGATATTGCGCATCGCTGATCGAGGCGAGCGCACCGGCCCCGGCCTCAACGGCGATACTCAGCCCCAAGGCTGCCAATTTTTTCACCGTCTCCGGCGTCGCCGCTACGCGGGTCTCTCCCGACGCGCGTTCCTTCACCACGGCAAGACGCATAATCATCTCTCCCCTTATTCCTGTTCACTGGCGGTCGCATCAATGGCGATCACATAGATGGCATCTGATCGGTAACGCGCAATATCACAAAATCCCGATGCCATGCTAGCGCAACAACCCACTCATACCAAACCCCCCATCGCCCCCCCCATCGCCCCCGCCATCGGCCTGCCTCGGTCGACCGGCGCGGGGTGACATGTTCGCCCCCCACCCCATCTCGACATTGGCGGGCGCATCCGCCACATTACGATGATGAGATCGAGGAGCTTCACTATGGCAGACATCACCCGCAACCGCATCGTCGCCGAGGATGATGACGATGCGCCCGAACCCACCCCCGAGCAAGTGGAGAAGCTTGCGGACGCCGCCGAAAAAGCCCTCTCCGGTGGCTTGGAAGCGCGTTTGTTCAAACAGCGCAAAGTGCTGATTTTTGGTGAAATCAACGATAAAATTGCTCGTGCCGTGACCGCGCAATTGCTGGCACTCGCCGGTGCCGAAGACGCGCCGATTGATGTGTTCGTCAATTCGCCGGGCGGCCATGTTGAGAGCGGTGACACCATCCATGACGTGATCCGCTTTGTCAGCGCCACGGCGCCGGTGCGGATGATTGGCACGGGTTGGGTGGCCAGTGCGGGCGCGTTGATCTTTTTGGCGGGTGCCAAAAATCATCGTTATTGCCTGCCCAATACCCGCTTTCTGCTGCATCAGCCGATGGGCGGTGTGCGCGGCCCGGCGACCGATATCGATATCGAAGCCAAGGAAATCATCAAGATGCGCGAACGGATCAATCGCATCATCGCACGCGAAACCGGCCAGGAGCTTGCGCGCGTCGAGCGGGATACGGATCGCAATTATTGGATGGGGGCTGAAGAGGCTATCACTTACGGCATGGTTGCGAAAATCGTGCATAGCGCCACCGAAATTGGGTGAACACTACCCCCTGAAACGCTGAGCTCGCGTTTCAGGGGGGTTCTGTGTTGCGTAATTCGGCCAGCAAAGCGGTGACGGCACGCGAGCGAAACCGCTCGGCGTGCTGAACCGCGAAATACCAACGCTCTGGCAGTGCGACTCGCACCGGTGCCAAGCGTCCGGCGGCGATGGCGTTGGCGCAGACCAATTCCGAGAGGATCGTCGCCCCCGCCCCGCCCTGCACGGCAGTTAATACTGAGCCGTTGGCTGGCAGTTCGATCACGATATCCAACGCCTCATAGGCCACGCCGAGCGCGGTCATCGCCTCGATGAACACGGCTCGCGTGCCGGACCCGTCCTCGCGCAGCACCCAGCTTCCCGCGGCCAGCTCGGCGGGTCCGAGATCATCGCGGCCAGCCCATGGGTGATCGGCGGCGACCACCATCATCAGACGATCCTTGGCGATCGGTTCGGCGATGATCGGGCCTTGCTGGACCGAGCCGGCGGGGCCTTCGACAAAGCCGAGCTCGGCCCGCCCCTCGATAATGGCGCGCACCACATCAGCGGAATTGCCAATCGACACCGCCAGCCGCACGCCCGGATAATGTCGCCGGAACGCGACGAGTTTAAGCGGCAGGACATGGTTGGCGATGGTTTGGCTGGCCATGATCGAGAGCCGCCCGCGCACCAACCCGGCCAGCTCACGCATTGCGACACCAGCCGCATCGGCCCGGCCCAATATCGCGCGCGCTTCGCTCAGAAACAACGCGCCAGCCTCGGTCAGCGCGATGCCCCGCCCAACCCGGTGAAACAGCCGCAGGCCGAATTCACGCTCTAATGACGCGATGGCGGCGGAGGCAACAGATTGCGTCAGGCCCAGCGCCTCCGCCGCGCGCGTCATATGTTCACGCTCGGCAACCGCAACGAAAATCCGCAGTTGCTCGAAAGTCATGCGATGCTAACTTAGATAACGCGCAGTCAGATGTGCCTCAAAATCGCCCGGATCGAGTGGCTTGCCGGTGGCGCGTTGCAATAATTCGTTGAAGCCGAACATCGATCCTTGACGATGCACGTGGGCGCGCAACCAGCCGAGCAAGGGTGAAAAATCACCCTGCTCCAGCGCGGCATCCAGCCCCGGCGTGGCGCGACGCGCTGCCGCCATTAGTTGGGCCGCCGCCATCGCTCCCAGCGTGTAGGATGGGAAATAGCCGAATAATTCGGCATACCAATGAATATCCTGCAAACAGCCTTGGGCATCATCGGGCGGCACAATGCCGAGCAAATCGCGCATCCCCTCATTCCAGGCGCCGGGTAAATCGGCGACCGTCAGATCGCCCGCGATCAAGGCAGATTCTAGCCGGAACCGCAAAATGACGTGCGCCGGGTAGGTCATTTCATCAGCCTCGACCCGGATGAAGCTGCGCTGGACTCGCCGCAACCGCGCCGATAGCCGCTCTGGGCTGAAATCGCGGACATCTTGGCCAAATCCGTTCGCCAGAACCGGGCCGAGATAACGCAAAAACGCATCCGAGCGCACGGCCTGCATCTCGATAATCAATGATTGGCTTTCATGCACCGCCATACCGGCGGCGTAGCCCACTTTCTGGCGCGCCTGTGCGCGTGGCAGACCAGCCTCATAGAGCGCGTGACCGGTTTCATGCAGCACGCCCATCAGGGCAGAGCAAAAATCCGACTCGTCATAGCGCGTGGTGATCCGGATATCGGTTGGCGTGCCGCCGCAAAACGGGTGCATCGAACGATCAAGCCGCGCCCCGGTGAAATCAAGCCCGGCCTGCGCGGCCAATTTGCGACACAGCGCCTCCTGCGCCGCCACCGCGAACGGCGCAGTGCCCGGGCCACGCTGCTCGCGCCGCGCCTGCACTGCCTCGGCCTGCGGCAGGGCTTGCCGCAAAAATTGCTCATAGCGCGCGAAAACCGGGGTGATTTCTGCGGCGCGAATACCGGGCTGATAGCTGTCAATCAGCGCGTCATAGGGCGATAAGCCGGTGGCCGCACTCAGCGCCTGAGCTTTTTGCCGGCTGAGTGCCAATAATTCGCCAAGCGGGCCAGCGACCATCGAAAAATCCGACGCCGCGCGTGCGGCACGCCAGATTTTCTCGCAGGAGGAGGATTGCCGCGCCAAGGCTTCCACCAAATCACCGGGCAACGCCACAGCCTGACGATGAGCGCGCCGCATCAGCGCCAAATTGCGCGCGGCAAGCGCATCGCCCGGTGGGGGTTCCGCTGCCGCCAGATCATCGGCCACGGCCGGTTCCACCAGCATATTATGGGCGACACCGGACAGCATTGCTAACTGATCCGCCCGCGCGGCGGCACCGCCATCGGGCATCACCGCCGCTTCATCCCACCCCAGCATCGACAAGGCCTCTTCCACCACCGCCATCCGGGCAAAACGCGTTGTGAGGCGTTGATAGGCGCCAGCAGAATTCGACATGTCGTTCATCGGTTTTCCCTTAAGATTTTTCGCGCATAGAAGAAAAACTCGAACGGCACCACCAGTGCAAGGCCGAACCAGGTTAGAAAATATTGTTTCGAATTATTCGGCGGATGCGGCAGCGAGCTTGCGGGAATCGGCCCACCGGCAAGCGGTTTTGGCCCGAGCGCGATGAGGGTGAATTTGGCGACTCGGTGCAGACCCAGCGCATGGCCGATGGTGCGGGCATCCAAGCTGTAGAAAATCCGGTGTGCCGGATCATTTTTAGCACGAAAGACGCCCAGTAATTCCTGGGTTTGCACATAGCCGGAGACCGATGTGAGCCCGTTGGGCAGCGGCACATCATGCGGCGTGCGGCCAGGAATCCAGCCGAGATCGACCATCACAATCGAGCCGTCTTGGCGCTGAAACGGCATGATTAATTGTGCGCCCTGCTCGGGTCCTTGCGGAAAATTACGGATCTGATCCCCATACAAAGCGGGGTGGCCAAAAATCCAATGCCCGGTCGCGGCGACTTTTTGATAGGGCGAGGGGTGCGCCCCCATTGGCACGGGTGGGAGCAATTGCGCGCGCAGAATTTGCGCTTGCACCTTGTCCTTGTGTTTGTAGCGATGAATTTGCCAAACACCGAGCGCAATAAAGCCTACGAAGGCGACCACACTGATCACCCCCATCCCGATCAGCCGACGCCATCGCGCCGGCGGCGCGACGGCCCCGCTCATGCGTTAAGCTGCGGTGATCGCGCTGCGACCGAAATAATAGATGCACACGAACAGAAACAGCCAGACCACATCGACGAAATGCCAATACCAGGCGGCGGCTTCGAAGCCAAAATGCCGTTTGACCGAGAATTGGCCTTGTATGGCGCGCACGAGATTAACGATGAGGAAGGTGGTGCCCACGATCACGTGGAACCCATGAAACCCGGTCGCGATGAAGAACACCGAGGGGAAAATGCCGCCATGATAAAAATTGAACGGCGAATGGGTATATTCGAAGGCCTGACCGCACAGAAACGACAAGCCAAGAAACACGGTTGCCGCGAGACCTTGGATCATTCCGCGCCGATCGCCCTCGAGCAGGGCGTGATGCGCCCAGGTGATCGTGGTGCCGGAGAGTAGCAACACCATCGTGTTGAACAGCGGCACCGCGAACGGATCGATGGTGGTGACATGCTGCGGTGGCCAGACTGGCGCGAACATGTAGCCCATATGCGAGGGGAAGAAGAAGAAGTTGAAATAGGCCCAGAAGAACGAGACAAAAAACATCACTTCCGAGGAAATAAATAGCGCCATGCCGTAGCGCAGGCCAATCTGGGTGACGAGCTTATGCAAATCGGGGGTCCGCGCCTCGCGCACCACATCGCGCCACCAGACATACATGGTCGAGACAGCACCGAGGAAACCGGCGATCAAAAACCAGTAATTTTGATAATGCGCGACGAAAATAATGCCCGTTGCAATCAAAATTGCGGAAATCGCCCCAAAGAGCGGCCAGAGGCTCGGCTCGACCATGTGATAAGGATGCGGAACATGTCCAACCACTTGATCTTCTGCTGTGTGTACGTCGCCGCTCATCTCTAGCCCCCCAGAATTAGCAAAATTTATCCGAAACGATTACCACATGTGCCCAGTGTAGTACAGTTTTGCCACCGCAATTGCATAGATCAACAGGCACAAACCAACCAGAAACGCCAACAAAGCCCAATTCCGGCTGCGCCGCCGACGGCTGAATTCGGCTTGCATTTCCGGACTCCAATCCTTGCTCGTTTCCATCTTGCCGTTCATCTCAACCGATCCAATGGTCAATGACCATCGCGCCCAACAAAGCGAACAGATAGATGAGCGAATATTTGAACGCGGCTTTCGCT
Organism: Acidiphilium sp. MT5; assembly: GCF_054767495.1. Lineage (NCBI taxonomy): Bacteria > Pseudomonadati > Pseudomonadota > Alphaproteobacteria > Acetobacterales > Acidocellaceae > Acidiphilium > Acidiphilium sp. MT5. The sequence goes on from NZ_BAABMR010000005.1 coordinate 141,708, forward strand.
GGCGCATCACGGGTCAAGCTGACACCGAACGAATCTTGCTTGTCGCGCAGTACCGCCACCGCATACCAAAGGAACGCAAGGCTCAGCCCCAAAGCAGCGACCAGATAAAGCGGCCCTGCCAATCCTAAATACCACGGGGCCACCGAAATCGGCAGCAGCATGGCGGTGTAGACTAGAATTTCCCACCGAGTCCGCCGCGCACCCTTGGCCACCGGCATCATCGGTACACCGGCGCGCTGGTAATCTTCCGAAGCAAATAGAGCCAGCGACCAGAAATGCGGGGGCGTCCAGAAAAAGATCAAGGCAAACATCAAAAGCGGCAAGGCCGAGATCGACCCGGTTGCCGCCGCCCAGCCGATGATCGGCGGGAAAGCACCAGCAGCCCCACCGATGACGATATTTTGCGGCGTGCGGCGCTTCAGCCAGATCGTGTAGATAAACACGTAAAACAAGATTGAGAGCGCCAAAATGCCCGCAGCCAGCAGGTTGCTGGCGAACCACATCATCAGCACGCTGAGCAGCGCCAGCCCGACGCCAAAGATCAAGGCCCCTTCAGGCGAAATTCGCCCTGACGGGATTGGCCGCCGCGCCGTCCGGCGCATGATTAGGTCGATATCGCGATCATACCACATATTGATCGCACCGGACGCGCCGGAGCCTGCAGCGATGCTGATAATCACCGCCACTGCCAAAATCGGGTTCAGCGGGACCGGCGCGACCAGCAAGCCGGCAGCGCCAGAGAACACGACGAGGGACATGACCCGCGGCTTGAGCAGAGCAACCCAATCGCGCGCCGTGCCGCCGAGCAAGGCTTGATCAAGCAAAGCGTCACCTGACGGCGCGCCAACCGTATCCACGGCTGATGGCCGCATTGCTTCACTCATCACAGCCCTCACGCGACATTCTGAACCTCTTCACTCAGCGAATAACAGGCACGTCTTCAAACGTATGGTGCGGCGCGGGTGACGGCACCGTCCATTCGAGAGTCGTCGCACCCTGACCCCAATAATTATCCGCCAAAACTTGCTTGGAGGTAAAAATCCGGAACAGGATGTAAAGGAACACGACCGAGGACGCGCCAGAAATCATCGCCCCAACCGAAGACACATAGTTCCAGCCGGCAAAAGCGGTCGGGTAGTCCGGATAACGGCGTGGCATGCCGGCCAGACCCAGGAAATGCTGCGGGAAGAAGGTCAGATTAACGCCGATGAAGAAGCTCCAGAAATGCACCTTGGCCCAGAATTCCGGGTAAGGGCGACCATACATTTTGCCGATCCAGTAGTAAAAACCAGCAAAGATCGCAAACACCGACCCCATCGACAGCACATAATGGAAATGCGCGATGATGAAGTAGCTATTATGCAATTCAGTATCGAGCCCGGCATTCGCGAGCACCACACCGGTTGCGCCACCGACCACGAACATAAAAATGAACCCGATGGCCCACAGCATCGGCGTCTTCAACTCAATCGAGCCGCCCCACATGGTTGCCAACCAGGAGAACACTTTCACGCCAGTCGGCACCGCAATCACCAAGGTCGCCGCTTCGAAATAGACTTTGGAATCGACCGAAATGCCCGAGACGAACATATGGTGCGCCCAAACCACGAAGCCGACGAAGCCGATGGCCACCATCGCGTAGACCATACCAAGATAGCCGAAAATCGGCTTTTTCGAGAAGGTCGAGACCACATGGCTGATAATGCCGAACGCCGGCAAAATCATGATGTACACTTCAGGATGGCCGAAGAACCAGAATAGATGCTGGAACAAGACCGGATCGCCGCCGCCACCCGGCTCGAAGAACGACGTGCCGAAATTGCGGTCCATGATCAACATGGTGATCGCACCGGCCAGCACCGGAATGGCGAGCAGCAGCAGGAACGCCGTGACCAAAATCGACCACACGAACAACGGCATTTTATGCATCGTCATGCCCGGTGCGCGCATGTTCAGGATGGTCGCGATGAAATTGATCGCGCCGAGCAGCGAGGAAATACCGGCCAAATGCAGCGAGAACAGGGTGAAATCGACCGCCGGGCCTGGTTGATAGGTGCTATCGGTCAACGGCGGATACAGCGTCCAGCCCACGCCCGATCCATGGCCGACTAACAAGCCGAGATTGACGAAAATAAAGCCCATGAACAGGAACCAGAAGCTCATATTATTGAGCCGCGGAAACGCCATGTCCGGCGCGCCGATCATCATCGGCACGAACCAGTTGCCGAAACCGCCGATCAAAGCTGGCATCACGAAAAAGAAGATCATCAGCAGACCATGCGCGGTGACAATCGCGTTCCAGGTCTGACCGTTAGTGATGATCGTGTTGTTCGGGTGCATCAATTGCGCACGCATGATCATCGAGAGCACACCGCCTTCGAGGGCGGCAATAATCGCCCAGGTGATATAGAGTGTGCCAATATCTTTATGGTTGGTGCTCATCAGCCAACGGCGCACGAAACTCGGCTTGTGCGCGCCGTGATCATGGGCGCTGTGCACATCATGGCCAGGTAGAACGGACGACGACATCGATTACTCTCCTAAAAAACCCGCGAGACGGATTTAATCATTATTTCACTGCGTTGTCGGCTAAAACTTCATACGGATGCACCTTCGGCACGTCGCCTTGCGCCGCATCCGTTTTCGCCTTTGCCAGCCAAGCTTGGAACTGCTTCATCGGCAGCGCCACGATCTCGATCGGCATATTATCATGGTTCATGCCACAGATCTGGTTGCATTCCCCATAATAAACACCCGGCGCGTCGATTTTTGTCCATTGACGCCAGATTTGCCCAGGGATCGCGTAACGCTGCACGCCGAGCGAGGGGATGAAGAAACTATGCAACACATCGCCACTGGTGATCTGGAACACGATTTTCTTGCCCGCCGGCACCACCAGCGGATGATCGACCGATAATTGCCGGATTTGGCCGGGTTTCAACTTATCCGGCGGGATTGCGTAGGAGGTGAAATCGACGCCCTTGGCACCATTATAGGAATATTCCCAATACCACTGATGGCCGGTAACCCGCACCGTCATATACGGATGTTTATAATCCGATTGCTGATAAATCAGGTTCAGCGACGGCACCACCACCGCCACCAACAAGATTGCCGGCGCCAGCGTCCAGATCACTTCGATCAAGGTGTTATGCGTCGTCGTCGATGCCACCGGGTTTCGCTTCGCGTTGAACCGGAACACGATGTAGGCAATCAGCAGACCCACCAGCGCGACCACGCCGAACATCATCCACAGCACATATTGCATCATCCAATCGATGCTTTTCTCAACCGGGCTGGCGGAGGGCTGCAGCCACCATTCCCAAGGCTGCGGCGCGTGGACCGGCAAGCCTGCCGAATTGGTCGGCAAGCCAGAAGCTTGGGCGGTGTGGACCAGCGTGGCACCAACGATGCCCGCCAGAGCCACCCCCGCCAGAGCCACCAAAGCCAACCGCATTGTCATCGAGGCCAATTTGGCCGGTCGCATCGTTATTTGCCGGGACAATTCCGAGTTTCCTTCGTTCGATATTCAATCCATTGCCGAGACACGATCACCGAGACAGCATCGCTCCCGCATTGTTCCAGAACCAACCACCACCAACAACCGCTATCGTATAACGTATTATGGCATATATCACTGCACTTCAAGCGCGCTCGATACAGCCATGGCAACAGAAGACTTTCAGCGATTAATCAACGAAACAAGTTGAAAAATCCCTAATGGTGGCATTTCTGTCACGGAAGTTTCGAGCCGCGCAGTCCCCGCATCCTCTACCGGAAACAGCCGGTCAAGGGTAAAATCGGGATGCCAGCCCAGACTACGCGAGGCGGGAGTCATCAGCCGCTCGATCCATCCGCGCAGCCCATGATCGATCGCAAAGTGATTGACGAACAAAATCAGCCCGTCCGGGCGCACCACGCGGCGCAATTCGCGGGCCAATGCGCGCGGATCCGGCACCACCGAGGCCACGAACATCGCCACCGCGACGTCAAACTGGCCTGTTTCAAACCCGGTATCCTGGGCGTCCAATTCCAACAAGGCGGCCACATGATCGAGCCGCTCGCGCTGCACGCGCATCCGGGCACGTTCCAGCATCTCGGTTGATAAATCAATGCCGATAATACGTTTGTCACGCCGATAGAGTGGCAAAGCGAGCCCGGTGCCAACCCCCACCTCAAGCACATGCGCGCCCGGTGCGGCATTCACCGCAGCCACCGCAGCCGCCCGTGCGCGCCGCGACACAGCACCAAACGCGGCATCGTATATGCCAGCCCACCGCCGATAGGCCTGCCTCACATCATCGGCATCCATCGCGTGGCGCGGTAATTGCCGATCCCGCGCCCCTATGCTCTCGCCCATTCATCCCCTAATCGGCGCATCCGCGCTGCGCCTCTAGAACAACGGCCGCTTAGTCCGATCATCCCGATTGATCAGACATCGTTGCATTGACCGCCTCATTGATCCCCTGTGTGCAAGACAGGGCCGATCAGCGCAAGTCTAATGATTAGGCTGCGTCGCTTCGGCGATCGCGCACCCGGACATAGGCGATTTCCGCGTGGGTGGCGCAATAGGGCTTTCCCGTCATCGCCGCGTCATCACAGAATCGGAAAGATGCCGTGCCCGGCTCACCAATGGGCCAACAGCAGGCCGCGACGCGCGGGGTTGACGCAGCGCGCGAGACCAAAGCGGGGGCCATGGTCACCCGGCGCACCGGGGTTGGTGTCTTTTCTGGAACGACCTGATCGTCATCAGTCTCCACCAGCGCCGACTCGATGGCTGGTTCGTGCTCGGCCACCGGGCGCGTGGTGATCGGCGCCACCGGGGTCAATGGCGGCAATGTTGGCCCATGCACCCGGCGCGGGGCTGCTGCACGGCGCGGACCCGACTGAGCGCCATCGCGACGAATGGGCGAGGGACGGCCCTGCAAATCCAAACGATGCGCCTTTCCCACCACTGCATTTTTCGATATGCCCAGACGACGGCCGATTTCGGCAGTGGTCAGCCCCTCGGCCCATAATGCCCGCAACCGGGTGACCAGATCCTCAGACCATTCCATGCTCAGCCTCCATTGATATACCAAATACGGTATAGCAGAGGCCAGCTATCCTCAATATATAGTTGGGCGGCGCAGCGAAGATTTCTGTGGAAAACTACCGCGACGGGTCACTTAATCGCTTCATTGGCAAAATCGCCCCAAAAATCGCGCCGCCGCAGCCATCCGGTGCGATGATCGACCAGCACCCGGCACCAAGCCGATCCGGCATCGCAGCGACGGATCACCCCGACCACGCCCTTATCCACGTACGCGACCGGCTCACCATCCGCCGTGGGTTGTGCGCGCACCGTATGGCGCCCGCCAATCACGATGAAGCCACGCGTGCCATGGAGCAGCGCCTCATGGATCCAGCCCGTCGCGCCATCGGGGAGCAGCACTTTGCGCCACACATTGAACTCACCGATCACCTCAACGGGCATATCGCGCCAATGATAATCCCACAAAATCGGGTAGCGGAAACCGGGCCCCGCGCGCACATAGGCTTTGTCGGTTGCCAAGCTTTCAAAGCGCGGCACCGGCCAGCCGGTTGATTTACCCACGGCAGGGCCAGGGCCAGCCCCCACTTGGGGTGCGTGCCAGCCAGCCAAAAACAGCGGGAGCAGGGCCAATCCGAGCGCACGTTTGACCGATTTTGGCTTGTTGATGGACTTAATCATCGAGTCGCTCCCCGCCACACACGGCGCAATCAGGATTTCGCGAGATGCCAATACGCCGAAACTGCATATCCAGCGCGTCCCACAGCAGCAAAACGCCGGCGAGCGAGGTGCCAATGCCCAGAATTTCCTTCATCGCCTCGGTCGCTTGCAATACGCCCATCACCCCGGTCACCGGCCCGAGCACCCCGGCCTCCGAGCAGCGCGGCACCAGCCCCGCCGGCGGTGGTTCGGGATATAAACAACGATAGCAGGGGCAATGCGCCCCTTCATGCGGCTTGAAGGTTGATAATTGCCCCTCGAAGCGCAACACCGCCGCCGAGATTAAGGTTCGCTTGGCGCGCACGCAGGCATCTGCGACCAAAAATCGCGTCTCAAAATTATCGGTGCCATCCAGCACCAGATCATAACCGGCCACGAATTGATTAACATTGCTGGCATCGATCCGCGCCGGGTGGGCCTCAATTGTCACCAGTCTATTGACCGCGGCCATCGCCACCGCCGCTGACGCCGTTTTCGCCATACCAATCCGCGCCTCGCTATGGGCAATCTGACGCTGCAAATTCGATAGCTCGACCTGGTCGTGATCGATCAACCCGATCCGCCCGATGCCCGCCGCCGCCAGATACAGCGCCGCCGGCGAGCCTAACCCGCCAGCCCCGATAATGAGCACCGAAGCCGCCCGCAGCCGTGCCTGCCCGATGCCGCCCACTTCCTTCAACAAGATATGGCGTGAATAGCGGGTAATCTCGGCTTCAGAGAAATCTAAGATCATCGGTTGGGAATCGCACCCTCAGCGCGGTTTATCAAGAGCAACCCGGCCCTTGATCGAAGCGCCAACACCGGGCAGGGTCACGACATGCCCGCGCCCCAACCGTCAAGCCCAGCCCATGCCGCCCTTGTGCTATTCTCCGGCGGCCAGGACAGCGCTACCTGCCTCGCTGACGCGCTGGCGCGGTATCAGCGCGTTGAAACAATTGGATTTTTCTATGGGCAGCGCCACGCAATCGAAATTGAGTGTCGCGAACCGCTGCGCAGTGCCATTGCCGCCGCCTCGCCGTTCGGCGACCGGCTCGGCCCCGATCATATGCTGAATATCGAACCGGCGCTGACCGCACTCGGCGCAACCGCGATGACCAGCGCGATGGAAATTACCTTCACCGCGTCGGGCCTGCCCAGCACCTTTGTGCCTGGCCGCAACCTGTTGTTTCTCACCTACGCGGCAGCCCTCGCCTATCGGCGCGATTTGCAGGCGGTGGTCGGCGGGATGTGCGAGACCGATTATTCAGGGTACCCCGATTGCCGCGCGAGCACGATGGCCGCGATGCAATCGGCGCTGACCCTGGGGCTTGATCGGCCAATCCTGATCGACACCCCCTTGATGTATCTCGACAAAGCGGCCACTTGGCGCTTGGCCGAGCGCCTGGGCGGGGCGGGCTTGGTTGAGGCTATTCGCGTGCTCTCGCATAGTTGCTACCGGGGTGATCGACGCCATCTGCATGAATGGGGCTATGGCTGCGATGATTGTCCGGCCTGCGCATTGCGCAAATCAGGGTGGATGCGCTACCGGCACTTGCCGAATGACGGAGCGAGCCGATAGATATTGGATCAGGCCTGTGGTATCGTTCAGTGGGTTTGTGTCGCAGCGGCATGCGTCGGCTGTTTGCCCGCTTTTGGGTTAATGACGCGTTGAGGGAATGGGTCTAGCGAATTATGAAGGCGATTAACTCCATCCGCATGGGCGGCGTCGATGTCCTGCCCCTGGTGGAGGGTGGCAAAGGCGTTGCGGTTTCAAATGGACTGTCGGCCGGCCATTGGGCCGCTGCCGGTGGGGTTGGCACGATCAGTGCGGTCAATGCCGATAGCTATGATGCCAGCGGCCAGCCGATCCCGCAAATTTATCATGGCCGCACCCGACGCGATCGCCACGAAGAACTTATCGCTTACGCCATTCAAGGCGGTATTACGCAGGCCCGACGCGCTTATGAATCCTCGAACGGCCAGGGCCGGATCAATGCCAATATCCTGTGGGAAATGGGCGGCGCGGAGCGGGTGATCACCGGCATTCTCGAAGGCGCTAAAGGCCTGATCAACGGCATCACCTGTGGGGCTGGCATGCCGTATCGCCTCTCAGAAATCGCCGCCAAATTCAACGTGCATTATTACCCGATCATTTCCTCGGCTCGCGCCTTCAACGCGCTCTGGCGCCGGGCTTATCATCGGGTTTCAGATCTGCTCGGCGGCGTGGTGTATGAAGACCCGTGGCTGGCTGGTGGCCATAATGGCCTGTCGAATGGCGAAGACCCGACCAAGCCGGAAAGCCCGCTGCCGCGGGTCATTGCATTGCGCAAGCAGATGCGCGAATTCGGCCTCGGCGAAACGCCGATTATTATGGCCGGTGGCGTGTGGTGGCTCGAAGAATGGGAAGATTGGATCGATAATCCCGAACTCGGCCCGATCGCTTTTCAATTTGGCACCCGCCCGCTGCTCACCCAGGAAAGCCCGATTAGCGATGCATGGAAACAGCGTCTGCTGACGCTGCAAGAGGGCGATATTTTCCTTAATCGCTTCTCACCGACCGGATTTTATTCGAGTGCGGTGAATAATGATTTCATCGGTGATTTGCGCGCGCGCTCAGAACGCCAAATTCCCTACACCACCGAGGCGGTCGGCGAGCACACCGCCGAATTGCCGATTGGGCCACGCCAGCGCATCATTTACGTGACGCCGGGCGATCTCAACCGCGCCCAGGCATGGATGGCGCAGGGTTATTCAGAAGCGTTACGCACCCCGGATCAAACCATGGTGTTTGTGACGCCGGAAGCCTCCGAAGCGATCCGGCACGACCAGGTGAATTGCATGGGCTGTCTCTCGCATTGCCGGTTCTCCAACTGGTCGCAAGAAGGCCCGGATTACGACAATGGCAAAAAGGCTGACCCGCGCAGCTTTTGCATCCAAAAGACCCTGCAGGACATTATTCACGATCATGATGATCCGGCCTCGGTCGATCACAATTTGATGTTTAGCGGCCATAATGGCTACCGCTTCGCGCGCGATCCGTTCTATTCTAATGGCTTCATTCCTTCGGTGAAGGAATTGGTTGAACGGATTATGACGGGACGTTGAATGATCACTTGGTCTTGCCGGACCCAAAGCGCGGTTGCGCGACTTTATCGGTCATCGTGGTGAAGCCTGCGCCGCGCATGACCGATCGATCACGTCAGGCCGCCGCATGACCTACCGATCACGTCAGGCGCCGCAGTTTTTTTATACCACGGCCTCCCTGCCCTGCCCCTATGTCGAGGGCCGAACTGAGCGCAAGGTGGTCACGGATCTGGCCGGGCTTAACGCCGATACGCTGCATGATCGGCTCTCACGAGGCGGCTTTCGGCGCAGTCACAACATCGCTTACGCGCCGGTTTGCCCGGGTTGTCGTTCCTGCATTCCGATACGGATTCGCGCCGCTGAGTTCGTGCCGAGCCGCACCCAGCGCCGCATCGCTGCTGCCAATGCTGATCTGCACGCCTATGAGATGCCGCCCCGCGCGACGGGTGAGCAATTTTTGCTGTTCCAGCGCTATCAGCGCACCCGCCACGGCGATGGCGATATGGCGTCGATGAGTTTCTATGATTACCGCGCCATGGTCGAAGACACGCCGATTGAAACATGGTTGGTTGAGTTTCGCGACAAGGAAGACCGGTTGATCGGCGGTTGCCTGACCGATCGGCTGACCGATGGCCTCTCCGCCGTTTATTCGTTTTACGCCCCGGAATTGCCGCGCCGCTCACTGGGCACACAGGCCATTCTTTGGTTGGTCACCCGCGCGCAGGAATTAAAGCTACCGTATGTTTATCTGGGCTATTGGGTGCCTGAGAGCCCGAAAATGGCGTATAAGGCGCGGTTCAGCCAGTCCGAAGTGCTGATCGGCAATAGCTGGATCGACCTCGCATCCCAATCACAATTCCCTGCCGTCAGCATTCCCCATCAACCCATCGTGGTGCCCAGCGCCCCGATGTCCACCGGCTGATCCATCAGCCGCATCAGCAGGAGTTTCCAATGCTGCATACGCCACCCGCTTTACATCGCCCCGCTGCACAGCGCAGCGCCGCTATCCAGCCGGCTGCCATGTCGGTCCAAGCTGCCGGCAAGCCGATCTATGTCCATATGAACGGCGCCAACATGTTTTTGGAGCGCACCGTGTTCGCAGCCCCCGGCCAGACGGTGATTTTCGTGAATGAGGATACCGGTGGCCATACGATCATTGGCTATAATCCGGTGACGGGTGCCACCAGCAAACGGTTTGACGGCGCTGTTGCAGGCACCAAAGGGCCTGGCCACAAGGTCGCGACCTACAGCATCAGCTTCAAGCATCAGGGCGTCCATGATTATTATTGCTCGGTGCATGCCATCATCGCCAAAGAGCCGGGCAATCGCTTCGTTGCCAAAGTGCGACCGGGTGTGCATGGCTTTGGTGATCCAATGGCCGGACGGATTATCGTGACCACCGATCCAAGATTGCTGGCCGAGAACCCGGCAAGCACGCATACCAAAATTCTGCCCGGCTATTTCGGCGGCTGAGCGAGATACCGCCCGCCGACTTAGCGCAGGGCAAAACGGCCCAGCACCAGCCCGCGCAAGCGGGCCGAGTCGCGGATTAAAATCCGCCCCGGCGCGAGCGTGATCAGGCCGGCGGCCTCGATCTCCTGGAGCTTACGGTTCACCGTCTCGCGCGCGGCGCCGACCACGCGGGCTAGCTCGTTCTGGGTGATATCGACCCGATCGATCCCGCGCTGCTCGACCAGCTGTGCCAAATGACCGAGAATTCGGCTCTGCACGTCCTGAAACAACAAAGCATCCAATTGGGATAAAGTTGCACGCAGCCGTAGACAAATAATCTCGATCACCCGGCGGGCAAATTCACCGTCCCGCTCCAGAACCTGCAGCATCGCCGATCGCTCAATGACCAGCAGCCGTCCATTGGTCGCAGCAACAGCGTCGGCACTGCGCGGCTTGCCGTCGAACAACGCGATCTCGCCAAACACCGCCCCTGCCGATAACCGATTCAAAACCTGATCATCGCGCTGCTCGCCAGGTAGTATGATCCGCACTTCGCCCGCCAAGATCACCATCATCGAGACGCCCGGATCACCGCGCTGGAACAAAACCTCATCACGGCGCATTGCCCGCTCGCGCGCGCAGGACAGCAACACATCGAAATCATGGTCACTGAAAGAACTAAACAAATCGGTTCGGGCCAAAAACTGCCGTGCGTCGCGCACCGTTGTGCTCATTTGCTGATTCTCATCATGCACCCCCCATTTGGCGAACCATTTGAGTGTATGATCAAAAAAAAACCGGTCCGCAATGCGAACCGGCTTTCGAGCCTCTAAAATCACAGCGCTTGAGAACACGTTGAGTCGAATTCTCAGTCCTATTATCGCGGGAGCCCTGACCAAACAGTGCTTGGCCCGGTTAAATATCGTCGTCACGTCATCGACCCGCCCAAGCCTTTGACGCGACTTAACCCTGATTATCCGTGCAGAGCACCTCCAGAGAGGCAAAACCCAATAATGAGCAGCACAGCCAACAAAAACGGCCAAAGCTCGGCGAGCGTCCAGTAGGGCTTGATCATGCTCTTCTGAAACGCCTGATCTTCAGAAGAATTTTTCATCATCGCCCTCCGTTCAACCGTTTTGGTGTTTCACTCGGTGACCAAGAATTAGGGCATGAAGGGCGCCAAATCTGTGACCTGCATCACACTACAACGCCGTCCGCCAAAAATCTCAGCGCGGGCCGATTGCGCGGGCAAATTATGGATCGCCCGATCAGATCCCCAGATCAGGCTTCAGGCGCCACGGCCAATATCGAATGAATATCGCCAATCTACGCAAGTGTATGTGAATTTTTGCAAATTATGAGCCGCGTGCGCTTATAATCTTTATAAAGACACGACTAGGTTGGAAATGATCCGATCAAATTTTTGTCAACGCGTCATATCGCTGCAGCTGCGCCAATAAAGCAGGCATATCGCGCAGCGCGATCATGTTTGGCCCATCCGAAGGGGCGTGATCCGGATCGTCATGGCATTCGATGAACAAGCCGGCACACCCAACCGCGAGCGCCGCCCGTGCCAAGGCCGGCACGAATTCGCGCTGCCCGCCGGAGGCGTGGCCCTGCCCGCCGGGCTGCTGCACGGAATGGGTCGCATCGAACACCACCGGATAGCCGGTCTGCGCCATAATCGGCAGGGCGCGAAAATCGCTCACCAACGTATTATAGCCGAAGCTCGCCCCGCGTTCGGTGAGCAGAATCCGCTGATTGCCGGTGCTGGCCAACTTCGCCGCTACCTGGCGCATATCCCAGGGCGCCAGAAACTGGCCCTTTTTCACATTCACCGCCCGCCCGCTTGCGCCGGCCGCGAGCAATAAATCGGTCTGGCGCGACAGAAAGGCCGGAATTTGCAGCACATCAACCGCCTCGGCGACCGGGGCGACTTGCGCCACATCATGCACGTCGGTCAGCACCGGGACATCGAATTTGGCACGAATATCGGCGAGAACCTGTAGCCCCGCCGTCAGACCAAGGCCGCGCCCCGCGGATACCGACGTCCGGTTCGCTTTATCATAGCTCGATTTGAAAATCAGCCCGATACCGAGGGTCGTGGTCATCGCCACCAAGGCGGAGGCGATTTCCATCGCATGCGCCGCACTTTCAATCTGGCACGGGCCGGCAATCAGGGTGAAGGGCCGATCATTGGCCACCAGCAGCGTGCCAATTGAAACAATGCGCGGTACCACGGCTGAAATTGCCGCTGCTTCCTGACTCATACCAACCGCGCCTGCTTCACTGCCGCCTCGATAAACCCGGCAAATAGTGGATGCGGCTCAAACGGTTTGGATTTGAGTTCGGGGTGGTATTGCACCCCGATGAACCAGGGATGATCGGGATATTCAACAACTTCGGGTAAAATCCCGTCTGGCGAGAGGCCGGAAAACCGCAAGCCCGCCGCCTCCAGCGCTGCCCGGAAATGAATATTGACCTCGTATCGATGCCGGTGCCGCTCTTCGACGCTGACCGCGCCGCCATAAACGGCGGAGACCAGACTATCTTCAGCGAGGCTCGCCGCGTAAGCGCCTAATCGCATCGTGCCGCCCAAATCGCCTTGGGCGGCCCGCCGTTCAATCTCGTTGCCGCGCGCCCACTCGGTCAGCAAGCCAACCACCGGCGTCTCGCACGGGCCAAATTCGGTGGAGGATGCGGCGGTCAACCCGGCCAGATTGCGTGCCGCCTCGATCACCGCCATCTGCATGCCAAAGCAAATCCCTAAAAACGGCACGCTGCGCTCACGGGCAAACCGCACCGCCTCGATTTTTCCCTCGGTGCCACGCTCGCCAAAGCCGCCGGGCACCAGAATACCATGCACGCCATCAAGCCGCGCCACCGCGCCGGGTTGTTCGAACACTTCCGAATCGACCCATTCGAGCACCACTTTCACGCGATTCGCGATCCCGCCATGCGCCAGGGCTTCCGCCAGCGATTTATAGCTATCGAGCAGATTGGTGTATTTGCCGACCACGGCGATTTTCACTTCGCCTTCCGGCGCGCGCACCACATCGACAATTTGCCGCCACCGGCTCAAATCGGGCATCTGATCATGCGGCAAAGAGAAATGCCGTAATACTTCGCGATCCATGCCCGCTTCGTGATAGGAAATCGGCACCTGATAAATCGTGGAGACGTCCAAGGCCGGCACCACCGCTTCGGGGCGCACATTGCAAAACAACGCAATTTTGCGCCGCTCGCCATCCGGGATCGGTCGGTCGCAGCGGCAAATCAGCATTTGCGGCTGGATGCCGACATTCAATAATTCCTTGACCGAATGCTGCGTCGGTTTGGTTTTCAGCTCGCCGGCACTCGGAATATAGGGCACCAACGTTAGGTGGACAAACATCGCGGCGTCCGGTCCCAACTCATTGCCCAATTGCCGGATCGCTTCGAGGAACGGCAAACTCTCAATGTCACCGACCGTGCCACCAATCTCGACCAGCACGAAATCCAACCCCTCAGTATCGCGCACAACCACCTGTTTGATCGCGTCGGTAATATGCGGGATCACCTGCACCGTCGCGCCCAAATAATCGCCGCGCCGCTCGCGCGCGATCACTTCGGAATAAATTCGCCCCGTCGTTGCATTGTCGGATTTCGTCGCGTGCACGCCGGTGAACCGCTCATAATGGCCAAGGTCGAGATCGGTCTCGGCGCCATCATCGGTGACGAACACTTCGCCATGCTGATACGGGCTCATCGTTCCCGGATCGACATTCAAATACGGATCAAGCTTTCGCAGCCGAACCCGATAACCCCGTGCTTGCAACAAGGCGCCAAGCGACGCCGAAGCAATGCCTTTACCGAGCGAAGAGACCACGCCGCCGGTGATAAATACAAACCGCGTCATGGACGATTGGCGTAGCACAGCACGACCCGTTCAGGCCAGAACCCCCGGCATCCCCAGACCATCATTTTTGCTCCGATTACGGCGATTTCGTCGCGGGGGCAGCGGGCGCTTTCGGCGCGGCGGGGGCGGTTGGCAACGGCACGGCCATGCCGCTCGGTGCGGGTGCTGCGGGGATCACCGGTTTAGCCCCTGGCAAGGTGAGCGGTGCCTGCGCCGCTGGCGGATGATCGAGTATCGATTCGGCGCCGCTGCCACCGCTATGCTTATAGAGCATGGCGAGCGCGATCGAGAGAATGAAAAACAAGGCCGCCAAAACCGCCGTGGTGCGCGTCAATAATGTCGCGGTGCCGCGCCCGGTCATGAAACTGCCCATGCCCTGGCTGGTCCCCAACCCCAATCCGCCACCCTCGCTGCGCTGGATCAGCACCACGCCGATCAACGCCAAGGTGACAAACACTTGCAGCACAAGCAAAACAGTAATCATCGCAGCCTTCCGAATGACAGGGCGCGCGCATCAAAACGGCCAATTCGGCTTACGCCGTGCGGCCTAGTTTGATCAACGCACGCCGCTCTTACCCCCCTGCCGCCGCCGCCGCAATGGCCAGAAAATCCTCGGCCTTCAAGCTGGCGCCACCCACCAACGCCCCGCCGACTTCCGGCAGCGCCAGAATTGCCTGCGCATTATCCGGCTTGACCGATCCGCCATAGAGAATGCGCATCCCCGCACCCGCATCACCCAATTGGCGCACCAGCGCCGTCCGGATCGCCTCGTGAATTTGCACAATTTCGTCGTCGGTTGGCACTATCCCCGTGCCGATCGCCCAGATTGGTTCATAGGCAATCACCCCGGCGAAGCCCTCCGGCACACTGCCGGCCAATTGCGCGCGCACCACGGTTACCGCCTCGCCCTGGCTGCGCTCCGCGCTCGATTCGCCGACGCAGATGATCGGGGTCAGCCCCGCGCCAATCGCCGCATCGGCCTTGGCGCGCACCTGTGCGTTGGTTTCATGATGATCAAGGCGCCGCTCGGAATGGCCCAAAATCACGTGGCTTGCACCCAATTCCGCCAATAAATCAGCCGAAACATCGCCGGTATGGGCACCTGCGCGCTTCTCGCCACAATTCTGTGCCCCCACCGCGACCCTTTCGCTCCCCAGCATTTCGATCAGTGGGCGCACCAGCGGATCGGGCGGGCAGACCAGCAAATCAACCGCACCCAAGCGAGCGAGGCCCGCCTTCAACCCGCCCGCATACGCCGCCAACGCGCCGAACGTGCCATTCATTTTCCAATTGCCCGCAATCAACTGACGCATTTTTGCTCCCGCTGCGATGATCCCACCGATAAACCACTCATCCCCCAAACTGGCAATCGGGAGGCTGGCAATCGGACCGAAGGCTGGCAATCGGACCGGAGGCTGGCAATCGGGCGCGCTCGTGGTAAACGGAGCGCCTTCAGTCGATCAGGAACAACGCATGCTCTCCACGATACGCCAATTGCTCGATAACTGGATTGTCCGGATTTTCTTCGGAATCCTCATCATCGTGTTCGTGTTCTGGGGAATCGCCAATGTAGTGACCTTGATTGGCTCCAGCACGGCAGTCGCAACCGTCGCGGGCAATGCCGTGCCGCTCGCGCCCATACAGACCGCCTATCAGAACGCCATCAACCGCTACGCCGCCCAATCGGGTGGCAAAGCGCCGTCAGCGACGCTGCGGCGGATTTTTGCCGGTCAAGCGGTGGGCCAAGCGATTGACCGCGCCACCATGGCGCGCGAAGTCAATCGCCTCGGGGTTGCCGCCGCGCCGAATGCGCTGCGCAAAGAGATTTTTGCCATCGCCGCCTTCCAAGGCACCGATGGCAAATTCAGCAAAACCACCTTCAATCAGGTGCTCGCGCAAAACCATATCACGCCCGATCAATTCATGACCGAGCTCGCCAGCAGCATCGATGCCGATCAAGTGGTGCAAGCGGTTGCTGCCGGTGCGGTTGCGCCCCAGCCGCTGGTCAATCAACTCTCGAATTTCCTCGGTCAATCGCGCAGTGCGGCTTATGTCGAGCTGCCCTTTGCCGCCGCAACCGCGCCAAACCCCCCTTCATTGGCGGTGCTACGCCGATTCTGGCGCAACCATCCGGACCGTTTTTCGACGCCCGAACAGCGCACCATTCAGGTCGCCGTGCTGGCCCCGAGCCTGCTGGCGCCGACCCTCACGATCAGCCAATCCGCGATTGCTGCTCAATATCAATCCGACATTGCCCGCTATCAGACGCCAGCCAAGCGTACCGTCGAGATCATCACCGCCGAATCGGCAGAGAGCGCCAAGGCCCTTGCCAGCGCTTGGCGCGGTGGCAAAAACTGGGCTGCAATGAAAGCAGCCGCAAACGCGGCCACAGCAACCGCCGTCACGTTTAAAGATGCACAGCCTGACTCCCTGCCCTCCGGGCGTTTGTCCAAAGCGGTTTTCGCGGCCAGCCCCGATATTGTCACCGGCCCGATCAAAGGCGCGATTGGCACCTATATCTTTAAAGTCACCAAGGCGACGCAAGCCGGTGCCATCCCGCTCGCCCAGGTTGCGGATCAGATCAAAGCCGCGCTGCAATTGCGCGCCGCCCGCGCGAAGATCGACGCGATCATGCCGAAATTGCAAGACGCACTGGCTGGCAACACCCCGCTCGATAAAATGCCGGCTGATCTGCACCTGACCCTGACGACACTCACGCTTGATGCCCAAGGCCGGCAGCCGGATGGCAGCCCGGTCAACATCCCCGGTCCGCCCCCCTTACGCCAGGCCGTGATCAACGCCGCCTTCACCACCCCGCAAGGGGCGGCTCCGTCGTTCCATAAAACGCCCGGCGATAATGATTTCATTCTCAGCGTGAATAAAATCACGCCGCCGCAGCTCAAGCCCTATGACAGCGTAAAGGCCACTGTGCTTGCCGACTGGACCGCGCATCAGCTTGAGCATGCGCAAAATATCGCGGCGACCCAATTGGTCACGGCAGTTAAATCTGGTCAAACGCTCGCCCAAGCCGCCAGTGCGGCGGGCTTGCCGATGACGGTGGTAGGGCCGTTTGGTCGCAGCAAACTGCCCAAACCTCTGCCCAAGCGCCTATTGCCGATTTTGTTTGCGCTCAAGCAAGGCCAGCCAACCATGATCGAGACCCGCATTGGCTTTGTGGTCGCCACGGTCACGGCGATCACGCCGCCTACCGGGCAAGCCGCCAAAAATTTACACACCCAACTCGCCAAAGTGCTTGATAACAGCATGCAAACGGCCATTCTACAGAGCTTTGCCACCGGCCTGCGCCAACGCGATCACGTCAAAATCAACGATAAAATCGTTCATCAGATCAGCTCTTAACCCCGTTACCCGATGCAACACCCTCCGGAGCCACAATGGACGCCGCCACCGCCGATCAACAAAGCGCCTTCGTCACGACCTACACCGCCGGCCCTGGCGCGTTGGTCTGGCGGGTTCTGGCTGCCGATCTGATCACCCCGGTCGCGGCGTTTCTGCGCCTCGCTCACGGCAAACCCTTTTCGCTCCTGCTTGAAAGCGTCGAAGGCGGTGCGGTGCGCGGACGCTACTCGGTCATCGCCTTCGCACCCGACTTGGTCTGGCGCTGCGAGGCAGGAGCGGTCAGCATCAATCGCGATGCGGCGAGCGATCCCGGCGCGTTCGTGGCTGACCCGCGCGATGCGTTCACCAGTCTGCGCGCTCTGATCGCGGAAACCCGGCTGACCTTGCCTGAACATCTTCCGCCAATGACCGGCGGGCTGGTCGGGTATCTGGGCTATGACATGGTCCGGCTGATGGAAGAGCTTCCGGCCACCAACCCCGATACGCTGGGCATTCCCGATGCGGTGCTGATGCGCCCGGGGCTGTTTGCGATTTTCGATTCGGTGAAGGATGAGATCACGCTCGCCGCACCCGCTTGGCAGCGCCCCGGCCTATCCGCCCAACACGCCTATCAGTCAGCCCTCGCCCGGATCGACGCTGCCCAAGCGGCGCTTGATCAACCAACCCCGCATTTGCTCGGCTCGACAGAAGCCGCAGGCCCGCCACGCTCGAACATGACCGAGCAAGAATTTAAATCGATGGTGCAGCGCGGGCGTGACTATATCGCGGCGGGCGATATTTTTCAGGTGGTGGCCAGCCAGCGTTTCGCCCTGGACTATACCGCGCCACCCTTTGCTTTTTACCGCAGTTTGCGGCGGATCAACCCGGCGCCCTTTCTGTTTTTCCTTGATTTCGGCCATTATCAAGCGGTTGGCTCCAGTCCGGAAATCCTGGTGCGGTTGCGCGATGGCACCATCACCATCCGCCCGCTCGCGGGCACCCGCAAACGCGGTGCTGACCGCGCCGAAGACGAAGCCTTGGAAACGGAGTTGCTCGAAGACCCCAAAGAGCGCGCCGAGCATTTGATGTTGCTTGATCTCGCGCGCAACGATGTTGGCCGGGTTGCTAAAATCGGCTCGGTCACCGTGACGGAGAGCTTCGCGATTGAGCGGTTTTCCCATGTGATGCATATTTCCTCGACCGTCGAGGGCAAAATCCGCGACGATGCCGACGCGCTCGATGCGCTAATCGCGGGTTTTCCCGCCGGCACGCTCTCCGGCGCGCCCAAAGTTCGGGCCATGGAGATCATCGAGGAATTTGAACCTTCGCGCCGGGGCTTATATGGCGGCTGCATCGGCTATTTCGCCGCCAACGGCACAATGGATACGTGCATTGCCTTGCGCACCGCCCTGATCAAAGATCAAACGCTCTATGTGCAATCGGGCGTCGGCATCGTTGCCGATTCTGACCCTGACGCCGAATATGCCGAAAGCCTGCAAAAAGCCCGCGCTTTGTTTCGTGCCGCTGAAGACGTGGCCCAATATGTCAGCGCGAACCGGAGCACGCCATGATCCTGATTATTGATAATTATGACAGTTTTACCTTCAATCTCGTGCATTTTTTCGGCGATCTCGGTGTTGATTGCCTGGTTCGGCGCAATGATAAAATCACGCCTGAAGAAGTCCTTGCGCTCCGCCCGGAAGCCATTGTGCTCTCGCCTGGCCCCTGCACGCCCAATGAGGCCGGTATTTGCCTTGACCTGATCGGCGCTGCCGCCGGCAAAATCCCGATCCTTGGTGTCTGTCTGGGTCATCAAGCGATCGGCCAGGCGTTCGGCGGCAAGGTGATCCGCGCGCCGCAACCGATGCACGGCAAAATGGCGGCCATCCGCCATCAAGGCAGCGATCTGTTCGCCGGCGTGCCGGATGGGTTCGAGGCGACCCGCTATCATTCACTGATCGTTGAGCGCGAGACCCTACCTGCCGCGCTGATCCCCACCGCCTTCACCGAAGACGGCCTGATCATGGGGCTGCGCCATCGCGATTTGCCGATTTTCGGTGTGCAATTTCACCCCGAAAGCATCGCTACCGCCCATGGCCACACGCTGCTGCGCAACTTCCTGGCCCTCGTGCGGGGCCGCAATCAGGGCAATATCGAAATCTTGGCCGATTTGAAGCCAGTGCTGGATCGCCTGGCGCGCGGCGACAAGCTGAGTGAAGAACTCGCCGAAGCGGCGTTCGGCGCGATCATCGATGGTAAATCCAACGATGCACAAATTGCCGGCATGCTGCTCGCGATGCGCGTGCGCGGCGAAACCACCGCCGAACTTACCGGCGCGGTGCGGGCCATGCGCGAACGCATGCGCGCGATCGCGGCGCCGCCCGATGCCATCGATGTTTGTGGCACTGGCGGCGATGGGGTTGGCACTCTCAACATCTCCACCGCCGTCACCTTCGTGCTGGCGGGCCTTGATGTGCCGGTTGCCAAACATGGCAATCGGGCTTTGTCCTCGCGCGCTGGTGCAGCGGATGTGCTCACCGCCTTAGGCGTTGTGGCTGAACCCCCGTTTGAACGCCTCTCGGCGATTCTCGCCGAGGCAGGCTGCGTTTTTCTCTACGCGCCGCGCCATCATGCCGGGTTGCGCCACGCCGCCGCCGCCCGCATCGCGCTGGGCACCCGCACGATTTTCAATCTGCTCGGCCCGCTCGCCAATCCAGCCTCGGTGCGCCGACAGCTGATTGGCGTTTACGATCCGAGCTGGGCCCGCCCGATGGCCGAAACCCTTGCCCAAACCGGCACGCTGCGTGCCATGATCGTGCATGGCCAAGGGCTGGACGAACTCACTTTGGCCGGGCCGAGCGAGATCACCGCCCTCGATAACGGCGCCATTACCAGCTTCACCATCACCCCCGAGCAAGCTGGTCTCACCCGCGCCCCGCTCACCGCGCTGATCGGCGGCGATGCCACCCATAACGCCGGCAAACTCAGCGCGTTGCTCGATGGTGAACACAGCGCCTATCGCGACGCCGTGATCCTCAACGCCGCTGCAGCGCTGATCGTTGCTGGGCGCACCGAGGATTTTCGCGATGCCGCGCGTATGGCCGCGAGCAGCATCGATCAAGGTGCCGCCCGCGCCGCCCTTGATCGGCTGCGCCGCGCCAGTGCCGGCGCGCTGACCAAACCCAATTTTTCGGAACCCGCCCGATGAGCGCATCGACCGACATCCTCGCCCGCATCTGCGCCAATACCCGCGCCGAAATCGCCCAGCGCAGCGCGAGCCAACCGCTTGAGGAGCTGAAAGCCCGCGTTGCCGATGCCCCGCGCCCGCGCGGCTTCGCCCGCGCCTTGATGGATGCCGCAGCGGCGGGACGCACCGGCCTGATCGCCGAAATCAAAAAAGCCTCACCCTCGGCGGGGCTGATCCGCGCTGATTTCGATCCTGCCGCCATTGCCCGCGCGTATCGCGACGCCGGCGCGGCCTGCCTCTCGGTGCTAACCGACACCAGTTATTTCCAAGGTACCAACACCCATCTGCAAGATGCGCGCGATGCAGTCGATCTGCCAATTTTGCGCAAGGATTTTATCCTCACCGAGTGGCAAATCTACGAAAGTCGCGCCATCGGCGCTGACTGCATCCTGCTGATCATGGCCGCCCTGACCGATGACGAGGCCCGCCGCTTCGAGGAACTCGCGACCGGGCTTGATATGAATGTGCTGGTCGAAATCCACGACCAATCCGAGCTTGACCGCGCATTGGGCCTGCAAGCGCGATTAATCGGGATTAATAATCGCGATCTGAAAACTATGGTCACCGATATCGGACTGTCCGAACGCCTGGCCCCGCAAATTCCGCCCGAACGCTTTGTGGTGGGCGAAAGCGGTATCCGCTCCTATGCCGATATCCAACGGCTGCAAGCCGCCGGTGTCCAAGGAGTGCTGGTCGGCGAAAGCCTGATGCGCCAGCCTGATATCAAGGAAGCGACGCAAGCCCTGCTTGGCCTCGCTCCATGAGCGAAACACCCAGCCTCACCCATCCAAACCTGACCCATATCGATGAAACGGGTGCCGCCCGCATGGTCGATGTCGGCGCGAAACCCGCAACCATGCGCGAGGCGCGTGCCGCCTGCCGCATCATCATGCAACCCGGCACGCTGGCGCTGATTCTGGCCGGCACCGCGAAAAAAGGCGATGTGCTGGCCACGGCCCGCATCGCCGGGATCATGGCGGCCAAACGCACCGCCGACTTGATCCCGCTTTGCCACCCGCTCGCCCTTTCCGCCGTCACCATCGATCTGATGCCCGATCCTGCGCTGCCGGGGGTGCAGATCGCGGCCATGGTCCGCACCACCGGCCCAACGGGCGTAGAGATGGAAGCCCTCACCGCCGCCTCGGTTGCCGCCCTCACCCTCTATGACATGGTCAAGGCGGTGGATCGCGCGATGCGGATCGATGATCTGCGCGTGACCCATAAATCCGGCGGCAAATCCGGCGAGTTTTCCGCGCCATGATCTCCATTGAGGAAGCCCGCGCGCGCACCCTCGCTGCGCTGCGACCCACCCATCCCGAAATCGTGCCGCTCAGTGCGGCGTCAGGCCGGGTGCTCGCCGCGCCAATCCGCGCCCGTCTTAACCAACCACCGCATGATCTCTCCGCGATGGATGGGTTCGCGCTCCGCGCCGCCGATGCCGGCAAAACGCTCGAAATCATTGGCGAGGCGCCAGCGGGCCACCCGTTCGCAGGCGCGCTCCGGCCCGGCGAGACGATCAGGCTCTATACCGGTAGCGTCCTGCCCGCAGGGGCTGATTGTGTGATCATCCAGGAAAATGCCGAGATCACCGGCAATCAAGTCCGCTTTCACGCGGATGCCAAACCGGGTCAGAATATCCGCCGCCAGGGCCAGGATTTTGCCCTGGATGATGATTTGCTGGCACCCGGCATCCGCCTCACCCCGCGCGCCATCGGCCTCGCCGCCGCTGCCAATCACCCTTGGCTCAGCGTGCATCGCAAGCCCATCATCGCCATCCTCGCCACCGGCGATGAAATTGCACTCCCCGGCACCCCAATCCCACCCGGCGGCATCATCAGCTCCAACGCCCATGCCCTCGCTGCCTTCATCCACAACCATGGTGCCACACCGCTGATCCTGCCGATCGCTGCCGATAACCGCGAAGCCATCGCGCAAGCCGCCGCCAGCGCTGGCCATGCGGACCTCCTGCTCACCACCGGCGGTGCCAGCGTCGGCGCCCATGACCTGGTGCGCGATGCCCTGGCCGATGAAGGGCTGGTGCAAAATTTCTGGACCATTGCGATGCGCCCCGGCAAACCCTTGATGTTCGGCCAGCTCGGCACCCTGCCCGTGCTCGGGCTGCCCGGCAACCCGGTCTCCGCCCTGGTTTGCGCCCTGCTGTTCGCAGGCCCCGCCATCCAATATCTCTCCGGCCTACCCGGTGATCCGCCCGTGCGCGAACCGGCTCGCTGCACCGTTTCGCTCCCCGCCAATGACCGCCGTGCCGATCATCTGCGCGCCACCCTCGCCCGCGACGCAGATGGGACCTGGCAAGTCACCCCATTCGCCGCCCAAGATTCCGCCATGCTGCGCCGCCTCACCAATGCCGACGCCCTTTTGCTCCGCGCGCCCCACGCCCCCGCGAGCGAGGCCGGGGCTCTGGTCGATATCATCAATTTGCGCCATAATGGCCTATAACGCCTCTTAATCGGAACTTGATCGCCATGCGCCTGCTCCTCGCCCTGCTGCTCCCCTGGCTGCAATTTTTCACCATTGGCCGCCCAATCGCCGGGATCATCTGCCTGATCCTGCAAATCACCCTGATCGGCTGGATCCCCGCCGCCATCTGGTCGGTCTACGCACTCAGCCAATACAAAACCGACCAAAAAATCAGCCGCGCCCTCGGCCAGTAACGCCTCGCTGGCGTTCCGGCGCGAGAACTCATGGCCCATCCACCTTAGAAACTGACCAATCACGACACGCTGCCCAAGCATTATCGCGCAAGGGTGACGAGGTGATGCCTCGCCGTCGTCACAATCGGCGGCTATAATCGGCGTAAGACGGGATCGCCGATTGCGGTCCCGTCACCGTATGGTGTAACGATATCACAATATATAGGGGTCCACATGCTGATTTCGCGCCGTAACACACTAGCTCTAGTCGGTGCTGCTGCACTCGCGCCAACACTTGGCCGCGCCGCCGACACGATTAACCCGTTCGGTATCCGAGCCATCGGTAATCCGCATGCCAAATTGAAAATCATTGAATATTTTTCGATGGGTTGCCCGCATTGCGCGGAATTTGCCACTCATGCTCTCCCGAAAATCATTGCCGCTTATGTAAAAACTGGAAAATTATATTATGTTTTTAGAGATTTTCCGCTCGATAGTGTATCGGTTATGGCCGCTGCCGTGGCCCGGTCGCTCCCAGAGAGCCGCTATGTGGCGTTCAATGATATGTTGTTTTCCCACCAATATGAGTGGGCCTATGATCCCAAACTGAAGACACTGCCGGAGTATCAGGACGCCTTGTTCAAATTCGCGGCCCTCGCCGGCATGGATCGGGCCAGCTTCAACGCGGCGGTGTCTAGTGTGCCGTTGCAGAAATTCATCATTGGTGAACGCAAGCATGCTGAAAAAGTCTATAAGGTTGATGGAACACCCACTTTCATATTCAGGGGCAAAAACTTTCCCCAAAAAGGCAAAAAACATACGGGCGCCGTTGATTTTCAACAATTTTCTTCACTGATCGGGGAGGCATAGGGCTGCATTGACCGCGCGCCTATCGCATCTGCGGATCGCTGGTTTCAAAAGTTTCGCCGAACCGGCGATGCTGGAGATTCTGCCCGGTCTGACCGGGATTATCGGGCCGAATGGCTGCGGTAAATCCAATATCGTGGATGCGTTACGCTGGGCGATGGGCGAGGCGAGTGCGAAATCGCTGCGGGGCGGCGAGATGGATGACGTGATTTTCGCGGGCACGGCCACACGCCCGGCGCGTAATCTCGCGGAGGTGACACTCGGTTTGGCCGATGCGGCGGGCACCGCACCGGCGCCGTTTCAGGATGCGGATTCGATCGAGGTCTCCCGGCGGATCGAGCGTGGATCGGGCAGCACATACCGGCTGAACGGGCGGGAATTGCGGGCGCGCGACGTGGCGACGATGTTCGCCGATTTAGGGTCCGGGGCGCGCAGTGCCGGCATTATCAGTCAGAGCCGGGTGAGCGCGTTGATTGAGGCCCGACCTGAGGATCGGCGCGGGATTTTGGAAGAGGCGGCTGGCGTCGCCGGTTTGCATGCACGCCGGCACGAGGCGGAGCTGAAACTACGCGCCGCCGAGCAAAATTTGGCGCGGGCCGAGGAGTTACGCGGCGAATCGGAAATTCGGCTGGAGGCGCTGCGCAAGCAGGCACGGCAGGCGGCGCGCTATCGCATCCTATCGGGCGCCATTCGCGATGCCGAACTGGAATCCACCGCCATTGAACGGGCTTTGGCGGAAGCCAACCGTGCCAAGGCGCATGAGGCGGTGCAGCAGGCCCGGACCGATGACGCCGCGTTGCGCCAGCAGGCGCGCGAAGCGGCGCAGGCGGCGGAGGGTGCCGATGCGGCACTAGCCCCGCTCCGCACGCGTGAAGCCGAACATCGAACCGCCCTCGAACGGGCACGGATTGGCGCCGAGCAGGCCGAGGCAAGCATGCGGGCGGCGGCGGCGGCCCAGGCTGAGATCGGCCAGCGGATGACCCAAATCGAGCGCGATTTGGAGCACGCCCAGCGGATTGGTCAGGATGCTGATGCCGCGATCCAGCGGTTGCGCAGTGAGATCGCGCTGTTGGATCAGCGTTTGCACGACGCGCCGGCGGCGATTGCCGCGGCTGAGGCGGCGTTGGCGGCGTCACTGCCCGCGTTGTCGGATGCGGAATCGAGCGTCGAGGCGGCGGCGGCCAATCTGGCCGGGCATAAGGCGGCGGCGGATGCCGCACAGCTTGCGTTCAATGCCGCACAGGAGCGGGCGAACCGCGCTGCCAGCCGCGCCCGTGACGCGGTCCGGGCGCATGAACAAGCGCTCGCCACGCTGATCCCGGCTGAACAATTGCAAGCGGCACGCGATCACGCGGTTGCTGCCGAGGCGACGCGGGAAGCCGCCGAAGTAGCGCTGGACGCAGCGCGCCAACGCGCCGAGGCCAGTGAAGCGGCGCGCGAAGCGGCCTCGCAGCAATTCGATGCGGCGCGCCGCGCCGCGACCGAGGCCGAGGCCGCACTCTCGCGCATCACCGCCGAGCGTGATGGGTTGGTCGCGATGTTGGCGCAAAAATTTGGCCGAGACAGCGCGCCGGTGCTCGACCAAATCAACGTCGCCGAAGGGTTGGAGACGGCTTTGGGCGCAGCCTTGCCCGCAGAATTATCAGCCGGGCTTGATCCGCAGGCGCCGCGTTTTTGGCGGGCTTTGCCGCTCCATAAACCGCGTGAGGGTGGGCTGGAGACGCTGAGCCGGTATGTATCCGCGCCCCCTGCCCTTGCCCGCGCATTCGATCATATTTTGCTGCTCCCCGAGGGGGCTGACGGCGCTTCGCTCCAAGAAATGCTGCAGCCGGGCGAGATTTTGGTGGGGCGCGATGGAGCCTTATGGCGCTGGGATGGCTACACGATGCGCGCCGGCGCGCCGAGCGACGTCGCAACTCGGCTGGCGCAACGGAACCGGCTGGCGAAACTCAAGCGCGACCATGCTGCGTGTGCGCAAGCCGCAGAATCGGCCAAGGCCGCGCGCGAGGCCGCCAGCGTGCAAGAGCGAACGGCGCGTGATGAGGAAGCCGCTGCCCGTATGGCGCGCCGGGAAGCGGAACAGCGCGTTGATCGGGCGCGCAGTGATGCCACCACCAAACTCGCCCAGGCCAATCGGATCGAGGCGGAAGCCGAACGTTTGGCGGCCCGCGTTGCGCCGTTGAGCGAGACGCGGGAGCGTTTTTCCCAAGAGAGCGCCGAAGCTGAGGCAGCCTTGCAGGCGGCCCAAGTGGCGCTGAGCGCGACGGGGGCGAGCGAGCCATTGCGTGCGGCCCTTGATCAGGCGCGCGCGGCGGCCAGTGCGGCGCGCGTTGCAGAACAATCAGCGCGCAACGCGTTGACGCAGGCCCGTGATGAGGCGGAACGCGCTCGGTTGCGTCATGCGCAACTCGCCAATGAGGCACCGCAATGGGCCGAGCGCGCCCGCGATGCGGCGGCACGCATGGTTGATTTGCAGGCGCGCCTGCGAGAAGCCATGCAGCAGCGCGATCATTTGGCCCAAGCCCAGTCCGGCGCAGAAGCGCGCACAGACGCCGAGGCCGCTCTTACCCAAGCACGCGCCGCGCATGCAGAGGCTGCGTCAGACCTAGCCGCGGCGGAACGGACCGCGCGCGATCGGCAAGCGCAGGCGGCAGCGGCGGCAGCGGCGGAAGCTGCCGGTGCCGAGCGGCTGAATGCGGCGTTGGCCCGTGCCACCGAAGCGGATCACGCGTGGGGCAGCGTTGAGGAGCGGATTATCGGTCGGCTTGGGGCTAACCCTGCTTTGCCGGTGGTGATCGACCCGAGTCCCGAATCGGCTGAGCGCGCCCGGCGGCGTTTTGAGCGGCTGAGCCGTGAGCGCGAGGATATGGGGCCGGTGAATTTACGTGCCGAGCAAGATGCTTTGGAAATCGAGACCGAAATTGACCGGATTGATCGGGAACGGGGCGAAATCGCTGAGGCTATTGCCAAGCTGCGCGGCTCGATTGGGCATTTGAACCGCGAAGGGCGCGAGCGCCTCCGCGAAAAATTCGTGGAAATCGATCGGCATTTTCAGGCGTTGTTCCAGCGGATGTTTGGTGGCGGGCGCGCGCATCTGTCGCTGGTTGGCTCGGAAGACGCGCTGGAAGCGGGACTTGAGATTTTCGCCGAACCGCCGGGCAAGCGGCCAGCCACCTTGTCGTTGCTGTCGGGCGGCGAGCAGGCGCTGACCGCTTTATCGCTGATTTTTGCGGCGTTTCGCTGCAACCCGGCGCCAGTTGCGGTGCTTGATGAGGTGGACGCGCCGTTGGACGACGCCAATGTCGAACGGTTTTGCTTGTTGCTGCGCGATGTGGAACGCGAAACCGGCACGCGGTTTTTGGTGGTCACCCATCATCATTTGACCATGGCGCGGATGGATCGGCTCTATGGCGTGACGATGCAGGAACGCGGCATTTCGCGTTTGCTCTCGGTTGACCTGACGGCGGCGATTGAGCTGGCGGACGCGCCACGGGCATCGATTGCGGCGGAATAGGGCGCTTTTTGATCGAATCATATTGATTTCGGCGCATATAATTTCATCGCGAGTGCGTGAGCGCATTGACTTCGCACGCAGCGCTCGGTAGCAAACGGCCGCGGCGGTTGTGCAGCAATTGAGGGCGCATGGATCAGGACCATCGGAAGCGTGATGATCGCGCGGGTGATTCCTTTGACCAGCGACTAGAGGCTGCGCGGCTTCGTGCCGGCGTTAAGCAGGATGATGATCCGCAAGGGCATCAAGGGTCTGGCCAGAGTTCTGGGCCTAATCCGTTCAGCTTGGCGATGCGGATGGGGTCTGAGATGGTTGCGGCTATGGCGATTGCGGTGGCAATTGGCTACGGGCTGGACCGGTTATTCGGAACCAAGCCGTTACTGATGATTATTTTCGTGCCGATTGGCGCGGCGGCAGGGATCGTGAATGTGATCAGATCGGCGGGAACGTCGCGTCAAGATCAGTCTGGAAAAGAGTAAAGGGAAGGATTGCAGGTGGCGGGATTGGCTAAAATTGACGCGCTAGGGCAGTTTCATTTGATGCCGGGTATGGGCGCGATGGGACATATGACCGGCTTTGCCAATTCGAACCAAATGATGGTGGTTGCGGTCCTGTTGATTCTGTTCACCTTCGCGATGGCTTTGCGGCAAGCGGCGGTAGTGCCGGGCCGGATGCAGAACATCGCTGAAATGACCTATGAATTTGTTCATCACATGGTGATCGACACGGCAGGTCCGGAAGGCAAGAAATTCTTCCCCTTCGTGTTCACCCTGTTTTCCTTTATTTTGGTTGGTAATTTGCTGGGGTTGTTTCCCTATTTCTATGCGTTTACCAGCCAAATTGCGGTCACCGCCTCGCTCGCGCTGTTCGTGTTCGTGCTCACCACGGCGGTCGGTTTTTGGTATCATGGTTTGAAGTTTTTCAAACTTTTCGCGCCGCCTGGCATGCCGGTTTGGCTGCTGCCGCTGCTGATCCCGATTGAGGTGATCTCGTATTTGTCTCGCCCGATTTCACATTCGGTCCGACTATTCGCCAACATTACGGCAGGCCATGTGATTTGGGAGGTTTTTGCCGGGTTCATGCTGATGCTGGCCGGCAGCTTCGGCGCGGCCGGGATTGTTGCCGCGATTGTGCCGCTTGGGTTCAATATTGCCATCACCGGGTTGGAATTATTGGTGGCAGCCTTGCAGGCCTATGTGTTTGCGATCCTGACATGCTTGTATCTCCACGACGCGATTTACTTGCACTGAGGTTTTGGCGCGTTTTTTCGTTATCTTGCTCTGTTTTCTCTTGAAAGGAACTCTCCATGGTTATCGATACTGCCCTGCTTGCGCGTGACATTGGTGCTGGCCTTGCGACCATTGGCGTTGCTGGTTCGGGCGTGGGTATTGGCAATTTGTTTGGTGCCTTCGTCTCGGCCTCGGGCCGCAACCCGGCGGCGCGTGATCGGCTGTTCCGCGATGTGTTGCTGGGCTTTGCCTTGACCGAGGCGATTGCGTTGTTCGCACTGATCATCGCGTTCTTGATCTTGTTCGCCTAAGTCGTTGCGGATGAAAGTGCGCCTCCTTTCCAGCCCGACAACGCTGGGGCTTTTGCTCCTGACTTTGCCGGTGCGCGGCTACGCGGCCAATAAAATGCCGCAGCTCGATTTCGCCAATCCACTCACCACCTCGCAGTTGGTGTGGATGGCGGTGATTTTGGTCATCCTCTATTTGGCCTTGTCACGCTGGGCGTTGCCGCGCGTTGGTCAAGTTCTGGAAGATCGGGCCAAGCGAATCGAGACGGATTTGGCGGTGGCGAAGCAAGCGCGTGACGCTGCTGAACAAGCCGTGGAAGCGTTGAACCGGGCGATCAAGGCCGCGCGCGATGCGAGCCAAGCAACAATTGCCGAGGCCGTCGCCAAGGCGAAAGCCGAGGCGCGGGCGCATGCCGACGCGCAGAATGCACGATTAATGGCTCAAATCGCGCAATCGGAAGCCGCCATCGAGCAATCGCGGGCGGCAGCGATGGCAAGCTTACCCTCTGTTGCCGAGGATGTTGCCAACGCGCTGGTGCAACGGCTGACCGGTGCGCCTGCGGATCGCGCATTGCTGGGTCGCGCACTCGCGCAGGCGCAGGGATAAAGGGACGGCGCAATGGAATATGCTGATTTTCACGGCGTTTTTTGGGAAAAGGGCGCGTTCTGGGTCACCGTCGCGGTGGTCATTTTCGCGGTCGTTTTCGGGCGCAAAATTATCGGTGCCATTGTCAGCATGCTCGATCAACGTAGCGCTGCGATCGCGGCTGCGTTGCAGGAGGCGGCCAATTTGCGCACCGAGGCGGAGGCGATGCTGAAGGACGCAGAGCGCCGCCGCGCCGAGGCCGAGGCTCGTGCGCAGGCCATGATAGCTGCCGCTGCGCATGAGGCCGAACATATGGCCGCCGAATTTATGAAAGACGCTGAATTGCAAGCCAAACGGCGCGAACGCATGGCGCTTGATCGGATTGCGGCGGCGGAAGCCTCGGCGGTGGCTGAATTGCGGGCGCGGGCGACCGATTTGGCGGTGCGGGCCACCGAGATCTCGCTCCGCGAAACGGTCGATGCGGAGCATGATCGCGCCATGATTGATCAAGCAATTTCGGGCCTGCCCACCGCGTTTCGCCGCAGCGCCTGAGGCGCGGGCGAGCAGCGCCGATGCGCGGATGGCATGGCGCATCCCGCACCAAACCGGTATAGCCGAACTATGAATAAGCGCGGCACCCCTGCCCCGCTTTCATTAATCCACGAGGTCACCATGGCACGGCGCCGTCAACTCTATGAAGGTAAAGCGAAAATTCTGTTCGAGGGTCCGGAGCCGGGCACACTTGTGCAGTATTTCAAAGATGACGCGACCGCATTTAATGCGCAAAAGAAGGGGACCATCACCGGCAAGGGGGTGCTCAATAACCGGATTAGCGAGTTTTTGATGCAACGCATCGCCGAAATCGGGGTGCCGACCCATTTCGTGCGCCGGCTGAATATGCGCGAGCAACTGATCCGCGAAGTGGAAATCATTCCCATTGAGGTGGTGGTGCGCAATATCGCGGCGGGTAGCCTCGCAACCCGGCTTGGCATTGCCGAGGGCACCCGATTACCGCGCAGCATCGTTGAATATTACTACAAGAATGACGCGCTGAATGATCCGATAGTCTCAGAAGAGCATATCAGCGCCTTTGGCTGGGCCAGCGCGCAAGACATGGATGATATCGTCCATATGACGCTGCGGATTAATGATTTTCTGACAGGATTATTTCTGGGTGTGGGTATCAGCCTGGTTGATTTCAAAGTCGAGTTTGGTCGGCTTTGGGAAGGCGAGGAAATGCGGATTGTCCTCGCGGACGAGATTAGCCCCGATAATTGCCGGTTATGGGACACGAAAACCAACGAAAAAATGGATAAGGATCGGTTCCGGCGTGATTTGGGTAAGGTTGAAGAGGCCTATCAGGAAGTCGCCAAGCGGCTGGGAATTCTGCCCGAGGCCGGCGTGCGCGACTTGAAGGGGCCGGAGATGATGCAGTGAGGAAGGCGCGATGAAGCTGATTGTCACGGTGATGCTCAAAGACGGCGTGCTGGACCCGCAGGGCAAAGCGATTGGGCATGCGCTTGAAGGACTTGGATTTGCCGGTCTTGGCGAGGTGCGGGTCGGCAAGGTGATTACGCTCGATATCGCCGAGACCGACCCTGAGCGCGCCCGTGCGCAAGGCGAGGCGATGGCGCGCAAACTCCTGGCCAACACCGTGATCGAACGGTTTGAAATCGCGCTTGGCTAGATCAATATCGATTTCGGTCGGATCGATAGATTCGCGCTGAACCTCTGAAATTGATCGACAAACAAAGGCTGGAGCGTGATCGGTGACCAGCAATCACGCGCGAGCGATCGATAGCGGTTGCAGCCGCGGGCCCCATTGCCCATGTTTTCTGACATGAGCCAGGACATGTTCGTCGGTATCGTTTGGTGATCACGCGTCTGTCAGCCAATGTGCGTGATGGGCGCATGCGCGTCATACGTCTGCGCAATCGGTTGTACCGACAAGTGCGGATGGATATTTGGTTTCCGCAGGTGCCGCTCGCGCTGGCCGTGGGTGGCGCCGGGGCGTTCGCCCTGCTGCCGACGATCCGGCATTTTGCGGCCCAGTATCTGCATCTGCATCTGGCAAAATTATTTGACGCGCTACACCCTATTTCTGGGGCCATCCCCGCACTGATCCTGTCCGGCGTCCCGAGTGCGGTTGTTGGGCTTCTGCAGGTGTTGATCGCGCTCGGATTGCTGGGCCGCTCGCGCATTGCCTGGCTCTCGGCGATCGGCATGACCCTGTCGCAGTTGGTGCTGGCCGTGCATAATGGTGGCGCGATCATCACCAACCAATCGCTCTATGTGATTGTGTTGCTGTGTTTTTTGGTGGTGTTTCGCCGCAGCTTTCAGCGATCATCGCTGGCTGCCAGCACCTTATTCGCTCTTGCCTCGGTTATTGTGCTGCTGATTTATGGGGTGCTGGGCGCATTCTTGCTGGGCGCTGGGTTTTCACCGCCGATCACGACCTTGCCCGAAGCACTTTATTTTGAAATAGAAACGATGTCGACGGTGGGATACGGCGATATCGTGCCGCATAGCTTGGATGCACGATTTTTTGTGATTTCGCTGATCGTCCTGGGTCTGACCGTTTTCGCAACGGCGTTAACGGCGGTGCTCGGGCCGGTGCTGCAAAATCAGATTACCCGCACTCTTGGTGAACGGAAACGAAAAATGCCCCATGTCAATCATTTCATCATCGCGGGCGATGGCGTGCTCGCGCGCAATACCGCGCGCGAACTGCGCAATCGCGGTGAGCCGGTGGTCGCGATTATTGAGGTTGAGAGCAGCCTCTATGGCGATGCCGAGATTATTCTCGGCGACGCCACTGATCTTGAGACGTTGCGCGCCGCAGGGGCAACGGTCGCGAAGGCAATCCTGGCTTTGTCCGATGATGATTCGGAAAACGCGTTTGTCATTCTCGCTGCGCGCGAGCTTGGCACCGAGGCGAAGCTGGTGGCCGCCGTCAGCTCGCGCAAAAATATCGACCGCGTGCGCCGGGTGCATCCGGACATGATCTTTGCGGCACCTGTGTTTGGCAGCGAATTCCTGGCCATGGCGCTGACCGAGCAAAAAATCGACGGCGAGTGGCTGATCAGCCGGATGCTCGATGCCAATCAAGCCACGAGCTAAGAATTTAACGTGGGGAAGCGATATGCGTGGGCGCGATCAACTCAACCACATTACGGATTGTTGCCAGTCGCATTTTTCGCCGCCGTATTGACCAAGGTTGCGCCAACCGTGATGCCGTGGTCATCGAGCATTTGATCGAGGGCCGAATTCAGGGCGGTGGCGAAATGGTGCACCGGCTCCTCGGCGGGCCGGGCGAAGGGAAAAATCTGCTGCGCGCTGGCGATCACCAGCACCATATCGGTGCCATAGGGGGGGCCGACATGGCCGAGGGGTAGCGTGCTGGTGTTGGGCGCTATGAACGGCGCGAGCGTCTTTGGTGGCGGCAGATGATAGACAGTGCCATTACTCGAGACGTAATCAATTTCCAGAAATTTGGTGTACGCAGGCAATGACAGGCGGAGCGTGATCGCCTGCCCCTTGGTGAGCAGAGCGGCACCGCTCGCCAGCGCGACATGGGCTTGCTCAGACGGCGGCAAGATCGTGGCTTTGTATAAATTCACAGTGGTCAATAACGCGCAGTAAGGTCCATCGAAGCGTGCGACATTGTCCTGCGCGGGCATCGGGATTGTAGGAAGCCCCGCATAAATCGCGGCGGCTTGCCGGGTCGAGGCGATGCCGTTCAGTGTCACTCGATCATCGGCAATGGTGGCATGAACCACCGAGCACGTGGCTGGCGCCACTAATTCCTCGATCTTCGCCTTGGTCATCGTTTTTAACATCATCGCCTTACCGGCGGACGAGATTGCAGGAGCCTGAGTAGGGGAAGACGCTTGAGAAACGGGCGGCGGCGCCTGTGGATGCGCGGGCGCGGGCACGGGCGGGGGCGGTGGTTGGAGCAAGAAGAAAGCCACGACGCCGAGCGCCAGCACAGCAGCAGCACCGCCGCCGATCAAGACCATCCGCTTACTGGAGGGGCTTGGCGCCGAGGAAGCTGGCGGGTCTGGCGGGCGCACCGCGCTGGCGGAGGAGGTGGTGGCCGCCGATGCCGGGCGCGTCAGATTACTGGCGATCATCGTCGCGTCAGAATAGTCCTCAAACCCACCAACCGGTGCAAGCGGCACTTGGGGTCGTGCGGCAACCGGTTCCATCGCCTGCTTGATCGCGTCACTGAACGCGCTAGCAGAATCAAATCGATCTTCAGGCCGTTTCGCCATGGCTTTCGCAACAACCGCATCCAGCGCCGCCGGCACCGCAATGGACAAGGCCGATGGAGCTGGCGGCTCAGTGTTGAGCACCTTATGCATCACCGAGGTCACGCTGCCTTCGAATGGTTTTTCCCCGGTCAATAATTGGTACATTAACACGCCGCACGAATATAAATCGGTGCGCGCATCGACCGTTTGCCCCATAAATTGCTCGGGCGACATGTAGGACGGGGTGCCGATCATGGTGCCAGCCTGGGTCATGCTCGAGCTCTCGATACGAGCAACCCCGAAATCGGCAAGTTTGATCTGACCATTATCGGTCATCATCACATTGGCGGGCTTGATATCGCGATGAATCACGCCGTTCGCATGGCTGTATGCGAGACCGTTGAGCAGTTCGGTCATGATCCGCGCGACATCAGGCACGGTGAAGCGATCACCGCGATCCAGAAACGATTTCAGCGTCGCGCCGGAGACAAATTCCATCACGATGTAAGCGACGCCATCAGCCTCGCCAGTATCGAAAACCCCCACGATGTTTGGGTGGCTCAGCCGTCCCGCCGCCTGCGCTTCGCGCTGAAACCGCGCAAGATCCTCATGGGCCTCAACATCGTCTGGATCGGGAACGCGCACCGTCTTGATCGCGACGCGGCGGGCAATGATCGGGTCATACCCCTCATAGACAACGCCCATGGCCCCGCGTCCGAGCGTGCGCTTGATCTCGTATTTGCCTAGCCGTTCCAAATCCATCGCCACAGGTTACGACTTGCCGCTGAAGCTGCCAACCGGGGGTGATGACGCTGCCGTTCGATCCGCCTTCCCGCCATCGCCGATCACCACAAAGGGCGCCCAGTAGAACGGATCGGCAATCCCGGCGGGCAAGCCATGCCCTGCCCCATTAATCAAGGCGAGCTGCACCTCGCGTAAGCTGGCGGACGCCCCCTGCCCTTGCTGCACATGGGCCAAGTCAGTCGCGACCAAATAGGCAGACACTTGATCGCTCACCGACCACTGGGTCACCATCAAAGCGCGCGCGCCGGCGAAGAAAAAGCTGCGGGCAAGACCCGAGAGCGCTTCACCGCCTGACCGCCCATTGCCGCCGCCGGTATTACAGGCGGAGAGAATGACCAAATTAGCGTTCAGATGAAGATTGGCCACGTCCGCGCTGGTGAGCATCGCCTGGGCGGCTGAGGGCGCACCGGGCGGTGCTGAGGTGATAATCGCGGGCTCCGTGGTGCAGGGCAATTCTGACGGCAAAATTGCATGCGTGGCAAAATGCAAAATACGAAACGGTGCCAGATCCTCATGCTCAACCGCAGGAACGGTGAAATGCGCCCCCAGCAGCTCATCCTGCGGCGATGCCTTGAACAGGGCGCTGGCCGCTGCCAGCTCAAGTTTGGCCGATGGTAAGTTCGGCAAACCCGCAAATAGCCGCGCGCTGTCTCCGCACGTGGCTGGCGGGAAACTCGCTGCGGCTTGGGCGTCGGTCACTTGATGGAAATCGCCAAAGCCAAACCAAGGCTGCGTCGCCGTCGATGTGCCGGCGATCTTGCGAAGGCTGACGAAATTGGCGGCGGCTGGCACGTAATCGAGTGTCGCGTCACGCACCAGCCAAGGGGCCGTTGCCAAGGCGTCGGGGGCAACGTCGCGGGTTGGCAGGAGTGCGAATGGCAGCGAGAGCAACGAGCCGGACGGCGCGATCACCAGAGCATCGGTGTGTTTGAGCGGCGCGGCAAAAGGTGCAAGCGTCGCCTGATAAATCTGATAGGCGGCGTGCATGGCAAAGGGCGGTAAACCGGCTTGGGTCGGCTCGACCGATCTCCGCACGGTTTGCACCAGCTTAGTCATTGTCGCATCGCCCGTGCCGGTGCGCGCCACGCGCACTTGGTCGTCGCTCAAATAAAACAGCCAAGCATGGTTCCGCGATACCATGATATCCAAGAACGCTTCCTGCGGGCGCAACCGCTTGAGCACGGCGCTCGCGGGTACCACCGCCTGCACCAATTGGCCGAAATTGGGCGCCGCTGCCTGCACTGCAAGATCGGCGGCATTCAGCCCATCGGTCGCTTCCCGAATTTGACCATCAATCGCCTTGATGGCTTCGGGCGTTACTTGCTTGCCGGATTTTTGCGCCCGCGCCAGTTGGTCGCGCTGGCGATAGAGCCGGTTCAACCGCGTGACCGCGTCCTGATGCGCCCTTATGGCGGCAGCAACTTTCGGGTTCTTAGCACCTGCCGCGAGCCGCGCCGCCGCCTCGGCAATTTCAGCACTGGTTGTGGTGCCTTGCGCAAGCTCGGCCATGGCGAACATCTCGGCATGGATCGCCTCCGCCTTGGCTTGGTTTTGTTTCGCTCGTTGGTCCAGCGCCCTTAAACAAGGCGAAATGAGCTGCGCGGAGGTGCCTAGCCGCAGCCCGGTCAATAACGCGACCGATTTTCGACAAATCGGCACCGCCTCGGATTCGTGGTGCTGGCGCACCAGCACGTCAGCGCGCAACAATCCAGTATCCGCAACCGGCCTTGACCCCGGCAAGGCCCTGGCAAACCCGGCGCCCGCCTCGCTTAATTTCGCATCCGCATTGGCATCTTGCCCGTTCGCGACATCAATCGCGGCCTCAGTCCGATCAAGTCGGGCATTCAGCACCACCGGAGCAATCCCGTTGCCGATGGCAATTTGATTGGCGCGCCGAATCAACGCAGCAGCGCGGCTCGCTTGATGCAATTCTAAAGCAGCAATCGCTTGATAACGCAGTGATTCGATCAATCCGAGCAAGCGCAGCTGGGTCACCGGGTCCAGCACGATCGATTGCGACGTAAGCAATTGCGCCGTGCTGCTGGCACCTTGCGCCAAGCCGAACAAACCAGCGTGCGAGGCTTGGTCACCGTGCGGATGCAGCAAGTCGGGCGGCAACGTCCCCGCATATTCGAGCGCTGCTTGGCGCAGCAATGTCAAAGCACGGTGCGGGTGATGTTGGTTCAACGCATCAAGCCCCCGCGCATGCTCAAGGGCGGGCAGCGCTGTCGGGTCCGCTGATTGGGGTGCCAGGGTTTCGGCGGTTGCAAATAAGGAGGCCGCCTGATGATATCGCTGGGCATCAGATAAATTCAACGCCAAATCGGTTAGCGCGGTCACGGTATTGGGGTTGTCGATGCCGAGGGTTTTTTGCTGCAAGGCCAGCGCCGCGCGATACGCCGTGATCGCAGCCGGGAAATCTTCCTGCTGGTTGGCCTCGGCGCCCACGCGCATCAGTTTGTCATAGGTGCCAATATCACCCGAGCTAAACGCTTCAGCCGCCAACCGATTGGCCAATAGCCGATCCGACGTTGTCACCGGCAACGCCCGCGCCTTCCGGGCCGGCAATACCCCCGCCGCGATCCCAATTGCCCGTTGCATCACCGGGAAAGCAGGCTGCACCCCATCGGCATAAAAGGCTCTCCCGCGCACCAATGCCACTAACGCCACATGCGGCCAGCCTCCGAGGCGCTGCGTGCATGTCAGCAGTTCCGCCGGATCGCCGTTCAAAATCGATGTCGCGGTTGGTGCGGCGCAAGCATATTGCTGCTCAATGCCGGCCCGCCAATCGCTCGATGTGGCCAGCGTCAAAATTCCAGCTCGATTGCTTGATGGCCCATCGACCACCGTTGCACTGGGCTGCGACCAATTTCCGCAATAAATCAGCGCCCCGTGGGCATCACGCGTCGCTGCGCATTGCTCACCGGCTTGGTTGGCGCCGAGAGCAATCCGCGCTGTCGAAACTTTTGTCCCGCCGCCGCTCACATAAGCGGACGGCGGTGGCGCCGTGCAGCTCACCAACATGGCAGCCAACCCAAACGCTAGAAGCGAAAATTTGAACATTAGTAATCCCTTGCCGCAATGCCTGGCAGCCGCACATTTCGATCAAGCTTGCGGCGGCGCGGCGGCGTTAGATCAAAATTAAGCAACGGGCTGGTTTCCGGCACGGTTTCGATGGGCAAAATGGTACAATCCACCGAGCCAATCGGGCACGCATTAAATTGATAATTACTGCTCGGAAATGGAAACACAGTGCCATTATGCGCAGCGCCTGTGCCCGCCACGCCGCCAAGCGTGCCAATAAAATTGATCCGCCCGCCAGCATTGCCCACCACCAAAAGCCGATTGAGAAAGAGCTGCCCACTCGCGGTGCCGCTATTGAGTTCTAAAATCAACTCTGTTGTGTTCGCCTGCAAATTCTGGAACGTCGCGTTCGATCCCGAATTTGATTTGCCCGGGTCAAACAACACGAACACCGTATTGTCGGAATTCGGATAAACACCAGTTCCTGCCAACGGCGGACCATCAATGGTGAATATGCCGGTCTGCACCAATTGCGGCGTGGGGCCATTGATCGTCAATACCGTGTCAATGCTGGTGGGGATTGGTGCAACAGTTGCACCGGGGGGCGTTTCATAAACACCAGAAATATACAACCCGCCACCGGCCACGCCATCCAGCGTTAATAATCCCTGCACGGTAAGACTGACCGCTTTCGCCGCGACCGGGCCAATCACCGTCAGCGCTTGATTGTCGATCAGCGAGAAAGGCTGATTGAGGAGCAAGAACTGGCCAATCGAGCCAATTTGATTGGCCTGGCTATCCAGCTGCACAGCCCCATCCAGCGTGCCATAGCTTTCCAATAACGGTGTGCTAATCGTCGCACCCGCCACCTCGGTGACGGGGCCAGAGCTGCCTAGCAGTAGCTTTGTTGCCGCCTGCAGATCGCCGACCAGATTAATCCCTGATGCATCAAGCGTGATCGCTTGCGCCGATGACACCGGGTCCCCCGCCGTCAGCACCGAAGCATCATGCAAGAACAAATTGCCTTGCACCGCAAAGCTATCCAGGTTCAAAATCGCATTGCCAGCACCCAGATCAACCGAACCCCCAATGACCCCGTCGGATACCAAGGTCGGCACGGCGATTGTGCCTCCGGTTTGCACCACCGATCCCGTGGATTGCACAGCAAGCACAGTGTTGGCGGTGACTGGACCGGCAAAATCAATCGATGGTGCTTGCAAATGCGCCGACACAGCATCAAACGGGCCAGCGACGATCAAGCTTTGATCATCCACCAAGGCGAAGTTGCCAGAATTATTCCACGCCCCAAGCGTGCCGATCAGGTTTGCGTTGGTCAGGGACGCATTGCCTGCACTCACGCCGGCACTTTCCAGGCTATTGGCATCGATGGTTCCGGTTGGGGTTCCGGTTGGGGTTCCGGTTTCGCTAATCCCGCCTGATGCAGAAGAACTGCTCAGCGCCAATGCGCCGCTGACCGACACCAGACCCGCAATCGCGAGCGAGTTAGCCGTCAATGTCGCTGTTGGTGCAAAAACCGGCCCCGCAACCGTTAGGCCCGCACTGTCTGCAAGATCCAATAATCCTTGATCGTTGAAGTTTCCCAGCACCGCAATGGAGTTGGATCCCGTCAGGATGGCATTGCCAATAATCGGGCCTGCACTGGTCAAAACCCCCGCCGCGATTGACCCGACCTCCGCAACGCCCCCCGAGCTTGCCAACGCCAAGGTACCCGGCATCGAAACCGCACCCGTAAAGTTCAGCCCTGCGGCCGATAAGGTCGCAGAGCCGCCGGTCACGGCGCCATTGATTGTTAGGGCGCTTGCATCGATCAGATCAAGCGTCGCGGTCGGAGCCTGGCTAAAGCTTCCCAACGCGCCGATCCGATTCTGGCCGATGAGCGAAACATTGCCACCAATCATACCCAGTCCAACAAGCGTCGGCGCAATCACCGACCCGCCTTCGCTCACCGAATTCGAAGCGCCGATTGCCAGACTATTCGCCACCGATATCGCGCCCGCCAAATCAAGCGTCCCGGCCACCAACGACGCCACCGCACCATCGATCGAACCATCAACCATCAACAGCCCATTATCCCGCACCGCCAGTGTGCCAGCACCAGGCGCCCCAAAATTGCTGAGGATGGCAATCGTGTTTGTTCCCGTCAGCAGCGCATTCTGCCCAGCGGCACCTGACCATGTGAGCAAGCCGGCATCGATTGCGCCTGCTTCGCTCACACCCGAACTGCCTGCCAGCGCCAATGTCGATGTCGCCGAGACCAATCCATTAATCGCCATTGATGGCGCGGTGAGGAACGCCGACTGCGCATCCAAAGTGCCCGCAATCGTTAAGGGCGCGCTGTCTGTCAAATAAATCGTGGCATTATCGGTCAGCGCGCCAATAGAAGCGATATTGTTGGTGCCCGTCAGTGATAAATCACCGCCAATCGATCCGTTCAAACTGGTCCCGACCGTCAGGCTGCCAGGCTCGCTCACCAAACCTGAGCTGTCAATCGTGCCACCTTGATTGACACTGAGCAGCCCCCCAATCGTGAGCGAGGGCACCACAAAAGCCGCGTTCAAGGCTGATACCGTGCCGCCCAGCAACAGATCAGCGCCATCATGCACAACCAATGCGCCATTATCGAAAAAGTCAGCGATCTGCGCGATCGAATTTATCCCAACCAGTGACACATTGCCTGAAATCGAATTCACCGATTGCAACAGATTAGTATCAACCGAGCCGGTCGACGCCTCAGTGACCAGACTACCGCCCAGCGCCAGCGTGCTCACCGTGACTGTGCCAATGATGCTCACACCTGGACCGGCATTGAGCGACACCACCCCGCCAGAAACCGGTCCACTCACCGTCAAATTCTGGTTATCATCCAACACCAATGTGCCTGCACTCGATTGCGAGAATGATCCCAGATAGGCAATCTTATTGGCCCCGTACAATTCGACCGCGCTGCTATTCGGCGCGCTATTGATCAAACTTCCCGCATCAATCGAGCCAGTCTCTTTGATCAATCCAGCGCTATTGAGCGCCAACACGCCGGTGACCGATATCAAGCTCGGAATGGAAATACCAGCCGCCGTCAATGTCGCGGCAGCAGCATACACGGGTGCGGCCACGGTCAGTGAACTCAAATCATTCAAAGTAAGGCCGCCAGAAACCGTCAGATACCCAATATTATCAATACTGTTCGTGCCCAACAGCGTAACATTCCCGCTAACAGCACCCGACGAACTGACTGAGGTTGCGTTGATCGAACCCGTCTCGGTAATCGCGCCAGAGCCGCCGAGTGCTAGCGTACCAGGCGTCGTGATTGTGCCTGAAATGCTCATCCCGGCGGCGCTCAAAGTCACATCGCCCGCCGCGACCGAACCCGATACCAGGAGAGATGAACGGTTACTCAGATCGAAAGGAGCCACCCCTGAAACGCTAAAATTCGCCAAATCGGTAATCGAGTTGCTACCCGTCAGGAATACCGCCCCGGAACCGCCGCCAATCAGCACCCCGCCCGTAATCGATCCCGGTTCGTCAATGCCGTGGGTGCCCGATAGCGATAATGTGCCCGGCACATTGATGAAGCCGGTCAAATCAAGCGAGGGCGCCGAGATCGAAGCTGTACTGGCCAACAGCGCTCCCGCAATTTTTAGATTTTCATTATCTAAAAGTGAAAAATATTGCGATGTGGCGGTGAAGTTGCCAAGCGCACCGATTTGGTTCGTCTGATCATTCAACACCACGCCGCCCGACGCGGTGCCGATCAAATAGCCAACATTCAACGCTGCCGATTGGCTGATTCCCCCTGCGCCGGCCAGCAAATCAAGCGTCCCTGGAACGACTAAACTACCGCCAATATCAATCGTCTTAGCCACGAAAGAGACATTATTGATCCCAAGCGACACACCCTGATTGACCGCTAATATAGGAGCATAATGATCGCCAATCACCAAAGCCGCCACATGGGGACTAATCGCGCCGAGAAGATTGATGCCTAGACCCAACGTTCCCGTGCTCGCACCAGTCCCAATCACCACGCCATAGGTGCTGCCCAACGGCGCGAACGACACTGTTCCGCCCGTGTCCGAAATCGACGCACCAATCGTCGCCTGCACTGTGTTGACCAGAAATGATATCGGCGCCGCTGGGCCCGCCACAATCGGTCCATCAAGCGTCAAACCCGCGCTATCATCAATTAAAATACCCGTCGTCCCCGCAGTGAGTCCGCCGATATTATCAATCGAATTCAGACGATCACTTAGGCTGATACCCGCACCCGCCGAACCCGCCATCATGACCGCATCAATGAGGCCGCCGCTGATAAACGAGCCGCCGGAAACGACATTGAGCGTTTCTGCCTGCAATGTTCCGGCGTTATCAACGCTGCCCGCCACATCGATCAGCAACGAAGAACTAGCACCACCCGTGAGCATTCCCTGATTGGTGAACGCACCATCGCTCAATAAATCGAGCGTATTCGTCACCGTACCAATCACCCCAGCGCCAATAATCGACGATGCAGCGAATGACGTGCCACTTGCCGTCGCTGATCCCAACACAACCAATTGCGCCGAACCCAGCAACGCATTTGCCAGGGAATTCGAAATGTTTAGCGCTTGCGGGGAATTCCCGGGCGATCCTAAATACAAAGCTGTGTTGTTATAAGGCGCCACCGCGATCGTGCCGCTCGGCGCCAGAAAAACCCCGGAAGGATCGCTCAGCGCATCACTAATCAGGGCAATGGAGCCACCCGTGCTCACTGAGATCGTGCTACCAAACGTCAATCCAGCCGGATCAATCAGCTTAACATTCGGCGCTAAAAGCAAATTGCTCAAACTGAGCGGATTATTGTCGTGCAGGATAAAATTGCCGGACAAGACATCAAAGCTGCCAAGATTGGTGATGCTATTGGCACCACTCAAATCAACCGCGTTGGCAAAGCTGGATATCTCAACTAAGCTGTTCGCATCAATCGCGCCGCCCAAAGTTTCGGTCAACCCTGTTGCGCTAAGCGCAAGCGTGTAGGCGGCGCTGACACCACCGATAATGACCAGCGATCCAGACGTGCTGAGGGAAATATTGCCGCTCGCAGTTATCCCACCCAAAGAACCAATTGAATTCACGACCGTTCCAAAAGGAACCAAATTGACGGCACCGAACGTGCCCGTGCCTTCCAGCGTACCCGCTGTTACAGCGCCATTTGTGCCCTCAGTTATTACGCCTTGGCCCGCGAAACTCACAACGCCAGTACCCACCGAAATCGGTGCCAAGATATCGACGCCCTGATTGCCGAGCGTCACGCCAGTCGCGGTCAGCGATCCAGCAATCGTCAACATTGTAGAGTCGGCCAAGTCGAAGCTGCCCGACGTGCCCAGGCTCATCACATCCAGTGTGTTGATCGAATTATGGGTGCCGCCCAACGCGACGGGGCCAGCCAAAGTCCCGTCAGTCATCAACACCGAAGCTATAATTGCCCCCGCTGTTCCTTGCGTGACGCCGTAACGGCTACCCAGCGCCACCGTGCCAGCACCCGCATTCAGCGTACCGTCCAAATTTAGCCCATAAGCAGAAAGCGTGATCTCGCTT
The DNA here is from genome assembly GCF_054767495.1 of Acidiphilium sp. MT5. Lineage (NCBI taxonomy): Bacteria > Pseudomonadati > Pseudomonadota > Alphaproteobacteria > Acetobacterales > Acidocellaceae > Acidiphilium > Acidiphilium sp. MT5. The sequence goes on from NZ_BAABMR010000005.1 coordinate 185,263, forward strand.
GCATCAAACGACCCGCTGGACAGGGTCAAACGCGCGCCCGGATCGTTCAAATCAATCCCGTTAGTGCCGGCATTAAACGCCGCCAGTGTTGCTATGGTATTTGCACGACCCAACGTCAACCCGGTCCCCGGTGCCGTATCGGAAAATAGCCCCGTGCTGATCGTTCCCCCATTTTCACTCAAACCACCTTGCGCGCCCAGGCTGATCGAACTCGCCTTGACCAACCCAGCGATGGTGAGCGACCTGGCTTCATCAAGTATCAATGCGCCGGTCGTCGAAAACGCAGCCAGAGTATTAATGGCATTCGCTGGTGCAGACAAATCCACAGCGCCAATAAACGAGTCAGTACCGGTGGTCAGCGTTGTTGCAATGATCGATCCAGTGCCACTTTGCGAGACATATGATCCATTCGTGCCAACACTGGCGAGCGTCAATTCATTTCCGACGCTGACCAAAGCCGCTAGATCCAAACTCGTTGCACCTAGCAATACCGAGGGCGCCTCGACGGACCCCGTTACGGCCAATGTGCCAGAGTCAAGTAATGAAAACTCGCCATTGCTCAGTGAAACACCTGCGAAATTATCAACCGCATTCAGCGTACTTGCCAAATCAATGGCTGCACTGGCATTTGCCAAGGATAGGCTGTTCGCAACGATACCACCCGTCGATGATTCGGTTATCCCAGCAGAATCAATTAGATAAACAGAATTACCACCCGCGCCGACAAGCCCGTTCAGCGTCAAAGCCGAGCGGTCACCGATTACCACAGAACCGTTGGAAACGCTCAGGGCGCCGATTGTGTCAATTTGATTAGTCGCATTCCCCAACAAAACGCCGCCACCAATCGTCCCACCACCCGATGACAATGTGCCAATTGTCAAAACGCCCAAATAAGCCGGGTTCTGTACTCCGCCCTTCTGGTCAACCAAGCCGCCCGACGTGATCGTTGCCGAGAACAATGATCCAACCTGGATCGGTCCAGAGAAGGTTACTCCATACCCATTGTTATTACTATCAGTCACGTAAAGATCGACGGCATCAATCGTACCCGCAAGACTGACGCCTGCACTGCTTCGGATCGAGATCGTCCCCGAGGCGCTGATTGTGCTACCTGCTTGCGCCGAGACGCCACCGGCATTTGCCCCCGCACTCGTCAAGCTTATCCCAGCGGCGTCGAGCGTGCCTGATACCCCTATCGTTGCGGCATAGAAACTTACATTACCAGCAGCGTTGACAGGCCCGTTGATCGCCAGTGATCCATGATCAACCAACGAAAATGAACCACCTCCTGCAGTTGAACTCGCAATACTGAAAGCACCGACGGCACCAACGGAATTATATCCCTGTGTGAGATTGACAGTGCCCTGCAATCCAGAACCGGACTCAATCGTCGCCGCTGTAATCGAGGCACCCGATAATTCGTTGAATGAACCGCTGCCGCCGAAAATTAGGGCGTTCGCGGCATCAAGGCTGGAGTTTATCGCAACACTTTTCCCATACAACGCAATATTTTTCGCCGATAGATAATTATTCAGGATAAGCGTTGATTTATCGGCCAGAGTAATATCGGCACGTGATACACTAATCCCTGAGATAGAACCAAATTGGTTCAAGCTATTGCCAAGGACAATACCATGTTTCGACGAGGGGTTAATTATAGAAAGATAACCGCTTGCACCGAGGTCAATGACCCCGCCCGCGTTCTCCGTTATACCTTGATTACCATTCAGAGTAATCGCCTGCCCGATATCCGCGAGCGTTCCAGCAAGCACCAATGATCCACTTGTCGCAATATTGCCAGTTCCCCCGCTGATCGTTAGCCCTCCCAAAGTGCCGATCGTGTTCACGGTATTTCCAAGCGTCACGCCACCATCAATCGTTCCACCATCGGACGTCAAAGTCGCTGCGGTGAGCGTTCCCGAATAACCACCGTGGCTACCAACCTGCTCGATTAATCCACCACCCACGACCGACGCAGCGAACAAAGTTCCCACTGATATTGGCGCGGCGAGTGTAATGCCGTCAGTTGAACTCGTATCGACCAGCGATAAATTGTTAGCCGTGATGCCACCATTCCCTCCGATGTGGTCGATCAAAATGCCAGCGCCGGCGTTAATCTCCAGATTTCCGTTGAGCGAAATAATTTGATTGACGTCAATCGAACCGCCGCTCGACAGGGTCATTGCCGCAACGTTACTGTTTAAGTGGATTGCCTGATTCACCCCGATATAGGAGGCCGCTTGCAGAATAATCGTCCCCGATGGGATAGCGTTAAGGATCGACGCGTCAACATAGCTAGCTGTGGGCGACGCAGAATTGTTGCCATACGTAACGACCGTTCCGTTAGTCGTGCCGCTAATCGTCGTATATGTCGATCCACGCTTCAGCGTTCCAACAATCAACGTCGCCGGATCAAGCAGCACCGATCCCGCATGGCCGGATGGAGCGCCAACATTCTCAGTGCCCGAGAGCAAAATAATCCCATCGCTGGAAATCTCGGCGGTGCCGCCATATCCACTCCCCGCCCCTTGCGCAGAAATAGTCCCTGCTTGCGTTGTTTTATGATGCGAGAGCAGCACAATCTGACCACCATTGCCCGATTGCGTGGCATCGGCGCTAATCTCCGCTCCCTGCGCCACACTGACCGAGGCAGCGCGCGGCGCCGTCTTATCACTCGGGCCTTGCTGCGCACGCTGCACGCTGGTGCCAAGCGCCACCACCCCGCCCCCAGCGGCACCTGAAGCATCAATCCGCGCCGCACTGCTGACACTAACAGCACCGGTCGCATCAATCCCGATCGTCCCGCCGGAGGAACCTGGGGTGGTGCCTCGCGCCAAGACATTGCCCGCAATCTGAATGTCACCGCCAACACCCTGAATCAGGATACTGCCTTTCGACTGCCCCACACTATCGGCACGCAACACCCCCCCAACATTGAGCACCGATTGCACCAATTGATCCGCCTGCGCCGCCGTAATTTGGATCGTGCCACCATCCGCAATCACCACGCCATCATTGGTGACAAGCGCATTGACGGATTTACCGCCGAGGTCAACTTTGGTCACAGCCTTGGTAACATCAAGCGAAATCAAATGATCGCCGTATAAATCAAGGGTGAATGTCTCGGCGCCAGCGAGAATAACATGCCCCAATTTCGCCGTGATCAACCCATGATTAATCACTTGCGGCGCTACCAGAGCAGCCAGCCCGGCCTGCTTCACCGTAATCGTGCCGTCATTGACAATCGAGGCCCCTGGATGCGGGGCCTGGTTGAAATCGGTCGAACCAGCCATGAATTTCTTGGTCGAAATACCAGCAGTCGAGACCACAATCGCCTCGGCATTGACTTGCGCGCCTTTGGCAAAAACCACACCCGCCTGGTTCATCAGCACAATTTGGCCATTGGCGTTGATATGCCCAGCAATCACCGATGGATTATTCGCCATGACCCGGTTCAACGCGACGGCCTGCGCGTTCGGCTGATTAAACGTGACCTGCGCATTTGAGCCAACATTGAAGCTCTGCCAATTAATCGCCGTCCGCTCGCTCGCCTGATTGATCGTGGTGCTCGCGTTTCCTTGCACAATCGTGGCTGATCCACCAACGACTTGCCCACCTTGTGGCGTCATATTCGCCGGCGGCAGCGGTGGTGTTTGCGCACGGCCCACCGCAGTCGAGAGCAAAATTGCCGCCGATAGAGCCGTGCTGGCCAATAACAGCCGATGGGCGCGCCGCACCCGCCACTTGCTGCCGATCTCACCATGCCGCCAAGCGTTTTGCTCAACCATCTGCATCACCCCTTACGCTGCTCGCACCGAGCAGACATTCAATAACGCGCCGTTACCGCCCAATAGATCGCCGTTTCCGACAAAGGCTGACCCGCCCCGACCGGTACAAGCTGCGTCACCAACCGATGAACACCCTCGACATCAAGCTCTAAATAGCGCGTCAATCCCAACCGCACCCCACCACCGAAGCTGGCAAGGCGATGATTGGCGGAAACTTGCCCTGCAATCTGATCATTTTGGAAGTTTTCACCGTAATCATAAAAGCCATAGAATTGCGCCCCTGTTTCAACCCGCCGGCCAAAGACGCGGAAATTGAGGCCAGTGTTCAAATCCAATTCCGCCGTGGCATAAATCGCCTTATCGCCCGTCACCTGGCCAGAATAATACCCACGGGTGAATTGGCTGCCGCCCAAATAAAATTCCTCGGAGGTCGGCAATATGTCGGTCGTGAACTGCCCACCGGCTGCAGCACGAAGATCAACGCTGGCGCCGGCCCAAGGCGAGAATAATGTTTGCATGCGCGACAATGACGCATCAATTTTCCAGAAATCGATCCGCTCGCCCAACCGCCCCGATGGCGGGGCTGAGCGCCGATTGGCCGATGCCCCCAAAAATGGCAGACCCTTGGAAAACGTCACCTGCATCGAGGTCAACGCTGATCGATTAGCCAGCGCATTGTCAGAAATATCATAGTCAAACTCCGCGCGAACCGCCCGCACCGCATCATCACTCGCCAAACTGCCCTGGGTGTCGATAACATTGTTGGAGGCATCGAATTTAACCACCCCGGTGAGCGCCTCACCCCGGCGCAGCAGCAGCGGATATGATGCACTGGCACCAAACAACGTGATAAAACTGTGATAGCCGATCAGCGCGAGCGGCCCTGTCGGCTGCGCGCGGCCCGTGCCGCCATAGATCGAAACGCGCACCCCATCCGTGCCAACAAAAAAGCTCTCAGTGAATTGGCCGAAATTATCGGTGCCATGCGAGGTATGAAACAATGATAATTGGGTCTGATCGCCAAAGCGGGTGAGGCTGTTTAAATCAAACACCCCTAACGCTTCAATCGGCCCGGTATCGCGATAGGCGCGATTATCCACAGTCAGCAGCCCGCCAACCACTTTGTGACTGACCTCCGCCACCAATGTCAGCGCCCCCGGTGCCGCCGCGTTAGGCTCCAAAACCGCATGCACATCAACGCCCGGCGTCTGTTCGGCCAACAACAGCCAATGCTCGAGGGATGCTTCACGCACCGGCCGCTCATGGGTCAGGTGATCGAGAAACCCCAGAATCAAAGCGCCCGCCGGGCCGATATTGCGCGAAAGCTTGACCGAGACGATCCGCCCTTCGGTCACAATGAAACGCAAATCACCAGCCTTGTTGATTTCTGCTGACACTGCCGTCAGCACGTAACCATGATCGCGATATAAATTCAGCAACCCGCGCCGCGCCGCATCGATGCGCGCTAAACTCACCGCCGGCCCAGTCAAACCCGCCGTGATCGGTGCCAATTTGGCCGCCGGAAACGCGGTAACGCCGATGGTGGTCACCGCGTTAATCGATACCGTCTCGTTGGGCATCGCCGCCGCCGGTCCCACCGGCTGGAAGCTCGGCAAGCCCGCGCCCAATTTCGGCTTGGACGGCGGCAAAATATGCTCCAACGGCGAAACTTGCGGCACCGCCGCACCCGGCGACTGCAACGGTGATTGCGCGGCAGCCTGGCCGGTCAGTGCCGCGCCAACAGCCGCGCAAGCAAGGCCATAGGCGAGCGTTTTCCGCCGTGAGCGCCATCCCGTGTCATGCCTAGCCTGACCGTCCATTCCCGCAATCCTCAAAATTATTGCCGTCGTAAAATATCATTTCGCCCACGGCTCAGGTGCCCAATAACAACCGGGTCCACCCTTTGCGAGGCGCTGACGTTAGCACTATGTCGGATTATTCATCAATTTGAAAGTCGCGTTTGATCTTTTGGCCGAAACGAGAATCGACCAGAGCCGATAGCGGACGACAAACACAGATTGTTAAAAACAACCTAGGCGGGTATCCGGCCCGCCAATCACGCTGCGCCGTAACAGAAAAAATGCGGATTTTCGAACCCGGATTTGCCATAGGTCAAGGGCGAACCATCCGCGACAACAACGCGCCCGCCAGCGGCTTCGAGCAGCGCCTGCGGGGCCGCCGTGTCCCATTCCATGGTACGTCCCAAGCGCGGGTAGAAATCCGCCACCCCCTCCGCAATCCGACAAAATTTTAGCGCGGAGCCGATATTGGTCAAATGCGCAACTTTATAACGCGCCAAACAAGATTCTAATGCCGGATCATCCGCATAATGGCGCGAAGCGAACACGGTCATGCCCTCGGTCGGCACCGCGCGCACGTGAATGGCCTGGCGCCGATCATCCTGCTGACAGAAGGCGCCACGCCCCACGATGCCGCCATAAATCATCCCTTGCGCGGGCGCGGCCACCGCACCCAAAACCGCCCGACCGTCGATAACCAAGCCGATATTCACCACAAACTCATCGCGCCCGGCGGCAAATTCGCGCGTGCCATCCAGCGGATCGACCAGCCAGAAGCAACGCCCCGGCTTTGTCATCCGTCCGGCCGCCACCTCCTCCTCTGCAATCACCGGGATATCGGGCGTCGCATCGCGCAACCCCGCCACAATCAACCGCTCCGCACGCATATCGGCGATGGTGACCGGCGATTGATCCTCTTTATGATCCACCGCAAAACCAGCCCGGCGCACCGCGAGAATCTCGGCAGAAGCCGCGCCAACTAGGCGCACCGCCTGTTCCAGCAAAAACGGCAAATCAATAGATCGATCAGGTAAGGACTGCATCGCGGTCTGATACAGGCTAGGCCGCGAAACGCCAAGTCACGCGCCACGAACCCTTGCACCCTGCGCGACATTGTTTTGCAGCTTCGCGTAATCGCGGATAGAAGCATGACAGACATCGTCACAACCATTCAGCTATGGGGAACCGCGTCATGATCGATATCACCTTTGCCAAGCCCGTTTTGCCGCAATCGGGCGCCGTCGCCCTCCTGCTCGCACCCCATGACAAGCTTGATGGTCTGGCGGCCGCTCTCGATCAGGCGCTGGATGGCGGACTGACCCGCGCCCTGAGCGTCGCTTCGTTCACCGGCAAGCATGAACAAACCGCGACGCTGCTGGCACCGGGTGCCGGGCTTGATCGGGTCGTGGTCGTCGGCTTGGGCGAGCGCGATGAATTAACGCCGCATCGCGCAGAACAAGCCGGTGCCGCCGCCGCCGCCGCCTTGAATAAAGACGCGCACGGCACCATCATCGCCGAAGCGCTCAGCCCCGCCCTGCTCGCCCATGCCGCCCTCGGCGCGCGGCTGCGTAGCTACCGGTTCGATCATTACCACACGCAAAAAAAACCGGATCAGAAGGCTAAACTCCGCCATGTCACGCTGCTGACCCCTGATTTGGCCCGCGCACGCTCGGCCTTCGCACCGCTCGCAGCCCTCGCCGCCGGCGTTGAGCGCACGCGCGACTTGGTCAGCGAACCGGCCAATATTCTGACCCCCGCCGAGTTCGCCGACCGCGCCGAAACGCTGGAAGCGCTCGGTGTCAAAGTCGAGGTATTTGATCGTCATGATATGGAGAAACTCGGCTTCGGCGCCCTGCTCGGCGTCGCGCAAGGCAGCGCCAATGAACCGCGCATGGTGGTCATGCAGTGGCTCGGGGCTTCGCGCACCGAAACCAGCGCCAAATCTGGCAAAAAAACTGGCAAAGCCAAGCCGCATGATCCGCTGGTGTTCATCGGCAAGGGCGTCACCTTTGATACGGGCGGTATTTCGATCAAGCCAGCCGCTGGCATGGAAGACATGAAATGGGACATGGCCGGCGCGGGCACCGTTGTCGGTCTGATGGCTGCCCTGGCCGGCCGTAAGGCGCGCGTCGATGCGGTCGGGCTAATCGGGTTGGTCGAAAATATGCCCTCCGGCACCGCCCAGCGCCCTGGCGATGTGGTCAAATCCTATTCCGGCAAAACCATCGAAGTGCTGAATACCGATGCTGAAGGCCGCTTGGTGCTCGCCGATGTGCTGGCCTACGCCCAAAAACGCTTCGCCCCACGCTTCATGATCGATCTCGCGACCCTGACCGGCGCCATCATCATCGCCCTCGGCCATGAGCATGCCGGCCTGTTCTGCAATGACGAAAACCTGGCCGAACAATTGGTCGCCGCAGGCACCGCAACCGGCGAGGAAATTTGGCCCATGCCGCTCAGCCCGGCCTATGACAAATTGCTCGATAGCGATATCGCCGATGTGAAAAATATCAGCGGCTCGCGGGGTGCGGGGGCGGTGACAGCCGCGCAATTCTTGCAACGTTTCGTCGATACATCATCGGCAAAAATGCCCTGGGCGCATCTGGACATCGCCGGCATGGCCTGGGCCACCAAGGCTGGCGGCGTCACCCCGAAAGGCGCAACGGCATTCGGCGTGCGCTTGTTGGATCGTCTGGTCTCCGAGCATTACGAGCATTAATCTGCCCGGTCCGAACGCCAGGATGGGTCAAGCTGTTTGACAGCGCTGCCGGTTCCCACGGTGGCGCTGCCTCCAATGCCGGGCTGGGTGCGGGTCAATCGCACCCATGTCCAGCGGCTGCGGATCGCGGCGGTGGCCAAGCCTGCGCGCGTGCCAACGCTTGCGGTAACCGATCCTGATTTGGTTGATGAAGCCTGGGTCAATCTGCATCGCGGCGGGCTTGACGGTCCAGCGTTCGACCTCGCTTTCACCGGCCCAATCGCGCTGACCCTGAGCGCTCACGGCCTGATCTGGCAGGATGGGCATTTGCTCACCGGCCCAGAAATTCTACCCGCCTATGTGATCGAGCAGCTACACGCCGCGCCCGCGCATTTTCTCACCGCGCCACGCGCCCTACCCCGCCGCCACGAATCCAGGCCAGCCTATATTTTTCTCGGCTGGGGGATCCAAGTTTTCGGCCATTTCCTGATCGAAATGCTACCAAAACTGCTCTTGGCACAGGCGCACAGCCCGTCGCTGCACGGGGCAATGCCGGTGCTTGACCGTGCCATGCCCGATTGGTTTTTGACCATCTTGCGCACACAATTCGGCATCACCGAAGAGCGCGCCATCTGGTTTGATTCGCGCCAGGAACAACTCAGCCTCGATCAAGCCATCCTGATCCCGAACCTGCTGCGCCCGGGCGGCTATCATCCACACACCGCAACGCTGTTCAACGCTTTCACCAACCGCCTGACGGATCACCGCGACGGCGAAACTGGCCGTGTAAAAATTTTTATCGCGCGCGGCACCTATCGCAATCCCGCCTCGGCCCAACGCGTTTTGCTCAATGAGCCGGATATTGCCCGCATTGCTGAGGTCGAATTTGGCTGCACCGTGCTGCACCCGGAAACCTTGGCGTTTGCCGAGCAGGTCCGGAGAATTTCCAATGCCGACTTGATTTTGGGCCAAGCCGGCTCGGCGATGCATCTCGCCCTGTTCGCGCCCGCCCAGGCACGGATCGGCGTGCTGCGCTTCATGGCGCCGGATCAATCCTTCATCGCCGCCCTGCGCGGTCAACCCATAGCCTATCTGACCCAAGGGATCACCGAAACCGCCCCCGATCAATTCATCGCCGATCCGGGGCGATTTCGCCGCTTTGTGCATGCTTTGATGGCCGATTAAATCTAACCCCAGCGCGGCATCCGAAATGGCAACATGGCTTGCACAATCGGCTGGCGCAACCGATCCAAATCCAAGCTCTCATGCACGCAATCGCCCCGTTCGCCGGCAATCACCGTGTCGATCTGGGCGCGCGCATAGAACGGCGCATCCTCAAAACGCCGCCGCACCTCGGGCCGCACCCCCGGATCGGCCCGCGCCTCGCGCTCCAGCCGCCAGGCGGTGCGATCAAGCGCTGCCAAGGGCGGTGGCGTAAACGGACTCGCCCCACCAGAGGCCGAAAATCGCAGCGCCAATTCCAACGCGCTGCCATCGCGCCTTCGCGCATCGTAACAAACCACCGCCCCCGCGCCGCTGGCCATGCGTGACCAGCTCCAGGCGCGAAACGCTGCCGCAACCGGTTCGGACCCGGCATTGTGATCCAGATAAGCATGGCCGCTCCAGCGCAGCGCCGGGCGCTCAAACATCACCTCGATCCGCGCACAGGGCGCAATCGGCTGCCAATAATGGTTTTGCGCGGCATCAAGAAAATAACGCGTTGCCTCCACCGCCTGCGGCAACACCCGGATGCGCCCGCGCAGACGGTGCGGCACCGGCACGCTCACCTCGCAAATCTCCGCCTCCAAGGCCGATCCGGTCCAACGCAGCGCACTCGGGCCAATCGATAATGTCTCAGCATCACGCTGCACGCTGCTCCGCTCGGTCATTGCCCAGCGCCCCGCGCGCGGGCGGTACAGCGCCAAATTGATCGCGCAAAATCGCTCGGCCACCCCGCGCCCTTGCTTGATCGCTCGGGCATAATAGGGCGAAAAAACCGAGCCAACGAAGCCAATCAGGGTCAACGCCTCGGTGCCATCATCGCTGATCGCATCGATATACCACCACGCATAGCCATTGTCGGGCACCGCCTGATCAAAGCGGATCAAGGCGCGTCATCCAGCACCGCACTCGCCGCGAACCGGCCCGATAAGGCCGCCATCGGTAATCCTGGCCCCGGATGGGCCGATCCCCCAGCCAAATATAATCCAGGTAGCGCAGTCCGCGCGGGTGGCCGGGCAAAGGGGTCACGCCAGCCATCGAGCGAGCGGCCATATAACGCGCCGCCCGCGCCGGGAAATGACGCGGCAAACCCGGTCGGATCGGTTCGGCCCCGATGCTCAACCTCCAGCGTCAAACCGGCCCGATCAAGCCGCTCAATGACCCGCCGCCAGCACCCCTCCAACGCCAACTCCGAAAGCGGCGCCGTATCGCCCAAGGCCGGCGCATTAATCAGCACCAACATCCGCTCGACTCCACTCATCTCATCGCCGGTCGCGCTGCCTTGGCGATCCTGCGCACAGAGATAAATCGTGGGATCATCCGGCAGCGCGCCGCGCGCAATCTGCGCAAATTCTGCCGGATAATCGGCGCTGAAAAAGACATTATGATGGCTCAACGCAAATCCGCGCGTGCGCGCCACCACCTGCCATGTTACCGCCGAGAGCGAGCGTTTCGCGCCGCGCGCCGCCGGTGCCACCGCCGTTTGCACCGCCGCGCCGAACTGCCCCGCCGCCAGGGCGCCTAATTCAACATTGGCAATCACCCGATCGGTGCGAATCGTTGCCCCGCCGCGCAGGCGCACCCCATCCACCCGCCCGTGATCGATCAAAATTTCCTCAACCGCACTATCGTAGCGCAATTGCGCCCCATGCGCTGTCGCGAGGTCGGCCAGCGCGGTGGCCAGCCGGGTCAACCCCCCCTCAATCCGCCAGACCCCGCTTTGTTCGACATGCGCAATCAGCATCAACGTCGCGGGTGCCAAAAAGGGTGACGCACCGCTATAGGTCGCATACCGGGCGAAAAGCTGGCGCAGGCGCGGATCGCGGAAATTCTTGCCCAAGGCCGTCCACAGACTCGCGAACGGTGAGACGCTGCGCAGCGCCGCCAGCCCACTAATCCCAGTGCGCGCAATCAGTGCCGGCAGACTCGGCACCGGCATTCGCATGAAGCTCGCGTCGAGCGCGTCATAAATCCGCGCACTCAGGCCACAAAATCGCCGATAGCCCGCCGCCGAAGCCGCACCGAAATAGGCTTCGATCGCTGTTGTGCTAATTTCTGGATTAGCATTCAAATCAAACGCTTGTGAGCCGCTCCACACATGGCGCGCCAATATCTCAAGCGGGCGCAGCGGGAGTAAAGCCGATAAATCGGCACCGGCATGAGCGAAAATCTGCTCAAAAACGGGCCGCATGGTCAGCACCGTCGGCCCGGCATCGATCATCGCGTCACCCAGTCGTACTTGGCGCAATTTACCGCCCGGCTGTGCCGCCTTTTCACATAAAATGACATCGCGCCCGGCCACGGCCAGCTCCAGCGCCGCCACCAGCCCGCCCATGCCAGCGCCGATCACCACAATCGGCAGGCTTGACCCCCGCGATGCTGCGCCCTGTCCATCCGCAGCACTCTCTTGATCGGGCCGGGCACGACGGACGCGCACTGGCGCACTCCTTAACGTGAGTAATTTGAGGCGTTTATCGCATAATTTTCTCAGTCGAATCGAACTTTGAGCGCATCCGATCCGGTTGCGCGTTGCAGTATGCGAAATCGCTTGACCATCTGTCAATCTCGTATCACAGTATTAAATGACAAGTTAAGTTGACAGTTGCCGGGAGGCTCGCATGGACGCACTCGCCCTCATCGAAGCCGAATTAACAGGTGCGATGCTCCGCGCCGAAGCCAACGGCGCACCGCCCAAGCTGGCAAGCGCCATGCGCCACGCACTATTTCCGCGCGGCGCCCGCGTGCGACCGCGACTCGCCATTGCGGTTGCAGCGGCTTGCGGCGCCACCGCCTTTGCCCCGGCCATCGCGGCCGGTGCCGCGCTCGAACTGCTCCATTGTGCGTCCTTGGTGCATGATGATTTGCCTTGTTTCGATGATGCGAGCTTGCGGCGCGGCAAACCATCCGTCCATGCCGCTTTCGGCGAGGCCATCGCCGTGCTCGCCGGTGATGCGCTGATCGTGCTGGCCTTTCAAACATTGGCCCATGGCTGCATGGCCGATCAGACGCGTTTCGCCCCGTTGACCTTAATCATCGCTCAAGCCGTGGGCATGCCGAGCGGCATCGTCGCCGGACAAGCCTGGGAAAGTGAGGCGCAAATCGATGTCGCACGCTATCAACGCGCGAAAACCGGCGCCTTATTCGCCGGTGCCGCGATGGCCGGGGCGACGGCGGCGGGCCAACCCGCCGATCCGTGGCGCGGATTAGGCGAAGCCTTGGGCGATGCGTATCAAGTGGCCGATGATCTATGCGATGCAGCCGGTTCGCTCGCCGAATCCGGCAAATTACCCGGACGCGACGCCGCCAAAGCCCGCCCGAGCATGGTGCGCGAGCGCGGCATCGAAGGCGCGCTCGATTATCTCGACCAACTCGCCGATGCCGCCGCCGCCTCAATCCCACCTTGCCCTGGCCGCGCCGGTCTGCAAGCCCTGATGATCCAGGAGGCGAAACGCTTGGTGCCGAAATCGCTGGCCCGGGTCGCCGCCTGATCATAATATGGGCGCCACCCTGCCCGCGCTGCCAATGAGTTGGGTCGCCGCCGCCCGTGAGCGTTGGCGCAGCCTGCGCGACCGGCTGCTGGCCGATACCCGGTTTCAGCAGCGAGCGGCACGCTTTCCCCTCACCCGCCCGATGGCGCGGCGCGAGGCCAACGCGCTGTTCGATCTCTGCGCCGGCTTTGTCTACACTCAAATTCTCACCGCCTGCGTCGAGCTTGATCTGTTCGAAACGCTGGCCAGCGGCCCCCATACGATTGCGCTGCTCGCCGACGCCCATCAGCTCGATCAATCGGCGATGCTCTGTCTGCTTCGCGGTGCCGACTCGCTGCGCCTGCTGCAACTCGAGGGCGAAACGGTCAGGCTCGGCCCCCTCGGTGCCGCGCTGCGCGGCAATCCCGGCGCGGTCGCGATGATCAGGCACCATAAAATCCTCTATCGCGACCTCGCGGATCCGCTCGCTTTGTTGCGGCGTGAAGAGCCCGGCGATTTGGCCCAGTTCTGGCCATATGACGGCGCCGATGCGCAGCAAGCGCGCACCTATTCGCAGTTGATGGCCGATTCTCAGCCGATGGTCACCGCCGAAATCCTCGCCTCCTATCCGTTTCGCCAGCATCGGCTGGTGCTCGATATCGGCGGGGGCGATGGCAGTTTCCTGACCGCACTCGCCGCGCACGCACCGCATTTGGCGCTGCGCTTGTTCGACTTGCCGCCGGTTGCCGCCCTGGCCGAACAACGTTTCGCCGCTCATGGCTTGGCCGCGCGCGCTCACGTGTTCGGCGGCGATATGCATCAAGGCGGATTCCCGATGGGTGCCGACTTAATCACGCTGGTGCGGGTTCTGCACGACCATAACGACGCCGAAGCCCAAACCCTGCTCGCCAACGCCCGCGCCGCCTTGGCACCCGGCGGCATCATCCTGATCGCCGAACCGATGGCCGGTGCGAAGGGTGCCGCCGCGATGGGCGACGCCTATTTTGGCTTTTATCTCCGGGCCATGGGGCGCGGCCGCCCCCGTCGCGCCGCCGAAATCGCCGCGATGCTGCGCCAAGCCGGATTCGCGCACCCGCGCTCAATCGAGACCAGCCAGCCTTTGCTGACCTCAATCATGGTCGCAACGGCGGCGGACCGCCAATCATGAAAAGAAATCGGGTCAATTCACTTCCATATGTAAGTTTTGATTGACAAGTTTACGTGTCGGTTTAATCTGACAGTCAAGCCATCGTCGATGGCACCGCGCCGCCGATAAAAATTAACCGGAGAAACAATTGCCCCAGTCACCCATCCTCGATAGCCTCGCCGTCGTCATCGACGCGCCCAAGCAGGTCGCCTTGCGCCGCCTGACGTTGGACCCGATGGCCGATGGCGATGTGTTGGTCGAGATCGACTGGAGCAGCATCAGCGCTGGCACCGAAAAGCTGCTTTGGTCTGGCACCATGCCGCCCTTCCCCGGCATGGGCTATCCGCTGGTGCCGGGCTATGAGGCGGTCGGACGCATTACCGATGCTCTCGGCACTGCCAAAGCCCGCATCGGCCAAACCGTGTTCGTGCCCGGCGCACGTTGCTTTGGCGATGTGCGCGGCCTGTTCGGCGGCAATGCCGCGCGGGTGGTGCTGCCTGCCGCCCGTGCGATCACCATCGATGCCGATCTCGGCGATCGCGGTGTGCTGCTCGCCCTCGCCGCCACCGCCCAACATGCCCTCGCCATCGCTGGCCAAGCGCCGGACCTGATTATCGGCCATGGCGTGCTTGGGCGCCTGATGGCGCGCCTCGCCGTCGCCGCCGGTCATGCACCGATCGTGTGGGAGACCAATCCAGCACGCCAGGAGAGCGAGGCTGGCTACCACGTCCTCCACCCCGAGGCGGATCAGCGCCGCGATTATCGCTGCGTGATCGATGCCAGTGGCGATGCCAAAATCATCGATCTCGTGGTTGCGCGCCTCACCCGGGGTGGGCGGATCGTGCTCGCCGGCTTTTACCCTGGCCGGCTCGATTTCGCCTTCGCGCCGGCTTTCATGCGTGAAGCCAGCATCGCCATCGCCGCCGAATGGCAGCCCGCCGACCTCGATCATGTGCTGGCCTGCCTGCAACACCAAAAACTCTCGCTCGACGGGCTGATCACCCATCACGCCCCGGCCCACGCTGCGGCCGACGCTTACCATACCGCTTTCGGCGCCGCCGATTGTTTGAAGCTGCTCATCGACTGGAGACATAGCGCATGAACGCCAACCCTGGCCGCATCGCCCCGGATACTGACATCGCCGCCAGCCTCAGCGCGGCGTCGCCCAAAAAAACCCAGATCATCGCAATCTATGGCAAGGGCGGCATCGGTAAAAGCTTCACCCTCGCCAATCTCTCTTACATGATGTCACAGCTCGGCAAGCGCGTGCTGCTGATCGGTTGCGATCCCAAAAGCGATACCACGTCGCTCCTATTTGGTGGCCGCTCCTGCCCCACCATCATCGAAACCTCCTCGCGCAAAAAAGCCGCAGGCGAAGCCGTCCAAATCGGCGATGTGTGCTTCAAGCGCGATGGCGTCTTTGCCATGGAATTAGGCGGGCCGGAAGTTGGTCGCGGTTGCGGCGGGCGCGGCATCATTCACGGGTTCGAACTGCTCGATAAGCTCGGTTTTCACCAATGGGATTTCGATTACGTGCTGCTCGATTTCCTTGGTGACGTGGTGTGCGGCGGCTTTGGTCTGCCGATCGCCCGCGATTTATGCCAGAAAGTCATCGTGGTCGGCTCGAACGATTTGCAATCGCTCTATGTCGCGAACAATGTCTGCTCGGCGGTTGATTATTTCCGCAATCTCGGCGGCAATGTGGGCGTCGCTGGCCTCGTGATCAATAAGGATGATGGCACCGGCGAAGCCCAGGCCTTTGCCGAAGCTGTCGGCATCCCCGTGCTCGCAGCGATCCCTGCCGATGAAGATATTCGCCGCAAATCCGCCAATTACGAAATCGTCGGCCAGCTCGGCGGGCGTTGGGCGCCATTATTCGAGGCGCTCGGCGTGCAAGTGGCCGATGCCCCACCGATCCGGCCAAAGCCGCTGAGCCATGAGGGGCTGCTCGGTCTGTTCAAAGGCGATGCCGTTGGCCGGGGCGTGACCCTCAATCCGGCAACATTGGAGGATATGTGTGGATCGGACGTGCTGAATAAGCCCTCGCTCGAAGTGGTTTACGAGGGGGCCTGAGCCATGACCCCGCCTGATGGTCTTGCCCCCACCCCCGCGCCGCCCATTCCGGCGCCGCCCATCCCGGTGCCGCCCGTCGCTGCATCCTGTCATGGCGGCAAGGAAACCATGCAGCAGGCCGCCCGCGCCGCCGGCAAATCCGCAACCCTGGCCAAGCTGGCCGCCGATTACCCGCAAGGCCCGCACGATCAACCGCAATCCATGTGCCCCGCTTTCGGCTCGCTGCGCGTTGGTTTGCGGATGCGCCGGGTCGCGACCATTCTCTCTGGCTCGGCCTGCTGCGTCTATGGCCTGACCTTCACCTCGCATTTCTATGGCGCCCGCCGCAGCGTGGGGTATGTGCCGTTCGACTCCGAAACCCTGGTCACCGGCCAGCTCTTCGAAGACATCCGCAAAGCGGTGCGTGAAACCGCGCGGCCCGCCGATTATGATGCCGTCGTCATTATCAATCTTTGCGTCCCCACCGCCTCCGGCGTGCCGCTCGATTTGCTGCCCAAAGAAATCGATGGGGTGCGGATCATCGGGATCGACGTGCCAGGCTTTGGCGTGCCCACCCATGCCGAAGCCAAAGACGTGCTGACCGGCGCCATGCTGCGCTACGCTAGGCTCGAAGCCGAAGCGGGTGCGGTGGCACGGCCCCGTGGCCCGCTCGCTGCAGGCCCGAAAGTAACGCTGATCGGCGAATTATTCCCCGCCGACCCGCCAGGAATCGCCGCCCTGCTCGCGCCGATGGGCCTATCGCTCAGCCCAGCAGTTCCCGCGCGCGAATGGCGTGATCTATATGGCGCGCTTGATTGCGCAATCGCCGCTGCGGTGCATCCGTTCTACACCGCGAGTATCCGCGAATTTCGCGAAGCGGGCCGTGCCGTCGTCGGATCAGCCCCGGTTGGCGAGGCCGCCACCGCCGATTGGCTCGATGCCATTGGCCGGGCCGTGAATATCGATGCCAAAACCATCGATCTTGCCAAAGCCAAAGCCCTAGCACCCATCCGTGCTGTCATGGCCGCCAACCCGGTCGATGCGCGCATGATCGTCTCGGGCTACGAAGGCTCCGAACTCTTGATCGCCCGGCTGCTGATCGAAGCGGGTGCCACCATTCCCTATGTCGGCACCGCTTTGCCGCGCACCGAATGGAGCGATCCTGATCGCGAATGGCTCGAAGCCCAAGGCACCCATGTGCAATATCGCGCCTCGCTGGAACAAGACATCGCAGCGATGCGCGAGGTTAACCCTGACCTCGCCTTGGGCACCACCCCGCTTGTCCAAGCCGCCAAAGAGCAAGGCACACCGGCGGTCTATTTCACCAACATCGTCTCCGCCCGCCCGGTGTTCGGCGCTGCCGGCGCTGCCGCGTTGCCCGCCATTGTCAACACCCAAAGCAAAGGGCGCGAGCGCTTCTCGCGCATGATCAGCTTTTTCGATCCACCCAAAGCCACCGCCCAAACCGCGCATAAGGAGCCCGCATCATGTTAGTGCAGGATCATGATCGCGCCGGCGGCTATTGGGGGGCGGTCTATGCGTTCAGCGCGGTAAAGGGCCTGCGCGTGGTGATTGATGGGCCGGTCGGGTGCGAAAACCTGCCCGTCACCGCCGTGCTACATTATACCGACGCGCTGCCCCCGCATGAATTACCCATCGTGGTCACCGGGTTGGATGAAGATTCGCTCTCAATGACCGGCACCGAAGGGCCGATGAAGCGCGCCGCCGCGGCGGGCGATCAAAAACTACCCGCCGTGGTGGTCACCGGCAGCATCGCTGAGATGATCGGCGGCGGCGTCACCCCCGAAGGCTCCAACCTCAAGCGGTTCCTGCCGCGCACCATCGATGAAGATCAATGGCAAAGTGCGGACCGGGCCTTGGTTTGGCTGTGGCACGAATTTGGCAACGCCAAAGCCAAGCGTCCGGAGCGCAAAACCGAAAAACCGCTGATCAATCTGATCGGCCCGATGTATGGCACCTTCAACATGCCCTCGGACCTCGCGGAAATCCGCCGTCTGGTCGAGGGGATCGGCGCTGAAATCAACATGGTGTTCCCGCTCGGTGCGCCAATCAAGGATATTCCGAAACTGGCCGATGCCAGCGTCAATATCTGTCTCTATCATGAATTTGGTCGCAAACTCTGCGAGGAATTGGGCAAGCCCTATTTGATGGCGCCGATGGGGTTCTTCGCGACCACCAATTTCCTGCGCAAGCTCGGCGAATTGACCGGCCTTGACCCCGAACCCTTCATCGCCCGCGAAAAAACCGAAACCATCAAGCCGATCTGGGATCTCTGGCGCAGCGTCACCCAGGATTTCTTCGCCACCGCCAGCTTCGGCGTGGTCGCCACCCAAACCTATGCCCGGGGCATTCATCGCCTGCTGCATGAGGAGCTGGGCATCCCCTGCAGTTTCACGGTCGAGCGCAAACCAGGCGTTAAACCTGACAATGACGCCGTGCGCCGGAAAATCGCCGAAAACCCGCCACTGGTGTTATTTGGCTCCTATAATGAGCGCATGTACGCCGCTGAGCGCGGTGGCCGTTCAATGTATATCCCGGCCTCATTTCCCGGCGCGATCATTCGCCGTGCCACGGGCACGCCGTTCATGGGATATGCAGGTGCAACCTACATTGTTCAAGAATATTGCAACGCTTTGTTCGATGCCTTGTTCTTCATCCTGCCGCTCGGCACCGAGCTTGATAAAATCGATCCGACACCCGCGAAATCCGATGCGGTTCTGCTCTGGGATGACACCGCGTTGCGCGCGCTTGATCAAGCCGTGGCGAGTGAGCCGTTCCTGATCCGCATTTCCGCCGCCAAACGCCTGCGCGATCGTGCCGAAACGGCGGCCCGCGCCGCCGGCAGCGATCGCGTAACCCTCAGCCATCTCGCCAGCGCCGCCCCTGATCGGGTGCCGGCATGATGGTGCGGCACAGCATGCACCGGCCTTGGCCGGGCAACCCCATGGACGCCATCCTCACCGGTGGTTCCATCTCCCCGCGCGGAGTGCGCACGGAAACGGCATGGTGCCGCAAGGCATTATGTTCTTTGGTAACGGAGTAATTATGTCAACCTCAACTCAGGAACGGGAAGGCTCGCTTAGCGGGCTCACCGAACGGGAAGCGAAAGAGTTTCATGGAATTTTCATGATGAGCTTTGTCGCTTTTGTCGTGATCGCCGCGATCGCGCATTTCCTGGTCTGGCAATGGCGCCCCTGGATTCCGGGACCCCATGGCTACGCCATGCTGATGCTCGATCATGCACGGGTCGGGGTCAGTCATCTGACCACGCTCATTGGTTAAGGAGGATAGATCATGTGGCGCATGTGGCTGCTGTTCGATCCGCGCAGAGTTCTCACCGCACTCGGGGTATTCCTGTTTGTGTTGGCTCTGCTGATTCACTTCATCCTGCTCAGCACCCCCCGGTTCGATTGGCTGGGTGGCGCACCGGCCGTGACGGCGGCACAAATGTCGTCAATGCCGGCGAGCAAATAGCCTTCACGCTCAGCGTGATCGGAACCCCGAGGCTCGCTTTGCGAGGCTCGGGGACCACCGACACTAACAGGTTAGGGCACGGAAAGGACCAACCCGATGGCGATGCTCAGTTTTGAACAAAAATACCGCGTCCGCGGCGGTACGTTAATTGGCGGCGATTTATTCGACTTCTGGGTTGGCCCCTTCTATGTCGGCTTCTTTGGGGTCACCACTGCATTTTTCTCACTCCTCGGCACCCTGCTGATCGTCTGGGGGGCCGCAATCGGGCCGACCTGGAATATCTGGCGCATCAACATAGCCCCCCCTGCCCTGCATTACGGGCTCGGCCTCGCTCCGCTCGCCCATGGCGGCCTTTGGCAAATCATCACGGTCTGTGCTCTCGGCGCATTCTTCTCATGGGCCCTGCGCGAAGTGGAAATCTCTCGCAAACTTGGCATCGGCCTGCATGTGCCCGCCGCCTTCGGCGTCGCGATCTTTGCTTATGTCTCGCTCGAAGTGATCCGGCCGTTATTAATGGGCGCCTGGGGGGTGGCATTTCCTTATGGCATCATGAGCCATCTCGATTGGGTCTCGAACACCGGCTACGCCTACGTCAATTTCGAATATAACCCGATGCACATGGTCGCGGTAACCTTGTTCTTCACCACCACCCTCGCTTTGTCGCTGCATGGCTCCCTGGTGCTGGGGGCGATCAACCCGGCCAAAGGCGAGGTCGTGAAATTCGCCGAACATGAAGACACGTTCTTCCGCGATATCATCGGCTATTCAATCGGCACATTGGGCATCCATCGTCTTGGCCTGTTCCTCGCGCTGGGTGCGGTGTTCGCGTCAGCCGCCTGTATTCTGATTTCGGGCCCGTTCTGGACCCAAGGATGGCCCTCCTGGTGGGGCTGGTGGCTGCATCTGCCGATCTGGACTGCGGCAGGCCATTAGACAGGAGCATGAACATGACGACAATCATAACAACCCGTCAGTTAGAGGTCTATCATGCCTGAATATCAAAACCTGTTCTCCCGCGTGCAAGTGCGCGGTCCGGCAAGTCACGGCATTCCCGTGGCACCGGGCGGAATCTGGAACCGGCAAGGCAAGCCGATATTCAGCCATCTGCTCGGCCAAATCGGCAACGCTCAGGTCGGCCCGGTCTATCTCGGCACGTTGGGAATGGCCTCGCTGATCTGCGGCTTCATCGCCTTTGAAATCATCGGGCTGAATATGTGGGCCTCGGTCCATTGGAACCCGATCCTGTTCGTGCGCGATCTGCCCTGGCTCGCGCTCGAACCACCGCCGCCCTCCTACGGCCTGCATCTGCCGCCATTAGCGCAAGGCGGCTGGTGGCTGTTGGCTGGTTTCTTCCTCACCACCTCGCTCATTCTCTGGTGTGCGCGCATCTATCGCCGCTCGCGCCAACTCGGCATCGGCACCCATACCGCCTGGGCCTTTGCCTCGGCCATCTGGCTCTATCTGGTGCTCGGCTTCATCCGCCCGATCCTAATGGGCAGCTGGGGCGAAGCACCACCCTTTGGCATCTTCCCGCATCTGGACTGGACGGTTGCGTTTTCGCTCCGCTACGGCAATCTCTATTACGATCCGTTCCACATGCTCTCCATCGTGTTCCTCTATGGCTCGGTTCTGCTGTTTGCGATGCATGCCGCCACCATCCTGGCCGTCGGGCGCTTTGGCGGCGAGCGCGAAGTGGAACAAACGGTTGATCGTGGCACCGCCTCGGAGCGCGCTGGCTTGTTCTGGCGCTGGACCATGGGCTTTAACGCCACCATGGAGTCAATCCATCGCTGGGCGTGGTGGTTCGCGGTGCTCTGCCCACTCACCGGCGGCATCGGCATTCTGCTCACCGGCACGGTGGTCGATGATTGGTTCCTCTGGGCCGTGAAACATCATATCACCGCCCCCTACCCCCATATTTATGGCAGCGTGACCGATCCGGCTGCTATGGGAGCAAAACAATGAGAGTCTCCATCCCGCTCCTCGGTATGGTCGGCGCCCTCGCACTCGGTGTGGTCGCCGTCCTCACGCTCAGCCGTCCGCCGGTCGTCTCGATCCAGCGCGGCTATCGTGGCACCGGCATGCAGCTTGAATATACGCCGCATCAAATCGAAACGACGTTCAAGACCAACCAAGCACCCGCCGTCATCCCTCTCACCAATGCCGGCCCCGCTGCCGGCACCATCTACAAGAACGTGCAAGTGCTGAAAAACGTGCCGGTCAGCGCCTTTGCTGGCATCATGGTGTCGATGACCCAATGGGTGGCGCCAAAACAAGGCTGCGGCTATTGCCATGTCGCTGGTAATTTTGCCTCCGATGCGAAATATACCAAACGCGTCGCCCGGCGCATGATCCAAATGACGCTTTACATCAATTCGAATTGGAAACAACACGTCAAGAATGTCGGCGTCACGTGCGAGACGTGCCATCGTGGCAATAACGCACCGAGCCAGGTTTGGTTTAAAGGCGTGCCCAGCATCGCAGCCGGCGGGCTGACCCAAGGCTTCACCGGCGAAGCCTTGCCCTCCGCCGCCGCCGATGGCTCGGCTCTCGCCTCAGACCCCTTCACCCCCTTCCTGCTCGGGCATGATAAAATCCGGGTGAGCGGCACCACCGCACTGCCGAACGGCAATCGGATGTCAGTGCAGCAAACCGAATGGACCTACGCGCTGATGATGAGCTATTCGAGCGCGCTCGGCGTTAATTGCGATTATTGCCACAATACCCGCGCCTTCAACAAATGGAGCGAAAGCACACCGCAACGGGTGATCGCCTATTACGGCCTGCACATGGTTCGCGCCCTCAATAACGACTACATGGTGCCGCTAACGGGAACCTTCCCGCACGCCATGCTAGGTCCGAGCGGTGATGTGGCGAAAATCAATTGCGCCACCTGCCACCAGGGCGCCTACAAGCCTCTGCTCGGGGCCAAAATGGCTGCAAAATTCCCGTATCTGGAAGGCCCCGGCAACCTTGCTGATCCGAACCCGAAATCACCAGCCGCCAGCGGCGAAGCCGATCCGGCGATGATCACGATGACTGCCGCCACCGCCACACCGGCCGCCGCATCGCCATCATCCAGCCCGGCTTCAACCGGCACCAACGCGGCACCTGCATCGTCGGCACCCACCTCGCCGGCCCAATAACCCCCCTGCGTCGCTTTATGACGCATCAGGGCGCGGGGTTACTCCCGCGCCCTCTTTTTTTGCCTGTCACGCCGTGGCTAAATGAGTTTCGCTCAGCCGCGTAGCCGCTGCACCGTTGCCGTCGTCGAATGGCCGGGCAGTAAATCCGCCAACATGACTTTGCCGCCCCAGGATTCCACCTCACGGGCGCCCACCACCGTGTCGCGGGTATAATCTGACCCCTTGATCAACACATCGGGCCGGATCATCGAGAGCAAATCCAGCGGCGTATCCTCCTCGAAAATCACCACCAAATCGACACTGGCGAGCGAGGCCAAAACCGCCGCTCGCGCGGCCTCCGATTGCACGGGCCGGCTCACCCCCTTCAGCCGCCGCACCGAGGCATCGGCGTTGATCCCCACAATCAACCGGTCACACGCCGCCCGGCATTGCTCCAGCAAATGCACATGCCCCGGATGCAGCAAATCAAAACACCCATTGGTAAAGCCCACCCGCCAGCCGCGCTGGCGCCAACGCTCAGCCGCCTCCGCCGCCGTGGCCCGGGTCACCACCTTGCGCAACGCCCCCGATGCCGGCTTGATCGCGTCGATTAAATCATGGGGCCGCGCCGTCGCGGTGCCCACCTTGCCCACCACCAGACCCGCCGCGATATTGGCCAACCGGCAAGCCACCGGCAGTTCCAACCCCGCCGCCAGCCCCGCCGCCACCACGGCCACAACAGTATCCCCCGCGCCGGACACGTCATAAACCTCCGCCGCCTCCGCCGGGTAATGGCGCACTGTTCCGTCATTGGTCACCAAACTCATCCCATCTTCCGATCGGGTGACCAAAATCGCTCCAAAGCCCAGCCGCTCGATCAGGCTGCGCGTCGCCGCCACAATCTGCGCCTCATCCTCCACCGGCAATCCGCTCGCCTCCGCCAATTCGCGCCGGTTTGGCGTCAGCAAATCCGCCCCCGCATAATGCGACCAATCGGCCCCTTTCGGATCAACAATCAACGTGCGCCCCAAGCCACGGGCCTGACTGATCAAGCTGCGGGCAATCCCCGGCGCCAGCACGCCTTTGCGATAATCCGAGAGGATCGTCACCGAAGTCGCCGCCATCGCATCCGAGGCGATGCGCACCAGCCGATCAGCCAATTTATCGGGCAATTGCCGCACCTGCTCACGATCCGAGCGCAGCAAATGCTGCCCCGCCGCGATAAACCGGGTCTTGACCGTCGTGGCCCGGCCATTCTCCACCAGCAACCATGGCTCGACCTGATTTTGCCCGCCAATCAGCGCGGTCAAATCCGAGCCTTCCTGATCATCGCCGACCACCGAGACAAAAGCCGTCGCCGCATCCAGCGCCGTCAGGTTGCGCACCACATTGCCCGCTCCGCCCGGCATCGCAATCTCACGGGTCACCGTGAAAATCGGCACCGGCGCTTCGGGACTGATCCGCTCCACCCGACCATAAACATACCGATCCAGCATCAGATCGCCGACCACCAGCACATTCGCCCGTGCCAACTGCCCGACCGCCCCGATCAGATCGCCATCGCCCAACTCGCTCATCGGTTTTCACCCATAGGTGATGGCTAGCTTGCCAAACGCATTCCGGCAAGCACCATGATGGCAAATCCGCGTCAAACCCCCTATCTAGGGATCACGATGACCCAGACCCCCGATTTTCTCGATGTTTCCCGCCCCGACGTCCCTGACCTGTCCGTGCCACGCGGCGTCACCCCGTTCTTTTTGCCCAAGCTGCCCGTGCGCGGCCGTCTGGTGCGCCTTGGCCCGCTCGCCGATGCGCTATTGACCCGCCATGATCATCCCGCCCCGGTGCGCGCCCTGCTCGGCCAGGCCTTGGCCCTGGTCGCCGGTCTTGCCACCGCCCTGAAATTCTCCGGCTCCTTCTCGCTGCAAGCCAAAGGCGATGGCGCGGTGCCGCTGCTGCTCGCCGATTGCACCGATACCGGCGCCCTGCGCGGCTATGCCCGCATCGCCGATGATCTGCCGCTCCCCGAAACGCACCAAGCCCGCGCGCTGATGGGCGATGGCTATCTCGCCCTCACCGTCGATCAAGGGCCAGACTCAGAACGCCACCAAGGCATCGTCACGCTCGAAGGGGAAACCCTCGCCGATATGGCGCTGCATTATTTCTCGACCAGCGAGCAGCTCCCCTGCGCCATCCACCTCGCCTGCGCCGAGACCCCGCATGGCTGGCGCGCCGCCGCCCTGATCGTCGAGCGGATCGCCGGCGCTGGCGGCGTCGATCCTGCCCTCTCCGAAGCCGAGCAAGACGAAGCCTGGCGCACCGCCAAAATCCTCGCCGCCACCATCACCGATGCCGAATTGCTCGATGACACCCTGCCCGCCGAGCGCGTGCTGTACCGGCTGTTCCACGGCGAAGGCGTCGCCGCCGATCGCCCGCGCCCGCTGGCCTATGGCTGCCGCTGCTCGCGCGCGCGCCTCGCGGACCTGCTGAACGGCTTCGCCCCGGATGATCTCGATCACATGGCCATCGAGGGCACCATCACCATGACCTGCGAGTTCTGCAATGTCGATTTCCGCTTCCCGCGCGCCCCGATCGGCCAATCCGACGCTGCCGAGCCAGACGCTGCCGAGCCAGACGCGCAAACCGCCCATCCACGCCCGAATGCCTAACCCGACACCGGAAGGAGCCTCCATGACCCTCAATCGCCGCCTGCTCTTCAGCACCACCCTTCTGCTCCCGCTCAGCCTTGCTGCCTGCACATCAACGCCGGTGCCAACCCGTTTCGCGCCGCTCAGCTACAGCTACTTGCCGCCAATCACACTGAAAGTGGCCAGTATTCGGGTGCGGGATCGCTATGTGCCCAGCCCCGGCGCCGCCACCATGATTGCTCAAGCGCCCGAAGCACCCGCCACCGCCCTCACCACCATGGCGCAGCAACGACTGGTCGCCGATGGCGCGCCCGGCGCGGCCACCTTCATCATCAAACGCGCCTCGCTCGATCAAATCGGCGGCCAACTCACCGGCACCCTCGCCGTCGAACTTCTGATCCGCACCAGCAACGGCCAGCAAGTCGGCTATGCCGAAGCCTCGGTCTCGCGCAGCGAACCCGCACCCAGCGTCGGTGCCAGCCAAGCGCGGATCCGCGCGGCGCTCTACCAAATGACCGAGCACATGATGAACGACATGAATGTTCAATTCCAATACCAGGTCCAGCGCAGCCTGCCTGACTGGTTGGCCTATGGCGCGGCGATGCCCTCAGCCACCCCACCCAGCAATCCCGGCATGAGCGGCATCGCTGCCCAACCGCTCAACGCGCCCCCACTTTCCGCCCCGTCACTTTCCACCCCGTCACTTCCCGCATCACCGAACCAGTAATCCGGTCACGCGCGCGGATGCGCCGCGCGCCAAACCTTGAGCAACGCCGCCTCATCGAGGGCCGTATAGCGCTGGGTGGTCGAGAGGCTGGCATGCCCCAGCAATTCCTGGATCGCACGCAAATCCGCGCCCGCCCGCAGCAAATGTGTCGCAAAAGAATGGCGCAGCGCGTGCGGCGTGGTGTGCTCAGGCAAACCCTGCGCCCGCCGGAAATTGCGCAGCAAGCGCTGCACCACCCCCGGATTGAGCCTGTTGCTCCGCACGCCCGGAAACATCGGCTGATCCGCAGCACCGCCAATCTCCCGCCGCCACGCCTCAACCGCATCACGCACCACCGCCAAAACCGGCACCAGCCTTTGCTTGCCGCCTTTGCCGCGCACCAAGAGCGGTGCCGCCGCACTTGGCCAATCACGCCAATCGAGCGCCAAAGCCTCACTGATCCGCAAGCCCGCGCCGTATAACAGCGCCATCAGCGCCGTATCCCGCGCCGCCATCGCGCCATCGCCAATCGCCGACACCACCGTGCGCGCCTGCACCTCCTCCAGCGCCCGCGCCAAAGGCCGCTTGGCGCGCGGCGTGCCGATCAAGCGCGGCGCCTGATTGGCAATCGCGTAGCGCCGCTCCAAAAACCGAAAAAACCCACGGATCGCCGCCAGTTTCTTCGCCCGCGTCGCCCCATCAATCCCCGCCTGCGCCCGGTCCGCCAAATAGGCCCGCAAATCGCCGAGACTAACCGCCGCCAGCGCCGCACCATCCGGCTCCGCGCCAAAATGCCGACTCAAAAACCCCAAAAACTCGGCAATATCGCGCCCATAGGTCGCAACCGTCAGCGCCGCCGCGCGCCGCTCGCCAGCCAGATGCGCCAAATACGCGGCGCGGAAATCCACCGCCGAGCACGGCGCTGTCACGCTCTCAACCTGTCTTATCCGCGACCGCGACAGCCCCGCTCACCGCCCCCGCCTGATTGATCGCACGGAAATGCGGCGAGGCCGCGACCAGCTCCTGGGTATAGGAACTTTGCGGCGCACCAAGCACCGATGCCGCATCGCCCATTTCCATCAACTGCCCGCCCCGCAACACCGCAATCGTATCGGCCATATAACTGACCGCCGCGATGTCATGACTGATCAAAATATAGCTCAACCCGTCACTTTCGGCCAAATCCTTCAACAAATTCAACAACATCGCTTGCGTCGAGACATCCAAACTCGATGTCGGCTCATCAAGCACGATAATCGCCGGCTTGGTCGCCAGCGCCCGCGCAATCGCAATGCGCTGCGCCTGCCCGCCGGACACCGCCATCGGAAACTGCGACATCATCCGCTCATTCAACCCAACCCGGTCCAGCAGCGCCACCGCCGCATCCCGGCGCGCCCGCGCACCGACCATACCGGCCAATTTCAGCGGCTCGGCCACAATCTCGCCAATGCGCATGCGCGGATTGAGCGATTCCCGCGGGTCTTGAAACACCACCTGCACACCGCGCCGCGCCGCGCGCCGCTCGCGCCCGTGCATCACCGAGAAATCATGCCCATCCAAAATCACCCGCCCATGATACGGGATCATTTGCAACACAGCGCGCCCCAGCGTCGATTTTCCCGATCCGCTTTCGCCCACTACCCCCAAACACTGGCCGCGCCGGAGCGAAAACGAAATATCGCTCAGCGCCCGCAGCCGATCGCGCCCGCCAAACAAGCCGCGCACAAAGCTCGTCGCACTGCGCGCATAATCAACGCCCACCGCATCGGCCTGCAACACCACCGGGCCGGTATTGTGCGCATGCGCCACCGCCTGCTCGCTCACGCCCAACGGCTCCGGCGTGATCGTCCGCCCCCGGCGGCACGCAAACATCGTGCCGCCCATGCTGTCCGCGGCCGGATAGGCTTCGTCGCACGCATCCTCCCGATAGGCGCAGCGCGGCGCAAACCGGCAGCCGGGCGGGCGGGTCTCTGGATCAGGCAAATTCCCCGGGATCGAGACCAGCCGCGCCTGCCCCAGCCGTGGCACCGCGCCCAACAAGGCCTGACTATAGGGATGGCGGGGCTGCTCAAAAAACGACCGCGCACGGCCCCACTCCACCGACCGTCCCGCATAGAGCACATGCACCTGATCGGCATGCTCCTCCACCACCGACAAATCATGGGTGATGAACAACACCCCCATCTGCCGCTCGCGCCGCAGCCGGGTCAGCAACGCCATGATCTGCCGCGCCACCAGCAAATCCAACCCCGTCGTCGGCTCATCGGCAATCAGCAATTTGGGCGAACAGGCCAGCGCCATCGCAATCATCACCCGCTGGCGCATCCCGCCGGAAAATTGATGCGGATAATCATCAAGCCGGTCCGCCGGGTTGGGAATCCCCACCTCGCCGAACAATTCCAACGCCCGCGCCCGCGCCGCCCGGTCGCTCTCACCGGTATGCAGCCGATAAACCTCGGTAATCTGCGCCCCCACCCGCGTCGAAGGGTTCAGCGCCGAAAGCGGATTTTGAAACACCATGCCAATGTCGCGCCCGCGCACCTTGCGCATCGCGGCATCCGACAATGTGGTCAAATCCTGCGCGCCCAGCATCACCCGGCCCGACGTGCTCGCCCCGCGCGGCAGCAGCCGGATCACCCCCAACGAGGCAATCGTCTTGCCCGAGCCGCTTTCGCCCACCAAAGCCGTCATCTCCCCCGCCGCGACGGTGAGATTAATATCATCCAAAATCGGCACATTCTTGCCGCGCCCGCGCTTGAGCGCCACCGAGAATTGATCCAGCGTCAATACCGCACTCATCTCAGCGCCCCTCGCCCAAACGCGCCAGGATGCCCTGGCCAATCAAATTGGTCGCCACGATCGACGCGAAAATCATGATCGCCGATGGAAAAATCATCCACCACGGATTGAGCGCGATCAAATTCAGCCCGGTTTGCAACAACCCGCCCCAACTGGTCATCGGCGGCTTCACCCCCAGCCCCAGAAAGCTCAAGCCCGACAGCGCCAGCACCGAATCACCGAGCAAAAAGGTGAAATTCACCACCAAAATCGGCGCCATCACCCGCAGCAAATGCACCCGCGCCACATACCAGGTGCCGCCGCCAAATTGCCGCGTCGCCAGCACAAAATCCCGCCCCCGCTGCGAAATCGCCTCATTGCGCACCAACCGCGCCAGCCCCGGCCACGAGGTCAGCCCGAGCAGCAAAATCAGCTCGGAATTACTCGGCGCCAAGAGCGACGCGAAAAAAATCAACACCACCAAACCAGGGAGCGCCAAAAACGCATCAAGCACCCGCATCAACACCTTATCCACCCAGGCCGGCAGCAAAGCGGACGCCAACCCATAAATCAGCCCGATGGCAAAGGTGAGCAACGCCGCCGGGATCGCCACGACCATGGTGGTAAACCCGCCTTGGATCAGCCTTGCCAGTTCGTCGCGCCCAATCTGGTCCGTGCCCAGCGGAAACGCCCCGCTCGGCGGCTGAAACGCGTGATGCCCATGGATCGCGACCGGGCTCGCCGGGTAAACCAGCCCGCCCAGAAAGCAAAACAGCAAAATCAGCGCCATCAGCACCAAACCGCTGACCAACATGGTCCGATCGCCCATCCAACCGAGCAGCCGCGCCGTCGCACTCCGGCGCAATGCGCCCCCCGGAGCCGCCATATTTTCCGCCAATGAGAGACTCATCGCGCCCTCCTCAATCGTAAATTTCGCGTGGATCAAGCAAACCATTCACCAGATCAGCCAGCAAATTGCCAACCACGGTGATCACCCCGAGCAACAGCACAATCCCCGAAACCACCGGATAATCCTGCGACAATGCCGAACGCCACAATAAATATCCAAGCCCCGGATAGTTAAACACCGATTCCACCAACACCGAGCCGACAAAAATCCCCGGAAACGACAGCCCCAAAATCGTCACCAAAGGCCGCAGCGCATTGCGCAGCACATGGCCAAACAGTACCGCCCGGAAGGTCAGCCCCTTGGCCAGGGCCGTGCGCACATAATCCTTGTTCAACTCCTCATGCACCGAGGCGCCGAAATAGCGCGACAACCCCGACACACCGAGCAAACCCACAGTCAAAATCGGCAAAATCAAATGCCGCGCATAATCAAGCGCACCCGGATGCGCGATCCGCAAATCCGTAATCCCGCCGGTCGGCAATACCTGCCATTCAACCCCGAAATACAAAATGAACATGGTGCCAACAAAAAAGGTCGGCAGCGCATACGCCGCCAACTGAAACGCCCCGATCAACCGCGCCGGCCAGCGCCCCCAGGTCACGCCCTGCACCAGCCCAATGCCAATCGATAACACCACCGCGAGCACAATCGCGCCAATATACAGCAACAGCGTATTGCCCAAATATTCCGCAATCAGCTCCGTCACCGGCCGATTGAGCAAATAGGAAAAACCCAACCGCCCCTGCAACAAATGCCACCACCAGATGAAATACTGGTCCCACCAGGGCACATTCAGCCCCAGCCGCGCATTCAGCGCCTTCACCGCCGCCGGCGTCGCCTTCTGCCCCAAAATCGAAAAGGCCGGCCCGCCCGGCGTCGCATGGGTCATCGCGAACACCACGCTGACCAGAATAATCAGCGTCAATATCGAGGTCAGTAATCGCTTGGTGATCATCCTGATCATTTTTTCGCTCCTTGTTCCGCCATGATCGCAGGCGGCAACGGCTTCACCTTGGCAGCCCGGCAATCGGGCCGGGTAAAATAGAGATATTGCGGCGACCAAGTTCCCATCGGGCTCAAAAACATATTCACCCCCCGAATGCCTTTCCGGGCCAACACAATCGAGCCGGTCACCCCCGAAAAAATCTCCGGCTGCTGCTCTTCGGCATAATCCTCATAGCGATAAAATGCCTTCATGCCCGGCGCGGTATCGACCTTTGCCAACAGCCGATCCATCTTTTTATCGCTATATCCCTCAACATTGATCGGGGCGCCGGTGCGGAAAAACGGCCCGCCACTCGGGAAATTACCGTCACCAATACTCAGGATCGTCGCTTCCCATTCATCCGGATTGCCGAGCATGGCAATCGCTTGATTAAGCGTCACCACCCGAATTTTCATCTCCACGCCAATCGCCCGCCATTCTTGCTGGATAAACTCGGTCCCCAGCATCGATGTTGCCCCCCCGGAGGGCAGCTTCACCACAAAGGACAGTCGCTTTCCGTCTTTCACCCGGATACCATCCGGCCCGCGCAGCCAACCCGCCGCCCGCAACAGCGCCCGCGCCTTCGCCGGATCAAACCCCACCGGATACTGCCCCGCCCGCGCCGAGGGCGATAAAAAAGTCGGCGGGACCGTCGGCACCGGGCCGTACTGCGTCGGGGCCAGCCCATGCTCCAGTAATTTACTAATCTCCGCCTGATCAATCGCATCAGCCAACGCCTGGCGCACCCGCACATCGCGAAAAAACGCCACTTTCGGGTTGCGGAAATTCAGGAGCGTAAATCCGGTGCGAAATGACGGCGCCATCTTGATCCGCCGCACCCCGCTCAACCGATATTGCTCCGGCCATAGCGAGAACGGCAAATTACTCATATCCAATGTGCCGGTGCGCAAGCCCTCAATTTCCGAGCCAGCCGAATGCAAAAACTTCACAATAAACCGCTTAATCTGCGATTTATGCCCCCTATAGCTGGGGTTCGGCACAAAAATCATATGCCGCCCCATCGCATAGCTCTCAATCTGATAAGGCCCGTCCACCACTTTGAAAAACGCCGGATCGGATTGCCGCCGCCACATCTGATTAACGCTGTAGCGCCCCCAAACATGCGCGGGCAGCGGCTCCAATGTCGCTAACCCGGTCAGTTCGAACCATTCCGGATTAACCGGATGCACCATCGTCACCTGAAATTTTTCCGGCCCCAGCAACGTGAAATGCTTAACCAGCGTCGGAATCCCGCCATCGCCATAACCCCGATAGGTCGGCCCCATCTTCTTGATCATATCGAACATATATTTGACGTCCGAACTAGTCACCGGAACCCCATCCGACCACACCCACGGCTTCATCGTCACCGTGAACACCGTGTCATCCTTCGAAACATCAATCGAGGTCGCCATGCTGCGCGACCATTCAATTTTGTGCGCCCGATTAACCCAAATCAACCCGTAAAACAGCAGCCCAATCGCCTCATCATCATCGCCCGAAGCGGCAAACAGCGGATTGAGCGAGGTCACTGACCCCGGCGGCACACCAGTTCCCAAAGCCGTCGGCACAATCACCGTGCCACACACCCGCGCCGCCGCGTCAGCCTGCTTCATTGCCACCCAAAATCCAGACAGCCCCGCCAGCAGCGCCGCCACCGGCACCATCGCCAACAAGCGTCGGAGCCGCGCAAAAACCCGATTTATGCTCCTGCTCCTTTCGGCGTCACTTTCGCGCCTCGGCAATCCGGCGTGGTATAGTGCAGATATTGCGGCGACCACGCCCCCGTCGGGCTCAAAAACTTATTCACCCCCCGAATGCCGCGCCGCACCAACAAAATCGAACCGGGTGAACCCTCAAAAATCTCCGGCTGCTGCTCCGCTGCATAATCCTGATACGCATATAAAGCCTGCATTCCCGGCTGGGTATCAACATCATTCAGCAGCCGGTCCATCTTTTTGTCGCTATAGCCCGATTGATTATAGGGTGCGTTGGTCCGCAACTGCACACCATCCGACGGATAATTCCCCAACGACCAGCCAAACCCCGTCGCTTCCCAGGCCAGCGGCCGTTGCGATATCGCGAGCAATTGATTGAACGTGACAATGCGGATTTTCATCTCGATACCAACCGCCCGCAATTCCTGCTGCTGCAACTCAGTATCCAGCAGCGCCGTCGCCCCGCCCGAATAGGCCAGATAGGTGAACGATAACCGCTTGCCGTTCTTGACCCTGATTCCATCCGGCCCCTTTTTCCACCCCGCCGCTCGCAGCAAAGCCCGTGCCTTCGCCGGATCATACCCCACCGGATACTGCCCCGCCTTGGCTGACGGCGAGAGAAATGTCGTCGGCACCACCGGCACCGGCCCATATTCCACCGGCACCAAATCATGATAGAGCAAATGACTGGCCCGTTTCTGATCCAACGCATCCGCAATCGCTTGCCGCACCCGCACGTCCCGGAAAAATGAAACCTTCGGATTCTTGAAATTGAGCTGAAGATAATTGAACCCAAAATTGGGAATCATCCGGATCAGCCGCACCCCATTCAACGCTCTCCCCTCATTCCACAGCGAGAACGGCAAATTGCTCATATCGAGCGAACCGGTGCGCAACCCTTCGATCTCGGACCCCGATGAGTGCAGAAACTTCATGATGAACCGATGAATTTGCGGCTTATGCCCCTGATAAGTCGGGTTTGGCCCAAACACGATATGCCGACCAATCTTGAAACTGACCAGCCGAAACGGCCCATCGACAACTTTAAACATGCTCGGCGTCGATTGCCGGCGAAACAACTGATTGACGCTATATTTACCCCACACATGCTTGGGCATGGGCGTCAGGATCGACAAACCAGCCAGCTCAAACCAATCCGGATTGACCGGATGGATCGTTGTGATCTGAAACTGCTCAGGCCCCAGCAGCTTGAAGCTTTTGACCACCGTTGGGATGCCGCCAATCCCATAATCAAGAAAAGTCGGCCCTAATTTCTTGATCATGTCGAACGTGTACTTCACATCGGCGCTGGTGACCGGCTGCCCATCCGACCATTTCCACGGCTTGAGCGACACCGTAAACACGGTGTCATCTTTTGAAACATCAATTTTTGTCGCCAAACTGCGCGAAAAATCAATCTGATGCTCCCGGTTAATCCAGAGCAAATTGTAATACATGATGCCGAGTGCTTCGCTGTCATAGGTTGACCCGGCAAAAAAGAAATTCAATTCCGGAACCGACGTCGGCGGCGTGCCCAATCCCACCCCTGGCGGCACAATCACCGTGCCACACACACGCGGCGCCGCAGCCCCCGCGCCAGTCGCTAATCCCACAACCGGCCAAACCAGCACCAACCAAACGAGCAAAAACCGCCGGAACCATGCCGCCATGCCAAAACCCCCGCAACCGCCAGACCCGTTAACCGCGAAACGATGGCCAAACCACCAACAAGCGCGACCAAGCCCAACCATAGCACACCGCACGCCAAATGCCGCGCAGCAACGCCCCAAAACCCATCAAATCATCGAAATCAGGGAGAAAAATGCAACGGGGCGGCGCCAAAGCACCGCCCCCGCATCACAACCAACCGCGATCAGAACTTCGCGGACACGCTCAAATAAATCGAACGTGGCGGACCAGCAAACGCTGAAGCGTAAGACGGATTGTTAATAAATCCGTTAAACGGCGACGTGATCGAGATCGACTCGCTCGGAGCCAAGAAATAATGTTGGTAATAACGAAGACCAAGCAGGTTCTGAACATGGAGCGAAAACTTAACCGACTTCAACGCATGGTAGCCGTGAACCTTCATATCGTAGCTTAGGTAAAGGTTCATCAACAAATAACCAGGCAATTTGAAGTTCTGGATCGGTGGCAGCCCCGCCACTTGCTGCGCCAAATTAGCGGAAGGTGTCGGGTAAAGAGGCGTCGTGGCAAGACCAAGCGGCGTATTCGGACTCGCCGGATCAGCCGCTGCAGCAACCGGCGAAATGATCGGGCTGGTAATGTTCGCAAGAGCGGGCGAAAGGTCAAAAGTGATATATTGCTGTCCGGTATATTGTCCCGACAACCGACCTGTGAACGGACCATCCTTGTATTGGATACCAAAATTGCCGAGCCAATTGGGAATACCCGCCAAAGGATCACCTTTAAACACGAAACCATATTGCCCCTCGAACGGCGTGTCCTGAGCAAAATATGAGTTCAGATATTCAGCCTGATTGTATGAACCGTTCCCAAACAACTCGATATGTTTGAAGATTTTGTACTTACCGGATAACTCGTAACCGCGGAACTGCTGGACACCAACGTTTTGATAATTTTGTTGTCCAGTTGCATAGTTCGTGTAGAACGAAAATCCACTCGTCAACTTCTGATAATAAATATCGGCGTTCAGATAAAGACGCGAGGTGTCATAACGAATACCGGCGTTATAGGCGTGAACAACCTCGGGCTTTGGAGCAGACGTTGTACTTACCCCAACGCCAGTTGAGGCAGTACCCAGAGTATAATCGGTAGTCGGAGCAAATCTCGCCCCTTTACCATACGCAGCGTAAGCCACGATATGATCAGGAAAATCGAACGAAACCCCGATATACGGATCAATTTGAGCTGAGAAATTCTTAAGTTTATAGTCACCCGTCGGGTTTACACCTGCACCGATGACCTGATTGTAAGGCGTCACCGTAGACTGACTGGCCGAGTAACCGGATATTGAACTGCTATATACGCCAGTTAGCTGGAAACCGGGTTCGATATGCAGACGATCATGATAAAGATTTATTTTATCCTGAGCAAACATTTGGTAGATCGTTCGTTGCGTCCCACCTGCAGAGAGACCAACCAAATGAGCGGAGTCTTGCGGAATTGGCAGTGAACTTCCGTAATAGGCCGAACCGCCAATACCCATCTCCTTAGCAATAATGCCACCAATTGTGATGTCGTTATGCGGTAAAAAGATGTTGGCGCGCGGGGTGAAACCGATCGTCTGCGAACCACCGTAGCTCTGCTCAGCGTTCAAACCCTGCTCAATCACACCGGTCGCCGTCCCTGATCCATTCGGCTGACCAGGCACGAGCGTCAAGCCCAAAGACTGTGGATTGTATGTTGCGTATGGCGGGAGATAACCGTTTGGATATGCGCCAGTCGGATCAAAGGACCCCACCAAAGGAATTGAATTCTGTTGAATCAAAGGAATCTGCGGCCCAAAATAAGGACCATTTGGGAAAAACGGAACCTGGAAGTTGACCTGATATGGATAACTTCCACCATACGGATAGGTGCTCGGATAAACACCTGGATCAGCCGGATTGTAAATCGCCAGCGGATTAACGTAACTCGAAAACTCATTCGACGTCCGGAGGTAAAAAACCTTCCCAGATAGCAAGAGATGCGAATTAACGTACGTGTGATCACCCAAGATCACTGTCAGAAACTTATTGTTTTGCTTCGAGAATGACAGAGAATGAGGGAAGTTGAAGCTGTAGCTATTGGCATTCATCAACGGCACAGGCACCGGAGCTGTCGCGAGATAGCCATCAGCTCGGTTAAAAATAACAGTCGCAGACAAATGCGAAAGCCCATCATCATAGGGCTTAACAATGTCAAACAACATATTCCCCGAACGAATGGAATTGCCATCCGGGAACCCAGCCGTATAACTCTGATTGTAACGCAACAATGCGCGCGGCGCATCAATGCCCTTGCCAATATTACCCGTGTTAATCTCAAACCCGGCATTGCTCGAATCAAGTGAACCAAAGCCACCAAAAATTTCTGCGTAGGGCTTGGCCGAAGGCTTCTTTGTCGTATAGGCGATCGTTCCGCCGATAGTCGCGAAACCTTGCTTGTCCGGCGGCGCAACACCAGGATAAACGGTCGTGCCACTCAATTGACCCAGCGTGATTGGCGATCCAATATTATTGGATAAAAACGAGCCCTGTCCACCATTGGCAAGATCTTGCAATGGGATCATGCCATTCAAAGTCTCGGCCAACTGGGAATTTCGGACACCACGCACAGTGAGCACAGGAACGCCCTGCCCAACATTTTGCTGATACTCGTTAACCGAAGGCGTTTGCTTCAATAGTGACTGAATGGAGCTCGTCTCAGTGCCCGCTGATTCAATCTCTTGTTTGCTAATATGCGAGACCGCCGCCGCAACGTTCTTCTCACGCAGCAGCAATTTCTTATAAATCACCTTAATCGCCTGAATACTCTGCGTATTCTGCGCCGGCGTTGCAGCGCCGCCCGCAGGGCTGGTCGTGCTGGCTGCAGGCGCCGTTTGCGCCCAAACCCGCGTTGAAAACACCATGCCGCTCGCAACCGAGCACGCGGTCAAAATCACCAAACGCTTGCGCGTTGAAACTGCTCTCATCACAACTCCCCTGCCCATTTGGGCTCTTGAAAATTCCCGGCGCCAATCCCTGAATTCAGCACCGTCGCCCATGATCCAACGTGACACCAACGTCCCGCACCGCCTTCGTTCTTATGACCAAGGCATTACAGTTGCGTGTATCTGGCATGACAGCAGCGCGCCTGCCAAGGGTCTTTTTGCAACACTTCGCCATAATCCAACCTGATTTCACCCCACCCACCACCACCAGAGATCGAAATAGCCCGTTAAAATTGCTTTATTTCTTCCAAATTCATGATTGCGAACATTTCATCCCGCAAAATGCCGATTAGCGATGCAACATTACCTTTACGGTCACTTAAAAATATTTTCACGAATTCGTGATGTGCGCAGAATCACTTGACGCCCATAAAAAACCCCATGACCGCCGAAGCGATCATGGGGCTAACGATCAACCCAAAACGGCCCAACTAAAGCCGCGTAAAAATCCTTATTTTACCAGGGGCCAAAGCTTCGCGAGCTGCTCAGCACCCTTACTCCCCTTCACCGAATGCCACATCGCCAACGCGTTGGCCCGCTGCCCGCTCAGCGCAAACGCAATCCCCATATCCAGCTCCGCCTGGCCATTATGCGCCAAGCCGCCACTGCGAATCGCATCCTCCATCAGCGCCAAACCGGCCTTGTCGCCGCCATAAACCTGATTAAACCCGATGGAAAACATCGAGGCTGCGTCTTTATTCGCCTTCGCCTGCGCCAAATTAGCGGGCAGCGCCGCCTGCCACGCCGCCTGCCGTTTGGCGATAAATTGCTGCAAATGCGTGTCACTCGCCGCCTTCGCGCCCACCCCGAGCACCCCGTCCTTGGTCCCCGCCTGCATGATGGTCAGCGCCTCATTCGGCAAACCGCGCGCCACCGCATCCTCGGCGAACCGAATATAATCATGATGCGTGGCTGATAGCCCAACCGCTTGCCGCAGCCGGAAAAAACTCAGCGCCAGCCGCTGGTTGAACACTGGCTCCGCCTGCAACTGACCGATTAAATTCTGCCAGTTTTCCGGCGTTGGATAATATTTCACCTGCTCGATGATCGTCGCACTCACCCCCGCCATATCCTTGGCGTTGCTGTAGCAATTCTCGACCAAATCAAGCCCGGCCTTCGCCGGCGGATGCTGCATCAGCACCATCGCATTGAGCGATTTACACTCATGCATCTGGTAATAGGATTGCAGCATAATCTGATGAAATTGCGGCACATTCCGCAAATATCGGTTAATCGTCGCAATCGTCGCCGCGTAATTCCCCGCCTGATATTGCGAACTCGCCATTCCCTCGGCCATCTGCGTCATCTGGCCCGGCGAAAGCTGGCCGGTGGCCATCAACGTCGCATAATCCTGCGCCGCCGCCGCATGATCGCCCCGCCCGGCATCAATCGCCGCGCGCAACTGATCAATCGCCAAAATTTCCGCCGGAGTCTTGTTAGGCTGTGCAGCAGCGCGGTTCACCTGCGCCAGCGCATCGATATAACGATGCGCGTTCAAATCCTGCTCAGCCGCCAACAGCGGCTTCCCAACGGCCGGTGACATGGTCTGCGCCAACGCAACTGGCGCGGAACCGATCGCCAGTGCGGCAACAAGCAAACAAGGAGCAAAAGACTTCATAAACCGACCCTTTGGATCAAAACCAGCATCACTGGCTATATTGCTCATTCCCGACAATACCAATCTTGGTCAGCCCATCATGCTCAGCCGCCGCCATCACGCTGATCACCGAGCTATAATTGGCCAGCTTGTTCGGGTTGACGTGAATTTCCGGCTGCACAACCTCATTGGCCGCCGCCTTCAATTTCGTCTCCAACGCCGCCCGGTTCGGAATTTGCGTGCCATTCCAATAAACCGTCCCGTCATAATTAATATCAATCTGCACCACCGGCGGCGGTGTCGGCGGCGGCGGCGGATGGCCATGCGGCAAATTCAAATTCACCGCATGAAGCTGCACCGGAATCGTGATAATCAGCATCGTCAGCAGCACCAGCATCACGTCGATCAGCGGCGTGGTGTTGATATCCACCATTTCCTCTGGATCTTCGGACTTGCTGCGTCCCAAATTCATCGCCATGACGCGTCTCCCCCTCAGCCGTGCGGCTTCGGTTTAGTAATAAAGCCGACCTTCAGAATGCCAACGCGCTGACACGCATACAGCACCTTGCCGATATATTTATACGGCGCATTCGCATCGCCCCGCACCTCAATCACCGGCTGCGGCACCATCGGTGCAATATGTTCCAGCTTTTTGATCAAGGCTTGGCGGTTCGGCAGCAAGGTCAAGTTCCAATAAACCTGACCCTGCTTATTGACCGACAAATTGATATTCTGCGGCTTGGTTTGCAGCGGCTGGTTACGATACCGGGGCAAATGCACCGGCACCGTATGGGTCACCACCGGGATCGTGATCAAAAAGATGATCAGCAACACCAGCATCACGTCCACCAGCGGGGTCGTATTGATGGTGGCCATCACCTCGTCTTCGCCACCCTCATTGCCGCCAAGCTGAACGGCCATGATCTTAGCTCCGGCTCGTCGCGGCGTCGTTGCTCAGCAGCACGAACAACACCTTCTTCGAGAAGCGGCGGGTCTGATCCATCACCCGCTTATTGCGGCGGATCAGAATATTATAGCCAAACACCGCCGGCACCGCGACCGCAAGACCAATCGCGGTCATGATCAACGCCTCACCGACCGGGCCAGCCACTTTACCAATGCTCGCCTGACCAGCAATGCCGATCGCGGTCAACGCATGATAAATGCCCCAAACCGTGCCGAACAACCCAACGAACGGCGCGGTCGAACCCACCGTCGCCAACAGCGCCAGGCCTTCTTGCATCCGGCTCTGCACCACATCGACACCATCCTGCACCGAGCTTTCGGCGAACGAGGCAATGCCAACCTTGTCGAGCAACCCAACATGGTTATCGAGCGCATCAACACCGGCTTGTGCGACAAATTGGAACGCAGTGCCCTGCTTGAGCGTCGAAGCGGCAGTGCGCACCGAATTCTTGGTCCAATAATCACCAGCAACCAGCTTGCCCTCGCGCAGCATCTTGCCCTGCTGCAACGCCTTGGTGATCATCACATACCAGCTACCCATCGACATCAGGGCCAGCAACACCAGCGCGCCGCGCGCAACGAAATCGCCCGAATCCCACAGCGCCCCCAAACCATATGGGTTGGCCACATGGGTCGTGGTGATGCCACCACCACTCGGCGGCGCAATCGGCGGCGTCGCGGCGGGCCCCGTGGCACTATTAGTCGTCGCACTATTCGTCGTCGCAGTATTCGTGGTCGCGCTGTTGGTTGTCGCGTTGGTGGTATCGTTCGTCGTGGCATTGGTCGTCGCGTTCGTGGTCGCATCCGCCGCCGCATTGGTCGTCGCATTCGTCGTCGCCGTCGCGGGCGGCGCGACCGGCGGCGCTACCGGCGCGGGCGTCGAGGATTGTGCGATCGCGGTGCCGATGGTGGCAAAACTTCCGCCAGCGCCCAGCGCCACAGCGAAAACGAGGGGAAGCGCCAATTTCTTGATGTTCATAGCAGGTCTCTCAGGTGAATGGGTGGACAAGAAACGTAAGATATCGAGCATTGGTTGAAGCCCTGATCAGTTTGACGAGCGGAACTCGAACGGAACCATGACGTTCACCGCCTGACCCTGTCCTTTGCATCGCAATTGCGCCGCACCGCGAATGGCAAGATCATTCATCGCGCCCGAACTCGACGACACGATGCGCGGCGCGCTCACTTGGCCCGTCGGCGAAATCGTCACCTCAACGGTGACATTGGCCTGATTAACGCCCGTCTCTTGCGAGATGCGGCCAAACTGCCGCGACAAATCGCCAGCAATCTGCACCACGTTCGGGCACACAACACCAACATTGGTGTTCGGCGCCGCGGGTGCGGTCGCAGGCGGTGCGGTCGGTTTTTTCGTCGTGGTGATCGCAAACACCGTCTGCGGCGGCGCCTGAATATGGATCAGCGGCGGCGGCACATAAGGAGGCGGCGGCGCCGCGAGCGGCGGCGGCGGCGGCAGCACCACTTTTGGTGGCGGCGGCGGCGGCGGCGGTGTCGCCTTGATAATCTTGATCTCCAGCGGCTTTTTGATCAATTCAACCGCGCTCGTCGCCAAACCGCTGACCAGCGCGTAAATCAAAAAGACGTGCAGCAAGAGAACGGCGATAATTCCGATTATTTTACCCGTACTTGGTCTGCGATCGCCAGCAAAATCCACTCAAAGTCCCCCTCGTACTGTGCCAGTCTTATCAAATTGCACGGGTGGCACCCCTTTGCGCAATTCAAATCAGCAACAATAGTTCAACCGATACCTACAACTTCGGATCAAGCCGCATAAATATGCGACCGGTCCGAAGGCTGTTTTCCGTCCTGAAGAAGCTTTTCAAGCCGCCACGGCGCGGGAGCAACAGGCAAAGCGATCTGTCGAGATTGTCAAACCGCGACCGACATAGGGCCAAGGCGTTGAACAGTCAATTTCGCTGATCAGCCATGTGCCACAGCCCGATCTCGCTCCGATGAATCCAAACCGCCCAACAAGTTTACTGCCTTGATTTTGCAACAAAATCAAAACAGCAAACCGATTGTCGAATCGATATCAAAACAAGGAAAAGCCTGCGATAAACGCAATTAAA
Organism: Acidiphilium sp. MT5; assembly: GCF_054767495.1. Taxonomy (NCBI): domain Bacteria; kingdom Pseudomonadati; phylum Pseudomonadota; class Alphaproteobacteria; order Acetobacterales; family Acidocellaceae; genus Acidiphilium; species Acidiphilium sp. MT5. Next base: position 227,125 of record NZ_BAABMR010000005.1, read on the forward strand.
TAATTAATTTGACATTTATTTTAACATAATCAATCTTATACGCGAGGACCACGTTGCGATAATTTTGCAATCGATTGCAATAATTCATGCAACAGGGCTTGATTCCGCCCCTCAGCCCCATATTCGCGCCACGTCACCGGCAATTTTTGCCGAATCATTCCTCCAGTCGAACCCCTAACTGCCCGGCCACGTCCTGCACACATTGCCACGCGACCCGCCCCGACCGCGCGCCGCGCGTCACCGCCCATTCCAGGGCCGCCGCATGCAATGCTGTTCGCTCTATCGGCAAGCGATAATGCGCGGCATACCCATCAATCATCGCGAGATATTGGGTCTGATCGATATTATGAAACCCAATCCACAAGCCAAAGCGATCAGACAGCGAAACTTTCTCCTCCACCGCCTCGGAAGCATGCACCGCCCGTTCCCGCTCATTCTCAATCATGTCGCGCGGCATCAAATGCCGGCGGTTCGAGGTCGCATAGAATAATACATGCTCCGGCCGCCCCTCGATCCCACCATCGAGCACCGATTTCAGGGCCTTGTAGGCGGCATCCTCCCGCTCAAAACTCAAATCATCGCAAAAAATGATGCAGCGCTTGGTCTGCCCGCGCAATAACCCCAGCAATATTGGCAGCGTTTCGATCTCTTCGCGATGGATCTCAATCAACCCGATCCGCCCCTGCCCCGCACCGCATTCTCGGTTCACCAGCGCATGCGCCGCTTTGACTAATGAAGATTTCCCGGTGCCGCGCGCACCCCACAGCATCGCATTATTCGCGGGCAATCCACGCGCAAACCGCCTGGTATTTTCAACCAACAGCGCCTTGGGGCGGTCAATGCCCTGCAATAAATCAATGCCAACATGCGCAATCTGCGCCACCGGCGCGAGGCGGCTTGTATCCGCATGCCAAACGAACCCATCCGCCGCATCCAGCGCCACGGCTTTGGGCGGCATCGGTGCCAATCGCTCCAAAGCCGTTGCAATTCGCTCCAGCAACGTCATCATCGTCGCATCACTCATCACCATCTCCAAACCAAACCGTAATCCCTGATCGCATCGCCCCTGCTTGACGTGCCGCTCGCGCCATCTATGGTCCGCGGCGTTCAAAGCCACAAATCAGGACCAAGCATGACCAACCCTCTTTTCGCACAGGCCGCCCTGGGCGTCGCCACGGCACCCGACAGCACGCTCGCGACATTGATCAATTTCGGCCCGATCGTGTTGATCATTCTCGTGTTCTATTTTTTGTTGATCCGTCCGCAACAAACCGCGCAAAAATCGCTAAAAACTAGGCTCGCTGCCATCCGGCGCGGCGATAAGGTGGTCACCGCCGGCGGCATCATCGCCGAAGTCGCCAAAGCGCCGGAAGGCGCCGAGGAAATCGAGGTCGATCTGGCACCCAACATGCGCGTGACCGTGCTGCGCAGCACCATCACCACCGTGCTGACCGGTGGCAGAGCCGATTCCCCGGCCAATGATACCAAGCCGTCGGCCAAAAAACCGGCGAAATAAAAAAAGCCGCGCCCCAAACCGGGCGCGGCCCTTTCCTATTGCTCAGCCCTTGTGATGCATCCGATATTCGGCATGCTCATAATGGCACAATTTATCAAGCCAGTTGGTCACGTAATCCGGACGGCGATTGCGGAAATCCAAATAATAAGAATGCTCCCACACATCGAGCCCAAGCAGCGCATGCCCCTCGCCCGTTGCCAACGGGTTCGAGCCGTTCGGCGTTTTGGTCACTGCCAATTTGCCGTCGGTCTTCAAGATCAACCAGGCCCAGCCCGAGCCGAATTGAGTGGTCGCGGCGGTTTTGAACGCGTCCTTAAATTGCGCCACGCTGCCGAAATCCTCAATCAGCTTGGCTTCCAGCTTGCCCGGAATTTTCCCGCCATCGGTCGGCGACATGCATGACCAGAATAATTTATGGTTCCAATCCTGCCCAGCATTGTTAAAGACCGGCGCCATATCAGCTTTGCCGTGGGTGAAATGAATGATTTCCTCCAGAGGTTTGCCCTGCAGGTCGGGATTTTTCTCGACAAACCCGTTCAGAGCCGTGACATAGGCCTGATGATGCTTGCCATGATGCAATTCCAGCGTCTCTTGGCTCATGCCATGAGATGCCAGCGCGCCATGCGCATAGGGCAGCGAGTGGAGTTCGAACGCCATGGTTATCCTCCGCAAATTGGTGGAATGAAATACGCTCCCGCCGCGCGAACCGCATCGGGCTGTCACTCCTAGCTATGAACCAACCCGCTCCCCGTCAACCCGCCCGAACCAGCGAGACCAATGATCGATCAATCGTACCTCCATGCGCTGCGCCGCGCCGATCCGGATCGGATGCTGGCGGCTGCCTTCGCCCCCGCCGCCAAGCGCCCTGCTTTGTTCCTGCTGTACGCCTTCAATCACGAGCTGGCGCGCGCCCGCGAAGTTGCCAGTTCCGGCCCGATGGCGCTGATCCGCCTGCATTGGTGGCGCGAGGTGATCGATGGCGCGCAGCGTCGTCATCCGGTGGCGATGCCCTTGCGGCAGGCGCTCGCGGATGGGGTGTTTGCGCCGGTTGACCTGCTCGGCCTGATCGATGCCCGCGAGGCGGAGGCCGAACCAATTCCGAACCTCGACGCCTTCATGGCCTATGCGCAGGGCACCGCCGGCGCGTTGATGCGCGTCGCCGGAACTTGGCTAGGGGCCGACCGGTCCGCACAAGAATCATTGGAGCGGCTTGGCACCGGCACGGGAATTGCCCTGATGCTTCGCGCGGCGCCGTCCTTGCGGGCCTTGGGCCGTGATTTGCTGCCCCAGGATGGCACAAATGCGCAAAAGCTGGCCGAGCGCGCCCAAGTGCTGCTGGCCACGCCGACGCCGAGCGTGGCACTGGCGGCGACATTGCCCTCAATTCTAGCGCGCCGAGATTTGGCGCGGCGAGATTTGGCGCGGCTCGATCAGCGCACGCCGATCCACCCAAGAAGCCTCGGTGATCGGCTGGCGGTGATCACAGCCGGGCTGCGCGGGCGGATCGGCCCCTCGCCGCGCAGCGCCAGCGATGGTATGAACGCCCTATGACCGAACCGACCGATATGAATGAGGGCCCGCGCGGCCTCGCTCCCGTGACCATCGAGCAGGAAATGCGCCGTTCCTATCTCGATTATGCCATGTCCGTGATCGTCTCGCGGGCGCTGCCCGACGCGCGCGATGGGCTGAAGCCGGTGCATCGCCGGATTTTGTATGCGATGGCCGAATCGGGCAACACGCCCGACAAGCCGTATCGCAAATCGGCCCGAATGGTTGGCGACGTGATGGGTAAATATCATCCGCATGGCGATTCCGCGATTTACGACGCGGCGGTGCGCATGGCCCAAAGTTTTTCGATGCGGGTGCGGTTGATCGATGGGCAGGGTAATTTCGGCTCGGTCGATGGCGATCCGCCGGCGGCGATGCGCTATACCGAGGCGCGCTTGGCCAATGCGGCGATGGCGCTGCTGACCGACATTGATAAGGACACGGTCGATTTTCAACCGACCTATGACGAATCGGATCATGAGCCACGGGTGCTGCCCGCCGCCTATCCGAATTTGTTGGTCAATGGCGGCAACGGCATCGCGGTGGGCATGGCCACCAACATCCCGCCGCATAATCCGACCGAGATTATCGATGCGACGCTGCATCTGCTCGAACATCCCGAGGCGACCCTGGATGAGTTGATGAAAATTGTCCCCGGCCCGGATTTTCCGACCGGTGCGATGATCCTGGGACGATCAGGGATCCGCAATGCATTCGAGACCGGGCGCGGTTCGATTGTGATCCGCGCGCGGGCGGCGATTGAGGAAATTCGCAAGGACCGGATGGCGATTGTGGTCAGCGAACTGCCTTATCAGGTGAATAAGGCGACGCTGCTGGAGCGGATTGCCCAGTTGGTGCGCGATAAAGAGGTCGAGGGGATTTCGGATTTACGCGATGAGAGCGACCGTGACGGGATGCGCATGGTCATTGAGCTCAAGCGCGATGCGACGCCCGAAGTGGTGCTGAACCAGCTTTATCGGTTCACCCAGCTACAGACCGGTTTCTCGATCAATATGCTCGCCCTGGATGGCGGGCGGCCCCGGCAGTTGGGGCTGCGCGATGCGCTCGATTGTTTCATCATTTTCCGCGAAGAGGTGATTCTGCGCCGTGCCCGGTTTGATTTGAACAAGGCGCGGGACCGGGCGCATATTTTGGTGGGGCTTGGGATTGCGGTTGCCAATATCGATGCGGTGATTGCGCTGATCCGCGCCGCACCGGATGCGGCGGCGGCGCGGGTGGCGTTGATGGCGCGCGATTGGCCGGCGGGGGATGTGCTGCCGTTGCTCGCCTTGATCGATGATCATGGCAACCAGGTGACGGATGCGGGAACCGTGCGGCTCACCGATGCGCAGGCGCGCGGGATTTTGGAATTGCGCCTGCAACGCTTGACCGGATTGGAGCGCGATAAAATCCAGGCCGAGTTGCGCGAGGTGGGCGAGAAGATCGGCTATCTGTTGGCGATCATCGGCTCGCGGCCACGGCGGTTGGAGGTGATGCGCGAGGAATTGCTGGTGGTGCGTGGGCAGATCGCCTCGCCCCGGATGACCAGCATTGAGGATAATATCGCGGATCAGGACGATGAAAGCCTGATCGAGCCGGGGCAGATGGTGGTGACGATGACCCGTGACGGGTTCATCAAGCGCACACCGCTCGAAGCGTTCCGCGCGCAGAATCGCGGCGGGCGTGGCCGGGCGGCGGCATCGATGCGCGGGGATGATGTGATTACCCGCAGCTTTAACGCCCATACCCATCAATTCGTGCTGTTCTTCAGCCAGGGCGGCAAGGTGTTTCGCGAGAAGGTTTGGCGCTTGCCGGAATCAGCACCCGCCGCCAAAGGCCGGGCGATTGTGAATATCCTGCCGGAGTTGGAGGGCGATCCGGTGACGACGGTGCTGCCGTTGCCGCAGGATGAATCGCTCTGGACCGATTTGCATTTGGTATTCGCCACCGCCTCGGGCAATGTGCGGCGCAATCGGCTGGCCGATTTTCGCAATGTGCGGTCCTCGGGGCTGATTGCGATGAAGCTTGATGAGGGCGATCATCTGGTCGGGGTGGCGACCTGCCGCGAGGGTGATGATGTGTTTTTAGCGACCAGGCTGGGCCGCTGCATTCGCTTTGAAATTACCGATGAGACGGTGCGGGTATTTGCCGGACGCGATTCCAACGGGGTGCGCGGTATCCGGCTGGGCGGCGGCGACCGGGTGATTTCGCTCTCGGTGCTGCGCCATGTCGAGGCCAGTGTGGAAGAGCGGGCGGCCTATTTGAAATACGCCTCGGCGCAGCGGCGCAATGGCGAGGAGGCTGAGGCCGAGACGATCGAGCCGGATGAGGTGGCGGCAGATATTGTGCTGGCACCGGAGCGGATTCGGGCGTTGGCGGAAGCCGAGGAAATGCTGCTCACCGTGACCTCGGGCGGGTTTGGCAAGCGCAGCTCGGCCTATGAATATCGGGTGACCGGGCGCGGCGGTCAGGGCATTGCCAATATTGCGCTGTCGGCGCGCAATGGCGGTGCGGTGGTCGCGAGTTTTTCGGTGCGCGATGGGGATGATGTGATGTTGGTGACCGATCAGGGCAAATTGATCCGCGCGCCGATTGATCAAATCCGGATTACCGGGCGGCAGGCGATGGGGGTGACCTTGGTGCGGGTTGAGAAAGACGAGCAGGTGACCAGCGTGTTTCCGGTGTTGGATGATCGCGAGGATGAGGCGGAGCCTGAGCATGGCTGATCGCGCCTTGATTGGCCTGTATCCAGGCACGTTCGATCCGATCACCAATGGTCATATCGATATTATCAGCCGGGCGGCGACGTTGTGCGGCACCTTGTTCATTGGCGTGGCGCGCAATGCCGGCAAGGGGCCGCTATTTCCGATCAGCGAGCGGGTTGAGCTGGTGCGCGAGGAAATTGCGCCGATTGCCGAGCGGACCGGAGCTAGCATCAAAGTTTTGCCGTTTGAGACGTTGCTGGTGCATTTTGCCCGCGAAGTTGGCGCCAAAGTGATTGTGCGCGGCTTGCGGGCGGTCTCGGATTTCGACTACGAGTTTCAGATGGCCGGCATGAATTACCGACTGGACCACGATATTGAGACGATTTTCTTGATGGCCAGCGAGCGTCATCAGTTTATTTCCTCGCGTTTCGTCAAGGAAATCGCGCTGCTTGGTGGTGACATTGCCAGTTTCGTGCCAAAATTAACCCTCGAACGCACCTTGATCCGCGTTGGACGTAACCCGTGAGTGCCGCATGACAAAATTGATCACCCGTCGCACCATTTTCCGTGGTGCGGTTGCTGCAACCCTCGCATCCCCTCTCGCTGGAGCTTTCATGTCTGATTCTGCTGCTGCCGCTACGCCGGACCTTGCCAATATGATTTATCTGACCCTGCCCTTTGGGAAGGTGACGATTGCGCTGCGTCCGGATTTGGCGCCGAAGACCTGCGCGCAAATTAAAACGCTGACCAGCCGTGGGTTTTACAATGGCTGTGAGTTTTTCCGGGTGATTGCCGGGTTCATGGCGCAGACCGGCGACCCGACCAACACCGGTACCGGCGGCAGCGATTTGCCGAATGTGCCGGCGGAATTCACCACCAAGGCGAGCTTTCTCACCGGCTCGCTCGGCATGGCGCGGACCAATGACCCGAATAGCGGCAATAGCCAGTTTTTCATCTGCTTTGATCCGGCGACGTTCCTTGATGATAAATATACCCTGTTCGGCCAGGTGACCGAGGGCATGGAGTATGTGCAGCAGATTAAGAAGGGCCATGGGCAGAGCGGGCGGGTGACCGATCCGACCAAAATTATTTCGATGACCCTCGCGGCTTAATTCTATCTGCTTCTCTCCGGCATGGGTTGACGTGCCGGAGAGAATGCTATTTTTGACGCATATGCTGACGGAATCGCAGCTTGGTGAGAGCCCGTAGCTCAGTTGGTAGAGCACGAGACTTTTAATCTTGGGGCCAAGGGTTCGAATCCCTTCGGGCTCACCATTTTTTCGCGCCGCTCCACTCCCTTGGATTTTTGTGCCGCCCCTTGGTTTGGGCGGTTTTTTGTTTCGACTCCGCAACGATTAGGCCGTGATTCTTCTCCTACCGCTCGAAGTTGATTTTTGCGCGGGAGGGTGGCGCGTAGATGTGGCCGGGCAGCGTGGGGCGTGGCGGAGCGGGAGGATATTTTGCCAGCATATAGTCGTAAAATGACGGCTCCGGTTTTTCGCTCCGCCGCGCTGGTTTGCGCGCCGGTTTTGGGGCCAGTTTTTGCGCTGACTGGCGGGGTTTGCGCGGTAATTTGAGGTAGGTTGGGAGCGGGATCGCGAGCATGTGGCAGATTGGGCGCAGCACGCGACCGATTCGGGGATTTTCGCCGTGGAGGAGCGACAATTCGGGGTCTTCGAGGAAGCAGATCAGATGGCCGCGCACATAGGGGATGTGATGGCCGGGGAAGGTTTGCAGCAGCCAGCCATTTTGCCCCGGCAATTCGCTCCTTTTTGCGCCGGTTTGAGGGGGTGGCGCTGGTGCTTGTGCTGATTCGGGCGTGGTTTGAGCTTTCGCGCCGGGTTTCCGTTCGTGGAGCGGGCGCGGGTTGAGGGCGAGGGCGCGAAAACGGAGTGAAAGAGCGGAAATACGGTGCCAGATGGCCCATGTGTGGACGGCCCGGTGAGGTCAAGAGCTGAC
>NZ_BAABMR010000006.1:0-193574 GCF_054767495.1 Acidiphilium sp. MT5
GAACCGTCAGATTTGTCGCACGCGCATGAAAAAATCAGACCAAATTACGAGTCAGACTCTAAGTCAGCCATCACACGCTCTCCGATACCGGACCCGTCGTTCCGCCTTGTGGATCAGCATGAACATGTCCGTCATACGCCTCACGAAGCCGATCTAATGAACCATGCTGGCCTGCCAAATCTGAAATTTCTCCGCTTACCAGCAGATTGCCTTCTATCGAAACGGTCGTTGCCTTCAGGACGATTGTTCCATCATTTTGCAATTTTATGAATGAGCCACTGGCGTGAACCAGCCAACATTCACCGACTGGCGCTCCGGGCGTCTGCGTTGTTGCCGACCAGACCGCGCCGATAATCACGCCTTGCTGCGAATCACCCTCTTGGCAGAGCATCAACACTTGATCGCCAGGCGATAATGGCGCAGCCAAACCCCAGCCAGCGCCCACCCAAGGTGCTAACACCGGGAGCCAGCCGGTGAGAATATTTTCAGGTTGAACCAGCACGCGAGCGGCAAATGCCTGCGGGTCAAAACTTGAAACAAGCCCAAATCGGGCCTGCCCACCCAACCCATCGAGTGCAGAAGCGCGGGCTTTCACGGCGTTCCAGAAAACATCCATCAGATAACCTGTGTTGCTTCAATGCGCTGAATAAATCCATCTACCGCATGAATGCGCCGTTCAACGCTTCGAAGCCGATAGAAACCATCAATCGAGCTTCCCGTGCCTTGCACTTGAACTAACGACGATGGCCCAAGCGTAAATTCGCCCGGCATAACGGCCCGCAGCAACACACTCTGTGCGGCCAAGCGTGACTGTTCAAATTGAGCACGCGCCAGCACTTGCTCATGGGTCAAATTGGGTTTGACCACCGTTACACCGGCGCCACCGGAACCACCCGACGTCGCAGTAAATGCCCCCTGCAGACGCGGATTCCAGCTTCGAACCGTCACCGAGGGCGACAACAACCCCAGTGCCCGATCCACCGTCAGCGCGACTAAATCCTGCCCATAGGAAAGAACCATCGGTGCAACCACAGGAGCCGGCCCAAATATCAGTGTGGAGCCTTGAACACCGACCAAGAAACCCTCAATCTCGGCAAGATCAACCAGCAAATCCCATCGGGTTGGATGGCGTGAATGCAAACCCAATGCCGAACCATTGTGTGCCAGCTCGTAATACTGTCCGATCGGTTGCGTGGTCGGTGTGATCTGGGCAGACAGCCCCGCAGCCAGCGCAAATTGGCCCGCAATAGCGCTTGATGTCTGATTTGAAAAACTTTCATTGATCTCTGCATCAATCAAGCGAGCCGTAAAATCACGGCCAGTCAGCAAAGCAAGTCCAGAACCAATATCGAGCGTCACTGCATCAATCTGACCCTGAAACACCGAATTGCTCCCAACCAATTCGGCCGTTATGCTCATGGTAACAGTGATCGTCGCCACCGCTAATCCGGCATAAAACTCAATTCCTACGCCGGGCGCATTCAACGCCATGACCAGTCGGAATCGGGCGGCGCTGAACGGCGATTCCTGCAAAAGCTCGAACGAAGTTGCCCCAGCAACGGGGATCTCATTGATCGCGACCGTTAGTCCAATACCCCGCGCCGAAATAGTTTCAGACATTGGGCACGCCACCACCAGCGTTCGGATCGACGGGTGGCAAGACCAAATTGACCTGACCGACTAAAAATGGATCCGCAAGGCCGTTGATTTGTGCAAGACGAATCCACTGGGTTGCATCACCCAAATATTGCGCGGCCAAGGTGAATAAGTTGCCGCCAATGGCTGTTATCGTCGATCCGCTCATGCTCCGGCTCCCGCAATATTCGCCGCCGCCCGGCGCAAATAGGCCTGCGCCGCCAACGCATTGGCCTGGACAGCGCAAGCGCCTGCCGCTTCAGACAATGCGGTGATCCCGGCCGGAACAACCATCGTCTCTGCCAAGGTCGCGGTCGCACTGCCCACCTGATTGCCTGCAAGCCCAATGGCACTCGACAACCCCGCAAGCGGTGCCGCGAAACTTACAGGCGAGCTGACACTCGTGCTTGCCAAAGGCACTCCTGCGGTTTGCGCAAAGCCACCAGCACTCGCAAGATCAAGCCCGGCCTGAACGGCTATTGAGGCAATGACTGAAACAGGATCCTCAACGACGGCAAGACGTAAACTATAGGGAACCCACCATGATTTCTGATAGGAGGCCGATAATTCAGTAATAATAACCGAATAGGCAAAATCACCCCAACTGAGCGGCAGTGCGATCCCAGCCGCCCGCGCCGCATCCAAGCTCTGCATCCGCAACGCCGCATCAGGCCCGGAAAAAATACCCCCAAACATGATCGCTTCTGCAGCCGCACCGAGACTATCGATAACCCGCCCACCGCCGATCAGCTCATGGACCGCAACCCGCTGTCCACCACCAAACACAATTTGTTCAGGAACCTCAAAGCCCCGCAATGTGACAGGGCCGAGCAGCACGCTTTGCTGTGCCGTCATTTTCGATCCTCACTTTGGCGTCCGTTAGAAACCGGGTTTGCGCCCGGGAAAAATCGGCGACAGCATTGTGTCAGCGCGCGTTGGGCCGGATGGCGGTCGCCGCGCCTCATCCCCGAATAACTGCCCAAACCAGCGCATCATCTCCTGTCCCGATCGTGACGAGCCAACATGGCCACCGTCTGTGAAGCCATGATCAACCGGCATCACGGACGGATCATGCTGCTGGCCCCCCGCCCGCAAGCCCCGCAAGTCATCCAACCCCAAACGCTGCGACACCAGGCGATCTCGCTCGGCAGAGAGATTTACTAACTGACGGGGGGTCGCTGATCCCAGTGAAAAAATCGGCTCTCCTGATATCGCTGTATCGCGACGACGCACCGGCGCCACTGGACGACGCTTCCGCTCAGCGGAAATCCGCACCGCAGTGCCCGCACGGGCCGCATAAGCCGAAATCCGCCCGCCCTGACGCCATGCGTGCCGTTGAGCCAATCCGCGCCGCAATATTTTCGCACCATGCAACCGGGGCGCTGCCGCCCGAGACTGCCATGACCCGCGCGAATCGGTTGATTGATATCCACCGGCCCATCGACGGGGGCGCGGCGCGGCGGCTAATCCGATGGTGCCGTCCCAGCGACCCCCAGATCGCCCCCCAAATCGCGCATAATGCGTCGCGTAACCTGCGCGACCCAACCGAACGACGGGCTGCGCCGGCCAGCGATGTGCTACGCGCAACGACCGAGGAGGCAGCGGCGCGAAATGATCGACCCGCTGAACGCTTCGCATCCGCCGTGCCCAGCTCCGCACCGGCGCAACGCCGGATAAGCGAGGCCGTGTAACCCGATGATAGCGTGGCCCTTGTTGCCCCCATTTGGCAGCCCATGATCCGCGCCGATCACGATAGTTCAAGGTTCGGGCTCCCACATCATCCGTTGCCAATCGAAATGCAACCCATCGAGTGTACCAAAACACACCACGAACGCCGTGCGAACGGCCTCATCCAACTCGAACGCTACCTCAAATGGCACCCCGCGCCCGACCAGATATAAACAGTCGATCAACGCTGGGTGCCGGCTTAGTTTCCCGCGGCGGCCCGTGTGGACGCTTCGTCCTCGCTACCGAGCAGCGCGGCCACGGCATCCAACCCCGCCTCGCCGATCCGCTCAACAGCATGCTCAACAGCCGCTTCGCTCGTTGGAAACAGCAAAGGCACATCATCAATCGCCGTCACCGCTGCGGCCAAACTCGCGACCCCTAAATATGCATCATTCATCGATAATTCGGGGCCAAGCGCTTTGAATAATCGCAACCGATCCAGCATGGTAATTGGGCGGATTTTCAACGTTCGGCCGACCGCATCAACGACAACCCGCTCGCTCATAGCCGCTTCCTGGTCGATGCGAAAAACTCTAATTTCTGGGCAACCGGCATGTCCCCCCGATAAACCCCTGCCGAACTCAGTTTGAACACCACACCATCAAACTGATAGGTCGATACGGAGCCATCCGTCTCCGTCACATATTGATAAAGGGTGCCTGGCGCGATGGCTTGCCCAGCAAAATAGGCCTGCTCAATTTGGGCAATAAAATCATCGGCGGCCGAACTCCCTCGGTCGAGGCTGAATCCACCTTGCCAGCCGCGTGGCAACTCCGCGCCAAGCTGAATGCCATCCAACCGATCAACCCGCACACTCTGCGTGACCTGATTGACTTCAAATCCCGTGACATATGCCAAATCGACCCGCCCAAACGGACCCATCACCACGAGTTGACAGTCGTTACCAACCGAAAAACTATTATACGGCATGCCAAACTCTCCTTATACCGTGCCTTGCGGCAGCGTTTGTTGACTGACCTGCACCGTCTGGCCACCCTGCACATTCACAATGAATTTTTCATTAATCGCCTGGTATAAAACCTGCACGTCAGCCTGCAGATAACCAAGACCTGTGCGTGATGCCGGGTTATTCGACAGGTCGCAAACAACTGCGAATGGCAAGGAACCATTGGTGCTCCCCAAAAGCCCCTGCGAGAGCATCGCATTCAAAAACGCAAGCAAGGTGGCCCGCACTTGTTGAAATAATGTCGCGTTGATGACTTGGCCAACATAAGCACCCATACCAGCCGATAGCGTGGCTGCAATATAATTAGTCAGCCGTGTATAATTGTCACCGTTAATCGCCACATTAGACGAACTATTATGCCCTCCTCGCACGCCCCAGAAATTACCACCGGGTTGCGGATTGGCGATCACGTCAATGCCTGCGGATAGCAAAGCCGCCAAATCTGCCGTCGCATAACTATTGCTGATGCCAGAAGGGCTTTGACCCGATTTTTGGCTTCCCACCACCCCATAAAGCGGCTTATTCAGCGACGATTGCTCGGGCGACAAATTAGCCAACCGCCCCAGCACAAAGGCCTGTGGCGAGACTAATCGTATCAGCTGATTCGCCTGATCATACCACCAAATCCAATCGCCAAACATCATCTTTGCAGCATAGGTGTCGATGCCGGCTGCCTGCTTGGTCGCCACCGCATTCGTAATCGTGTCGCCGGCCGGACCGGCCAGGATCATGTAGCAGCCTTCCTCAAGGCCAAAGGCAACGAGCACGCTCCACTGCGTTGAATCCGTCATATCAGCGAGCATCGCTAAGGTACAACCCTGGCTGCGCAGCGCATACATGCCCATGCGGGGCACAGTATCCTGCCCAACCAGATAACTGGCACCTAACGTCGCAACCCCATCACTCCCGGCAATACCCGCTGAAAACGGGTAAACCCCCGGGCTCGGCGCAATGCTTGAGGTTCCGGCAGTGGCCACCACCAATTGCGATGCGCCACGCAGCGGCCCGGTGCCCTGATTGACCGCATTGGCCATGGTTTGCCATAGCGCGTTGCCGGTTCCCAAGAGATTATCAAATACTTCGGGGGGTCGCCCCGGCATCGAAATCGTCAAACGCCAACTATTGACCGCAGATCCGGGCGACAATGTCACCGACAGCATATTGCCAAGGCTGCCAGTATAAATCGCCGTAAACTCAATGGCGCCGAACAACGTGACAGCCGCCGCCGTGTCCGTGCCATCGGTTACGCGAACACACCGAAAATTCCCAGCCCCCTGCTGCACGGCAATCGCAACCGCCGTGCCCATATCAAAGGGTCGCGCCATCACCGGACCAAATCCGAGTGCATAATCAGCCATCGAGCCGATCACCATCGGCTCATTCACCGGCCCCCAGCTCGCACTGCCCACAATGCCCGCAACATCGGTGGGCACGCCATTGAGCAGCAATGTCTGCGGCGGCACAATCTGAACATACAAATCCGGCACAATCAGCGCCGTCGTGTTTAACGCCCCAAGCGTGGTAATCGGCATGGATCAAACCTCCGCCAAAACGCGTACAACTGAAGCCGCATGCCCGGCAGCCAACAGCCGGGAAATCTCGCCAGGGTCAGTAATCGCGTCCCCCCGCTTGAAGCCGAGGAATGGCTTCACCACAACCAGCTTAATCGTCATCATATCCCCTTCAGCCGGCCAAGCCGGCAACAAATGCACCATTGGCGGTAATGCCGCCCACGCCGAACAACATCGCAGGTTCGATCTCAGCGAGCGTCGTCGGATATTCAGCAGCATAGATAAAATCACGCCTATATAACGATTGGTTAGCGCCCTGATCACGGGTAGCCCCCCCGGAAAAAACCAAATGCGCAACCGATCCATCAGCGAGTGCGACAAATTGCGGGGTGGCTAACGCACAATCAACCAACCCTGCCGCCACATCCCGTGTGAGCGGGTCTGGACACCAAAGCGATATTTGAAATTGCTGTTTTTGACGCTTGATTTCTTGTAAGGCACCCGCACCATTGACAACCCGCGCCGTAAACAGCCGCGCGGCAGGAACACTCAAACTTGATCCCTGATAATTGACAATCCAACCCGCTGCCCGCAACAAAGCAGCCAGGTTGCTGGCAACTGTTGCCGGCGTATCGGTTGGTTGCACCGCATAGGGAAAAATCGCGCCATCAACCGCAATGCCTGCCAATTGCCCCGCCGCGCAATATCCCGAAAATATCGCCGTCTCTGCCGCAACCGAGACCAGTAAGGATGCCGCAACTGGCGCCACAACCTGCCAAATGCGTGGAAACCGCGTAGTATTATGGATCGGAGCCGCATCAGGCACCACCGTCGCATGAGCAACGCCGCGTGCGAGGTCAGCATCCAGAACCGCACTGGGCGGCCAACCGCGATAAACCCGCCAAACAACCGGCCCGGTCGGGCCATGCACGGATGAGAGCGAATCGCTCCCCGCCGGATAAAGCGCGTTCGCCACGAGGGACAATAAGGCGTTCTCAACGTCTGATTGGTCCGCCATCACGCAACGCTTTCGGTCAAAGCCAGCCGCCAAACGCCTCCAAACCGCGCTGCCGCATCCACCACAAATTGGCGGCCTCGGCCATCGCGCACAATGTCCGCTACAAGCGGCCCGGCGCCGTCAATCGCTGCAACAACACCAACATAGCCAGGCAGTTTGGTATCATCGGGCAACCCCAACCGAGTGCGATCACTGACCCCACCCGGCATCAATGCAGCAGGAAACCCAGCCAAAACCACACGGGCGTCGCTGAGCAACACCGCGCCGTAAGGATTAAGGCCTGGCACGGCGGGCTGCGCCGTCCGCCACAACGTAATCACCTCGTTGCACTGCACCCCCAACACCGGCGCCGGCGCTTCATTGGTCGCGACCAACGATGTTCCATTCGGGCCGACCAAATAATCCCCAGCCTGCACATAGGCTTGGTCGAGCACAAGCTGACGGAACGGCACGCCAAATCCTGCGGGTCCGCGAACGCCACCCCCAACCGGCACCGATAACACCCCAAGCCGGATCATTCGCCGAGCCGGCACTAACGGGCAAGAGCCATCGATAGCCCGATAGGTATCACAAATGACGCCGGCCTTGCGGGCCGCCATACCACCGCCATAAGCGATGCGATCAGCCAGCCGCAAACCGTCCATCGTCCCCTCACACAATCAAAGAAATGCCCGAAGACTCCAGCGCAGGCCCCGGCGGCAACCCCAAGAACCCACAAAGTCGGCGGCGCCATTGATCAAACAGCGACGCCCGATCGTGGATTTCTCGTTTATTATGCTGCCAACTTGCCGCCGCGTCGGTATCGAGGTTACCAGACGCCTCGGGAATGACCGCCTCTAGCGCATTGAGCGTCGTCAAATATTGCACCACCACGACAATCTCTGTCGGGGCAAGATTATTCATCCGATATTCAAGCGTCCCGTAGGCTTGAAAAAATCGCCAAGACTCAAATCCCGCAGCCCCCGCACCATAAGCGGGATAGCCGCAAAAGCGCCGCACATCGACCTTTTGAGCATCGCTAAGAACCCCCGGTGCCGTCGTGACCGTGCTCGACATATCAATAGACCGATCCGTCGCCGCGGGTGAAAAACACACTTCCCGCTCCCGATGCCAACACAACACTCGCCGCCGTCACCAAGCGGCCAGCATCCATCAGCATCCGAGCTCCCGGCGGAACCGGCGTGTCACTCAACTGCGCGGTTGTCTCCCCGGCCATCCCAAACCGAACGAACGCGACCGAGGCCGCGCTGTTGAACACCAAGATGCTCGATCCGCCGGGCGGCAAGGTCACACTCGTTGCTGTCGCACCTGCCGCAATCACCGCCGTGCCCGCTGGCCTAAATGGCAAACTTGCCCCTGTCGACATACAAGCCTCCCTTAACCAATATGCTCGATCATGACGGCTCGTTTGAAATTGGCATTGGTTGCGGTCGGAACTTGCGCAGGCGTGGTGGTGGTGTCAGACGGCGCACAAAATCCGCCAATCCAATACCATGATTGTGCAATAATCTGCTGGAGGCGATCAATTGGTTCACGCGTCACCATCGCAACATTGTCAACAACATGAACCAGCGCCCCCTTGGGTGCGACATCATCAGTTCCGATCCCCGCGAAATCCGCCTCAATCAGAGCGCCTTTGCCACACACAATCGGGCGGCGCACCAGCAAACCGCCTAATGTCGGATGTGGCTGCACATAGGCCTCCGTGGTCGTGATGAATCGCAAACCTAGGAAATCATTAATCATACCCTGGCGAAATACCGAATTGGCCGAGGTGGCGCCCTGAAACAACTGCCGGAAATCAGGGTCAGCGAACAGTTGACGGGCGGATACCGGATCAAGATAACAATTATACACGCCATCAATATCTGGCACTGCGTTCAGGCGCAGCGCCGCGACGGCATCGAGCAACGCCGACATTGTCAGCATATCGGTCGCCTGCAATTGCCCGGTTGTCAGCCGCCCTGAAGGACGCTTGATGGAACTTGCTGTCGCGGCAATCACAGGGTTGCCGGCTGTTCCATCCGCAACCGTAATCGCCGTAGCAAACGTCAATTGCCCCGAAATACCACCCGGCGCAAACGAGGCATTGCTCATATCGGGCGTCACCCCAATCAGACTATACTCGTCACTGCCCACGGTGACAGATAGCGGCGCTGAGGGTGACACCGCGGTCTGCACGCCATTAACAAAAATCGTGGTAAAACCACGAATATCATCAACAGAAATCACAGGTCCATCGGCGGTCAGCGTGCTGGTGACCCGTGTATTGCCGCCAAAATACGGCGCGAAGAGTGCATTTCGGGCAAGCTCATCAAGGCTGCGCGCCGCCTGTTCACCGTTCGTGGCGGCATTCTGCAAAAACTGACTGGCGATACCAACGCGACTGGTGACCATGTTCAAATCTTGCGTTGCCGCATAAAAATTCAGCGTAACGGTATATTGTTCAACGCCCCAACCCTGCGGGATCAAACCATTATCCAAATTGGTATTCGTCGCACCTGCAATCGGCGTGGTAACCGAAGGTTTCAGGCCAGCCCGGGTTTTGGTGAGTGTCTCACCGATACCAACGGCAAAAGTCTCTCGGTCGGCAACCATCCGATAGCCGAGTTTGGAGTGCAGCGCCTGTTCGAATTCGCGCTCGAGAAACCCTTGCTGAATAATCGGCTGGAGCGAGGCGGGAAAGTTATCAATGCCCATGATCAAGTCCTTCTGCTAACATTGGAACGTGCAACATCGCCAACGCAGTCCCCTGCGCGGTCGAAACTGGTAATTTTTGTGAGATCGCGCATCAAAGATGCGCAAAGTCGGCGTTACCGGATCAGCGAAGCCCGCGCGGCCCGCCACTCAGCCTCACTCATCTCACGCGCATGGCGAGCACGCGGCGATTGCGCACGTGGCGCTGCAGCGACCGACGAGGAGGATGAGGACCCGAATAACCATGCTTTGGATTTGCGTAAATCCGCAATCATTGCAGTGGCATTTGGAACCGTGCCATCTTCCGCAAGCTCAACCTTATCGAAATCAAGAAGCTTCAACCCATCCAGATCAATCATTCCTGCGCGAATAGCTGCAATCTTCAACGCAGCGTGCTTCGCCAATTCAGACGCTCTATGCTGCTCCCGCGCCAACGCGGCTTCCGCAGCCTCAGCACGAGCACGCCAATCAGCGCTGGGGTCAGTTTCCGGAACGGCATCATCCATGGGCGTGTCAGTCATCTTGTATCTGCTCCTGTCTAATCCGGGCTAGCTCCGCTTCCACATCGGTGATCGCCATCTGCTGTCCGAGTGTCTTTGCAGCCGTCTCCTGGGAAATCTGACCTGCGTTCGAGAGTGTCGCAATTGCCTGCGCCTCTTTCAACCGATCATCGGCAGAGGCCGGATACCAACGCGGCCAGCGCAGCGTGATTGGCACATTGACGTCAAAAGGCGGTATCACGCCGCCACCAGCGATGATCTCGAATTTCTGGCGAGCGGCTAACACCATGCGCAGCAACTTGAGCAAGCCGCCCTCACCATAGGAAATTCGCAAATTATCGGCGAGCCAAATCAATCCTTGGTTCATCAGCTCCAACGCTCGCCCGGAGGGAGCCACCGCCAGCCGGTCGGCGTTGGCACGATTGCCATGCACACTCTCGAGCGCGAACTCGCGTAAGGTGCGTACATAATCGATCACCGCAGCAGATGCCGTGCCGCCAATCTCGAGCAGTTTCGCATCACCATTTTCGGAGACCACCAAAGCATTTCCAGCGCCTTTGATGATTTCTCGATCAGTGCTGGCCGGCTCTTTGATGAGTAAGGTTGGATCAGACGCATATTTCAACCCCCGGCCAACCTGCGATAGTTGATAATCAATCTCGATCGATGTTTCGATGGCAGGACGAAACGTACAGGCGCCATCAATTTCATCACCGCCGGGCAAATTCCGCACCCAAACAATCGGCACAAACCCAAGATCATGCCGTATGCTGCGTGTTTCATCAATCTGCCAGCTCCCGTCCGCATCAACGGGCAATGGGTCAAACCAAAGCTCATCGCTCGCCGTCCAGCGCCGCTGAAACCAATAGCTGACGGTGGGATCGATATCGAGATAGCCGCGTTCGATCAGTTCAGCACCCCGCACGCGATAACGTTCAGTTACCGACTCTAAGCTATCGGGAGCATCCGCACGCCAAGTTGGCGTTAAATACAACGTTCGTAGAACCGAAAAAAATAGCTTGCCACGCAACACCCGCATCCAGAGCGCGACCGAACCGACGGACCCAGCCAAAGCAGCATCAATCATCAGCGCATTGAGTTGGTTCTCACGGATTACGTCTGCCAAGGCTTTGATCACTGCCGGGTCTGGGCAATCGATTGCGGGAAAATGCCCCGCACTGAACAGCAACGCCACAGAATCTTCCACCACCATCCGGCACAAACCATAGCGCACCGAAGGTCGGCGTTGACGCAGCGGAATATAGTCACCAGCCCCATTACGCTCGTCCTGGAACGCATAGGGCAAATCATCATAGAGCGTGCCGTCCAACACCCGCTGATACATCGCCAAACGCTCGGCACGGTGCGGCAACGCCTGATCGGCGCCGATCAATTGGCTGATCGCATCGAACACCCTTTATCTCCCCATCATCTGCAAATTAACCCGCCGCGTCGGGGTCGGAACTGCACTCACACCCGCCAAGGCCCTGGCAAGCGCATCAACTTGATCATCCTTTTCGCTGTCGGGAAACTCGCGCAGCTCGGCCAGGAATTGATCTGTCCAAGCCGCGCGCATAATCCTGATGCGCCCAGACTGCATCGCCGCCGCAGCGGGTTGGGCCCGGGTAAATTTAGCGCCGGTTTCGGGGCTCGTAATCACGTTATAGCCGGCCAAAGCGCGGGTCAGCGATTGCGCTTGCCAAACACCCGCCTGGCCAGGGTCCTGCGGCAACGATATCTGCGTGGCGACACCATCCTGCCGTGCAGTGCGTAGCAAGACCTGCTCCACATCAGCCGGCCCCGCCCGCACCCGCACCACGTCCAGAACCACAAATTCGCCAGTTGCAGTCAGCCCCAGTTTAACGCCCGCCGTCCAATCCGGATCGCTCCGCCCATTGGCCGCCGTGGCCGCAAGGTCCCACCCGCGAATCTGGGCCACAATAGGGGGCGCAACATCGATCATGACGGCATGATCAACCGAAAACAGCTTTTGCGACGACCGTTGCGGAGCCTGCTGATACAATGCCGCAAAAGCACGCTCGCCCACCGCAGCGCGGCGCCGGGTCAGCGCATCGCGATCTTCCCATTCCGGCCACAGGGCCTCGCCTTCCGCGCGCCCCAACACGTCTCCAGCTTCAGCCAAAGCCGGCAAGCGCAACACGGTCCACGGCTCAGAGCCGACCATTAACCGGCCCGCTAAATCATCAGCATGCCAACGGGTCAGGATCAGCACGATCCGCCCATGCGGCTTCAATCGGGACATCAACTCAGCGCGATACCACTGATCCAGCGCATCACGCGCCGCCCGGCTATCGGCCTCGGCCCATGATTTAATCGGGTCGTCAATAACCACCAAATCCGCGCGCCGCCCGGTAATCGGCCCACGCACGCCAGCGGCGAAATAAGCGCCCCCACCTTGCAGCGCGAGCCGCCCAGCCGCCCGGCCATCACCACTCAACGTCAGGCCGAATGACGGGCCGTGCTCATTAATCACCTTGCGCGTCGCACGGCCAAAATGCTCCGCAAGGGAAGCCGTGTGACACGCCATAATCACATCGCTCGCCGGATGCGCGGTAAACCAGTAGGCCGGAAACAACACCGATCCATAGGTTGACTTCGCCGCCCCCGGTGGCATCAACACCATCAGCCGATCGGTCGTCCCATCGGCAACTTTCTGCAAATGATCAATCAGCAGCCGATGATGGCGAGCCGGAACCTCAGCCCGCGCGCCAAGCACAGCGCAGGCAAAGGTGAGGAAGTCGGTGCGCGGCTCCATCACAACGGCGCACATAACTCCAGCATGAGGAAATCTCTACACCAAACTGGGGCAGGTGCGAAAGCGTAAAAAACGGAAAGTTAGAATTATTTTTTCCGCGGCGATGAACTCACGCGCGTGAATTCACTGAAGCGTCAAAATTTCCCCATGCCCCCAGCACCCCGGCGTGATCAGCTTGGCAACACCGACGCGAACCGAATGCAACCGCCCATCCAGGTTGAGGCTCCAGAACGCCAAAAACCGCTGCAACGCCGGAAATCGGGGAGCCAAATCAAGCTCCTGCCATATATAAGTCTGCAACACCGCCGGATGATCCGGCAGATGGTAGAGTATCTCCGCAGTGGTCAACCGATAGTCATTCATTTGGCGTGTCAATTCCATCGCAACACCTCTTCGCTTGAAAGGCCTGGTTCCGGCATCACGTGGCCGGATCATGACATTGCCATGACACCCCACCCTAAAATCAAGAAAAATATCTTCGATTCAATACTTTAGCACTCAATACCCGCGAATGCTGCTCCGCTTGACATCGTCCGAACAGCATCCTAAATGTCTGGCACTCTCCCGATGAGAGTGCTAGCAGCCCGATGCCGCTTCAGGGTCGTGGTTGCCGGGCCTCATCTCAACCTGAACATATCCAGGAGCGAACCATGAAGTTCCGTCCCCTGCACGACCGCGTGGTCGTTCGTCGGCTCAATGCCGAAGAAAAGACTGCCGGCGGCATCATCATCCCCGACACCGCCAAAGAGAAGCCGATGGAAGGTGAGATCATCGCCGCTGGTCCCGGCGCGCGTAACGAACAGGGCCAGCTCGTCGCCCTCGACGTGAAAGCAGGCGATCACGTGCTGTTTGGCAAATGGTCCGGCACCGAAGTCAAGATCGACGGCGAAGAGCTGCTGATCATGAAAGAGTCTGACATCATGGGCATCATCGAAGCAACCGCGACCGGCAAGAAGAAGGCCGCCTAAGCCTGATCATCGGCCGTTTGTATCGTGCTCATTCTATAATTTTGAAGGAATAACCACATGGCAGTCAAAGACGTTCGTTTTGGTCCCGATGCCCGCGAGCGTATGCTCCGCGGCGTTGACCTGCTCGCTAACGCCGTAAAAGTCACCCTCGGCCCGAAAGGCCGCAACGTTGTCATCGAAAAAAGCTTCGGCGCCCCGCGTATCACCAAAGACGGTGTGACGGTCGCTAAAGAAATCGAATTGGCCGATCGCTTCGAGAATATGGGCGCCCAAATGGTGCGCGAAGTTGCCTCGAAAACCAACGATCTCGCCGGTGACGGCACCACCACGGCGACTGTGTTGGCGCAAGCCATCGTCCGCGAAGGCGTCAAAGCCGTCGCCGCCGGCATGAACCCGATGGATCTGAAGCGCGGCATCGACAAGGCCGTCGTCGCCGTCGTTGAAGAGCTGAAAAAGCGCACCAAGAAAATCAACAACCCGACCGAAACCGCGCAAGTTGGCACCATCTCCGCCAATGGCGAGGCCGAAATCGGCAAGATGATTTCCGAGGCGATGCAGAAGGTCGGCAACGAGGGTGTCATCACCGTCGAAGAAGCTAAGGGCATCCAAACCGAGCTCGACGTGGTCGAGGGCATGCAGTTCGATCGTGGCTATGTCTCGCCCTACTTCATCACCAACCCGGAAAAGATGGTCGCGGACCTGGATAACCCCTACATCCTGATCCACGAAAAGAAGCTGTCCGGCCTGCAGCCGATGCTGCCGCTGCTCGAATCGATCGTGCAGTCCGGCAAGCCACTGCTGATCATCGCCGAAGACGTCGAGGGCGAGGCCCTGGCGACCTTGGTGGTCAACAAGCTACGCGGCGGCCTGAAAATCGCAGCCGTCAAAGCCCCGGGCTTTGGCGATCGTCGTAAGGCCATGCTGGAAGATCTCGCCATCCTCACCGGCGGCCAGGTCATCAGCGAAGATCTCGGCATCAAGCTCGAAACCGTGACCCTGAATATGCTGGGCCGCGCCAAGAAAGTGCTGATCGAGAAAGAAAACACCACCATCGTCGAAGGCGCTGGCAAGAAGGCCGACATTACTGGCCGTTGCAACCAAATTCGCGCGCAGATCGAGGAAACCACCTCGGACTATGATCGCGAAAAGCTGCAAGAGCGTCTGGCTAAGCTGGCCGGCGGCGTCGCGGTCATCCGCGTCGGCGGCGGTTCGGAAGTCGAAGTCAAAGAGCGCAAGGACCGCGTCGATGACGCGCTGCACGCAACCCGCGCAGCCGTTGAAGAGGGCATCGTTCCCGGTGGCGGCGTCGCTCTCGCTCGCGCTTCGCTGATCCTCAGCAAGCTGAAGGCCGACAATGACGATCAGCGTTTTGGTATCGAAATCGTCCGCAAGGCGATCCAAGTGCCGTTGCGTCAAATCTCGGAAAACGCGGGTGAAGACGGTGCGGTGATCGCTGGCAAAGTGCTGGATCGTGACGAGTATGGCTGGGGCTATGACGCCCAGACCGGCGAGTTCAAGGATCTGGTCAAGGCCGGCATTATCGACCCGACCAAAGTCGTCCGTACCGCTCTGCAAGATGCGGCCTCGGTTGCTGGCCTCCTGGTCACCACCGAAGCCATGGTTGCCGAGCGCCCCGAGAAAAAAGCGCCCGCCGGTGGCGGCGCTGGCGGGATGGGCGGCATGGGTGGCATGGGCGATATGGATTTCTAATCCGTCGCTCCACTTCAAGCCAAACGAGAGGCCGTGGCGCAAGCCGCGGCCTTTTCGTTTGCCATCAGCCCGCACCGCAGATAAATCACCATCATGGAACGAGATCGTCTGGCCGCCTTCAGTGATGGCGTCATTGCCGTCATCATCACCATCATGGTGCTAGATCTGAAAGTTCCGCACGGCACCACACTCGCCGCCCTCCAAACCTCCGCGCCAACCTTCGTCAGCTATATCCTCAGCTTTATCTACGTCGCGATCTATTGGAACAATCACCACCATTTTTTCCAGCTCGTCCCCCACGTCACCGGCGGCATGCTCTGGGCCAATCTGCATCTATTATTCTGGCTCTCGCTGATCCCCTTCGCCACAGCCTGGCTCGGCACCAATCACACCGCCGCCATCCCCACCGCCTTGTACGGCGTTTCTCTCCTGATGGCCGCAGTGGCCTGGTATCTGCTGCAAACCGTTATCGTTCGGGCCCAAGGAGCAAAATCCGCCCTGTCGCAAGCCATCGGGCGCGACCTCAAAGGTAAATTATCACCCCTGCTCTATGCGCTGGGCATTTTTCTCGCCTTCGTCAGCCCACTCTTGGCCGATGCGCTCTACGCGCTGGTCGCCGTGCTCTGGCTGGTCCCTGATCGCCGGATCGAAGCCGCCCTCAAATCCTGATCATCCCGGTCCGGCCCTCATGAGCCGGCCCAAAGAGCTCAATCGCGCGTCTGCACATTGTCAAATCGCGGCGACCGAAGTCGCGCCAGCGCCGCCTGCAACGCCTGCGCCAATTCGCGCTTCTCAAAATCGCCCAAATGCGCCCCCACCGTCACGCGCTGCTGGCGGCCGCCCACCGTCAATACCGGCACACTCCCCCGCCGCTCCTCCAACATCGCGGTCAACCAAGCCGTGCCCATCTCCACCCGATTGCGCCGACCGCGCGGGTCCGTCCACGTCACCGTCAAATGGTCCTGGGTGAGCACAATCACCTCGGACGCCCGGGCCGCACGCATATTCAGCCAAAACATTGTCAGCGCCAGAATAAGCTCGCCGCCGTTAAAACCAATCACCGGAAACGCGCCCAATATGAACATCAAACTATTAACCAGCACCGATGCTGCCACCAGCACGCCACATAAGATCCCCATGCCGCGCCACCCCATGCTGCGATAGGGTCGCAATACCGCCTGAAACAGCTTGATATCCGGCCCGACCAAGCCAGGCTCCGCAATGTGCTCCATCATCTCCCTATTGTCGTATATATTTTCGTCCCCACAAGCCCCTTGCCAGATTAACGCCGCCTCCGCACAAACAATCCATGCCCCCACGCTCCACCTCCCCACGCTCCAACTCCCCAGGTTCCACGCAACCACGCCCCCCTCGCCGACGCTTGATGAAGCGCGCCGACATCGCACCATTCCTCACCGCCATCAGCGCCAACAATCCTACCCCGCAAACCGAGCTTCTCTACGACACCCCATTTTCACTCCTGGTCTCCGTCGTGCTCTCGGCCCAAACCACCGATGCCGCCGTGAACAAAGTCACGCCCGCTCTGTTCGCCGAAGCCCCAACCCCGCAAGCCATGGCCTCCCTCGGCGCCGAGCGGATCGGCCACCACATCCGCACCATTGGCCTGTGGCAAACCAAAGCCAAAAACGTCGCCGCCCTCGCCCAACTCCTGGTGGAACGCCATAACGGCACGGTCCCCGCCGACCGCGAAGCCCTCGAAGCCCTGCCGGGCGTTGGCCGGAAAACCGCCAACGTCGTGCTGAACGAAATTTTCGGCCAAGCCACCATGGCGGTCGATACCCACATTTTCCGCCTCGGCAACCGCACCGGCCTCGCCCCCGGTGCCACCGTTCGCGCGGTCGAAGATGGCCTAGTCACCCGCATCCCCAAATCCATGCTCCGCCCCGCCCATCATTGGCTCATCTTGCACGGTCGCTATCTGTGCAAAGCGCGCAAACCCGAATGCTGGCGCTGCCCCGGTGCTCGCTTTTGCACCTTCACCCCGAAAACCCCGGCTCCGGATGCGCTCTGACGACGCGCCACAATCCCTCTGGTCTCGGCTTGATCGCTCCGGCCGGTTTTCACTCTCGCTGTTGGCCTTATTGGCACTCCTCGGCCTTCTCGCCCCTTTGCTCGCCAACACGCAACCACTCCTGGTGCTCGATCATGGCGAAATCACGCTGCCCGCCCTGAATTTCGCCCCCGCCTCGCGCTTTGACCCCACAATGCCAGCGATCCGTGCTGATTTTCACGACCCAGCCTTGCGCCACGCCCTGCAAACCCAGCACGCCCTCATCCTCTGGGCGCCAGACCCGCACGGCCCCAACAGCCTCGTCTGGCACGCAAGCCAAGCACCCGCACCCCCAAGCTGGACCAGCCCCCTCGGCACCGACGCTGCCGATCACGATGTTTTAGCCGGCCTGCTCTATAGCCTGCGCTTCCTCTTTCTCGCCGGGCTTGGCCTCACACTCAGCGCGGCCGCCATCGGCACCAGTGTCGGTGCCTTGCAAGGCTATTATGGCGGCCTGCCCGATTTAATCGGCCAGCGTCTGGTCGAAATCTGGAACGCCCTGCCGGTCTTGTTCCTGCTCATCGCCCTCGCCAGCCTGCTCGGCCATAGCCTGATGACCCTGCTGATCGCCATGCTCGCCCTGAGTTGGACCACCCTGATCCCGGCCATCCGTGCCGAAACCCTGCGCGCCCGGCGGCTCGATTATGTGCGCGCCGCCACTGCGCTCGGCCTGCCCGATCATCAAATTATCCTGCGCCACATCCTGCCCAATGCGAGTGCCGCTTTGCTCGCCAACCTGCCCTTCAGCTTTGCCGGCGCGATTTCGCTCCTCGCCAGCCTGTCCTTCCTGCATCTTGGCCCCAGCCAAGGCGCTGCCGCCCTCGGTGCGCTCGCCGCCGAAGCCCGCAATCACCTCAACGCCCCCTGGCTGGCCGCCACCGCCATCCTCGGCCTTGGCCTCATCCTGATCCCCAGCGTCCTGCTCGGCATTTCGCTCCGCCAAGCGCTCGATCCCCGGCATCGTTCATGACCGTCCCGATGATCTCAATCCGTGCCCTGACACTGCATGATCGCGCCAAAACCCTGCTCGATATATCGCACCTCACCATCGAACGCGGCAGCGCAACAATTCTCAGCGGTCCGTCCGGCGCGGGCAAATCTCTGCTCGCCACCACCTTGCTCGGCCTCACGCCACCCACGCTCAGCCGCTCGGCACGCGAACTCACCGTCGCCGGCGTAAATCTGCTCACCGCCCCAACAGAGCAGCTTCGCCACCTCCGTGGGGGCCTGGTCGGCTTGGTGTTCCAAGAACCGCTCGACGCGCTGGACCCGCTACGACGCATCTCCGCCCAAATTGAGGATGCCATCACGCTCCAGCAACCATGGCCCCGCGCATTGCGCACTGCGCGCATCCGCGCTTTGCTCGCCGAAGTCGGCCTCACCCGCGATGATTATCCGCACCAACTCTCCGGCGGCGAGCGCCAACGCGCCGCTCTGGCCATCGCGCTCGCGAACAATCCACTCTTGCTGATCGCTGATGAGCCAACCACCGCACTCGACCCCGCCAGCGCCCGCGCGATCTTTGCACTGCTCGAACGCACCCGCCAATCGCGCAACCTGACCACCTTGCTGATCTCGCATGATCTCGCACCGATCACCGCGCACGCCAACCATCTGCATCTCGAAGCAGGCTGCCTCAAAACCACCCCTCCCATCCGCCCGGCATCGGTCCCGCTCGTCAACACCGCCAAACCCACCTCGCCAAACCCTGCGCCGCCGATCCTCACGGTGCAAAATCTCACCGTCGCGCATCTCAACCTTGCCCCCCTCAATCTCACGCTCCAACCCGGCGAAACCATCGCCCTCACCGCCCCCTCCGGCACCGGCAAATCAACGCTGTTGCTCGCCATCGCCCGGCTAATCCCTGCGCACGGTGATATCGTGCTTGATGGCGAAAATCTCAACCAAATCGGTCATACCACCCTGCGCCGCCGCCGCGCTGACTTACAAATCCTGTTCCAAGACCCCGGCTCCAGCCTGTCGCCGCGCATGACCATCGGCGCGATCATCGCTGAGGGACTGTCGCTCCATCACCCGGACCTCAGCCGTGCAACCCTCGCCACGCGCGTCGCCGCCATGCTGACCGACCTCAATCTGGCACCCGACCTTGCGACAACCTACCCGCATCGCCTCTCCGGCGGCGAGCGCCAGCGTGTCGCCCTGGCCCGCGCTCTGATCCTACGCCCGAAAATCCTCCTGCTCGACGAACCAACCACCGCCCTCGATCCCCCCAATCGCGATGCGCTGATCACGCTCTTGCTGGCGCTGCAACGGGCGCACAACTTCGCCTGCCTCATTGCCACCCATGACCATGCCACCGCCCAGCGCCTCGCCCACCGCAGCCTCACCCCTCTTCCCGCAACCATCACAACCCCATATACCGGAGCAACAAATCCCCCTTGAGGAGCAGCATGTTCGACGGCTTGGCCTTTGTGAAAATGCATGGCGTCGGCAATGATTTTGTCGTGATGGACGCGCGCGCGGAGCCCGTGTCTCTGACGCCGAACCAAGCCGCCCTGCTCGCCGATCGCCGTCGCGGCATTGGCTGCGATCAAATCATCCTGATCGAACCCGCAACCGATGCCGATGCCGCCATGCGCATTCTGAACGCGGACGGATCGGAATCGGGCGCCTGCGGCAACGCAACGCGCTGCGTTGCCGCTTTACTCGCTGCCGAAACTGGTGCGCGCCATCTGCGTATCCGCACCATCGCAGGCCTGCTCAGCGCAGAAATCAAAGGCCCCAACCTCGTCGAAGTCGATATGGGCGAACCTAGTTTCGACTGGAGCGCGATTCCGCTCCTCGAACCGATGGACACGCTTTCGCTTCGCCTCGCGATGGGCCCGGTGGAGAAACCTGCCGCCTGCTCCATGGGCAATCCCCATGCCACGTTCTTCGTCGATGATTTGCAGCATTTGCCCGTTGAATCCATTGGCCCGGCATTGGAGCGAGCGCGAATTTTCCCGGAACGGGCCAATATCGGCTTCGCCCGGATCGACGCACCCGACCAAATCCGCCTGCGCGTCTGGGAGCGCGGGGCGGGCCTCACCTTGGCCTGCGGCTCCGGTGCCTGCGCTGCCCTGGTCAACGCCCATCGCCGTGGACTCACCCACCGCCGCGCCGTGGTGGCCATGGATGGCGGCAGCCTCACCATCACCTGGCGCGCCGATAATCACGTCCTGATGGAAGGCCCGGTCGCAACCGTGTTCGCCGGCCATCTCGCCGATGATTTTTGCCCGTTATGATCGCTCACCTTCCATGACGCTCGATATTCGCACCTTCGGCTGCCGCCTGAATAGTTTCGAGAGCGAAGTCATGCGCGGCCACGCTGAGGCGGCCAACCTCAGCAACACCATCATTATCAATACCTGCGCCGTCACCGGCGAAGCCGAGCGCCAAGCTCGCCAGGAAGTCCGCCGCGCACACCGCGCCAATCCAGACGCCACCATCATCGTCACCGGCTGCGCCGCCCAAATCAACCCGCAGGCCTGGAGCGCCCTGCCCGGCGTCGGCCGCGTCCTCGGCAATGTCGAAAAACTCACCCCAGAGGCCTGGACCTCGAATGAGCCGATGCTGGTTGCGGACATCATGCAGGTGCGCCAAACCGCCGCCCATCTGATCGATGGTTTCGGCACCCGCGCACGTGCCTTCATCGAAATCCAGCAAGGCTGCGATCATCGCTGCACCTTCTGCATCATCCCCTATGGGCGCGGCCCATCCCGCTCGATCCCGATGGGCGCCATCGCCGCGCAAATCCGCACCCTGCTCGATCATGGCTACCAGGAAATCGTGCTAACCGGCGTCGATCTTACCTCGTATGGCGCCGATCTCCCCGGCCAACCAAAACTCGGCCAGCTCGTGCGCCGCCTATTGGCAACCCTGCCCGATCTGCCGCGCCTGCGCCTCTCCTCAATCGACCCCGCCGAGATCGACGCCGATCTTTGGCACGCCCTTGAGCACGAACCCCGCCTGATGCCGCATTTGCACCTCTCCGTGCAGACTGGCTCTGACATAATCCTCAAGCGCATGAAGCGCCGCCATTTGCGCCAGCACGTCATCGACGCCACCCACCGCGCCCGCACGCTGCGTCCCGGCATCGCCTTCGGTGCTGACCTGATCGCCGGCTTTCCCACCGAAGACGACGCCATGTTCCAAGACAGCCTCCGCCTGATCGATGAAGCCGGGCTCGATTACCTTCACGTCTTCCCCTACAGCGCGCGCACCGGCACACCTGCCGCCCGCATCCCCGCACTGCCGATGGCCGAGCGCCGCGCCCGCGCCGCCCAACTGCGTGAAGCCGGTTCCCGTCGGTTGGCGCAGCGCCTGCACAGCCAAATCGGCCAAACCATTACCATCCTCGCGGAATCGAGCAGCGAAGGTCACAGCGATGATTTTGCGCCCGTCCGCTTCGCCGCACCGGTGCCACCCGGCCAAATCATCCGCGCTACCATCACCGCCGCCACCGCGACGCATCTGATCGCTGAACGGCCCTAACCATGGCACTTGGATTTCTCGCCCGGCTGAAATCCGGCCTCGCGCGCAGCACACAAAAACTCGCAACCGGCATCACCGATAGCTTCACCAAACGAAAACTCGACGATGCTGCCCTCGAAGAGCTGGAAGAGCTGCTGATCGGCGCTGATCTCGGCCCCGCCGTGGCTGCCCGGATCATCAAATCCTTCCGCCGCACTCGCTTCGGTCAAGATGTCGCCCCCAGCGAAATCCGCGCCAGCCTTGCCGGCGAAATCGCCGAAATTCTGACACCCGTCGCCCAGCCGCTCATCATCGATCCGAGCATAAAACCCTTCGTGATCCTAATGGTCGGCGTCAATGGCACCGGCAAAACTACCACGATTGGCAAACTGGCCCAATTTTACCGCGAATCCGGGCTGAACCCGATGCTCGTCGCCGGTGACACATTCCGCGCCGCTGCGGTCGAGCAACTGCAAATCTGGGGAGAGCGTACCCAAAGCCCGGTTATCATCGGCGCACCCGATTCTGACCCCGCCGGCCTCGCTTTTGACGCTCTCGCCCGCGCCCAGGCCGAAAAATCAGATATTTTATTGATCGATACCGCCGGCCGCCTGCATAACAAGGCCGCGCTGATGGAAGAATTACGCAAAATCATCCGGGTGATCAAAAAGCGCGATCCCACAGCCCCCCACGCCATCCTCCTCACGCTGGACGCCACCACCGGCCAAAACGCGCTCACCCAGGTGCAAACCTTCAAAGACAT
This sequence comes from Acidiphilium sp. MT5, assembly GCF_054767495.1. Lineage (NCBI taxonomy): Bacteria > Pseudomonadati > Pseudomonadota > Alphaproteobacteria > Acetobacterales > Acidocellaceae > Acidiphilium > Acidiphilium sp. MT5. The sequence continues at coordinate 22,818 of NZ_BAABMR010000006.1, forward strand.
GGTCGATCTCACCGGCCTGATCGTCACCAAGCTGGATGGCTCGGCACGCGCCGGCATCGTGGTCGCCCTCGCCCAAGCCACGTCTCTCCCCGTCCACGCCATCGGCGTCGGCGAACAAGCCGCCGATTTGCGGCCCTTCAACCCAACCGATTTCGCCCGCGCCCTGGTGGGTGAGGAGGATGCGAGCGATCACAAACCATGACCCTCGCCCTCCAAATCAGCCGCATGGCCTCACCCCTCGGCACATTGCTCCTGATCCATCACGGCAACAGCCTTCATTTGCTCGATTTCGAAGACCAGTATTTATCCCCTGCCAGCCCACCGCTCGATCACCCCGCCAATCCGCTGGCGCGCCTGCTCAAATCTTATCGGCCCTATTCATTAATAAACGCTGAAAATCCGTCAGAAAAATTTCTCGCCGCCTATTTCGCCGGCGATCTCACGGCCTTGGACTCGATCCGCGCCGCACCTGCCGGGACGGATTTTCAACGCCGGGTCTGGTCAGCCCTCAGCGCGATAAAACCCGGCACCACCACCAGCTACGGCGCCATCGCCTGCGCCATCGGCGCACCGAATGCCAACCGCGCCGTTGGCCTCGCAATCGGCGCAAACCCGGTCGCCCTGGTCATCCCCTGCCATCGCATCATCGGCGCCAATGGCAGCCTCACCGGCTATAATGGCGGCTTGCCGCGCAAATCCTGGCTCCTCGCGCATGAAGCCGCTTCTGCCGCCAAAATCGCCACCAACCCGTCGCGATAGGTCGGATAACGCCAGGCGATCCCCAGCGCCGCCTTGGTCCGCGCATTCAACACACGCCGATTTTCCTGCCAAAACGACAAAGCCATGGGCGACATCATCTCCGCCGCTTGCGCAAACGGCACTAAAGGCGGCGGGCTGATCCCCAGCAATGCCGCCGCATACGCCACCACATCGGCACTCGGCGCCGGCTCATCATCGGCAAAATTCAACACGCGCACCCCGGTGCGCCCCGCCGTGCGCCGTGCCGCCATCATCCCTGCCGCAATATCATCCACATGAATTCGGCTGAACACATGGCCTGGCTTATCGACCCTGCGCGCCAGACCCGCCCGCAAATCATCGAAAACCGAGCGTCCCGGCCCGTAAATCCCGGCCAACCGCACAATATCCACCGCGCAATGCGCGCCAAACGCCGCCCAATCCCGCTCCGCCGCCACCCGCCGGAGCGTCCGCGCTGACCCCGGCGCAACATCGCTCGCCTCATCGACCGCAGCCCCGCCGCGATCACCATAAACCCCGGTGGTCGAACAATAGCCAATCCAACGCAAACGTCCCGCTTGCACCGCCGCCGCGATCACCGGCCGATACCGTTCGAGCACCGGATCACCCACCTCACCCGGCGCCGCCGTGACCACCAGCGCCGAAACCTGCGTCAATGGTGCCTCCACGGCCTGAAAATCACGGAGATCGACATAAGCGGGTGCCATCCCTGGCCGCGCATCCCGCGCCGTCGCCAGTATTGTCAGCCCCGCTTCATGCGCCGCCGCCGCAATTGCCCGTCCTGAATAGCCCAACCCCAACAGCGCTAAATCGCTCATGGTTTCGACTGATCCGCCCGCGCCGAACCCCGCTCCGATGCGCCGCGCTCGGCAGCCAGCGCCTCTAAGCGATGGCTATGGCGATGCACCAGCAGCATCGCCGCAACGCCAATCAGCACCGCAACCACCACCACCACCGCCGTCACCGGGCCGGCCAGATGCTCGATCTCCTTGCCAAACACATAAGCCGTCCCGCCATAAATGACCGACCACATGGCGCAGGCCGCAATTTGCACCACCAAAAACCGCCGCCACGGCATCACATTCGCCCCAGCCAGCAACGCCGCAAACGCCCGCAGCACCGCAAAAAACCGGCCAAAAAAAATGATTTTGCCCCCGTGATGCGCGAATAAATACTCGCCCGCCCGCAGCCGCCGCTCGGTGAGCCCCACCCGCGCGCCGTAGCGCAGCAACAGCCGATGCCCCGCACTCCGGCCAATCCAATAGCCGATCACGCCGCCCACCACAGCGCCCGCGGCCGCGCTGAATAACAACACAAAAATATCGATCCGATGCGTCGTCCCCGCATAAATCGCCGCTGAAATCAGCGCCGTTTCACCCGGCAACGGCAAACCCAACGTTTCGAGCATCACCAAAACAAACACGAACGCACTGCCGTAAGCCGCAATATACGGCCCTAACCGCGCGTAAATCTCATGCATCATCCGCTGGCATCCTCCGCCCTATCCCATTTCTGTTCAGTCGCGCGCACCGTCGCCTTACAATCTTGTCCTGTCAAATCATTCTCCACCGTCCCACCCCCACCTTCCCACAGGCACGAAAATACCCGATAGTGTGCGAATGTCGGATACTGAAACCGAATTGGAAACGCTCAACCGGCTGGAAACAGCCCTCGCGCGCATCGGCGCGGCACTTCCGGCCTTCGCGCATCAAGGCCAAACCCAGCACGGTCCCGCGCAACCCGGCGCGGCTGCGGCGAACCCGCATTTTATCGCGACGCTCGATCAGGTTATCGCCACGCTGCGCGCCGCCCTGAACGAACCGGACATTGACGAAGGAGCGCCCTAGCATGGCCCAGGTCACCATCCGCATCAACGGCTTCACCTACCCGGTCAGTTGCGAAGACGGCCAAGAACAGCATTTGACCGAGATGGCCGCCGAGGTCGATCGGCGGATCACCAGCATCAAATCGCTCGGCAGCCAAACCGGCGAATCCCGGCTGTTGGTGCTCGCCGCCCTGCTACTGGCTGATGAGCTGCACGATACCAAAACCGCGCTCGCCACCAAAGATTCCACACCATCCGCCACCAAGCCCGAGCCCGATGGCACCGAACGCCGCGCACGCCTGCGCCGTGCTGCCGCGCGCGCTGAGGAGATTGCAGCGGACCTGATCGAGCCCTAAGTATAGGGTGCGAGGCTGCCCGGTGCGTCAGGCAAGCGCATCCCCGGGGCCACTAAGCATCTCCCAGGGAGCTGGCTCTGTCGGAACCGTGGTTCCGGTATTTCCGGCGCCCACCTGCACCAGCAGGCCTTGGGAGGATGACAACGCCAACGGCCAGGGCGGCTTCGCACTTTAGCCAAAGCCGGATCACAACAGCACCCGTGGCGCTCCAACCGCGATCCGTGATAGCGCTCGCTTATGTCCTCTTCGATCGATGAAACCGAACTCCGCGCGGTCAAATCCGCCTTCCGCACCGCCTGCCTCGCCCGCCGTGCAGCAATGGCCCATCCGGATGCAGGTGCTCGTCTCGCGGCCATCGTGCTTGAACAGGTCCAAATACCCGAAAGCGCAATCGTCGCAGGCTTCTGGCCCATGGGCGATGAGATCGATCTACGCCCCTTGCTCCACGCCTTGCACGCACGCGGCCACCGCCTCGCTTTGCCGGAAACGCCCAAACGTGGCGAAGCGCTAATTTTCCGGCACTGGCATCCGGACGCCACCATGATCGCCGGGCGCTTCGGCACATCCCATCCGGACGGTCCACCGGTAAGCCCTGATTTCTTCCTCGTCCCGCTCCTCGCCTTCGACCGGCGCGGCAACCGCCTCGGCTACGGCGCGGGCTATTACGACCGCGCCCTCGCAGCCCACCAAACCGCCTATCGCCTCGGCTGCGCCTACGCTGCCCAAGAAGTGCCCGTGGTGCCCACCGGCCCGCGCGACCAAATTTTGCACGCCATCGCCACCGAATCAGGCCTGATCACCCGATGAACTGGCAGCGCGCCATCGCCCTCATCATGCTGTGGCCGGGCCTTGCCGCCGCGCAATCCACCCTGCCCGACCGCAATCTCACGCCCGGCGCCATCAACCCTGCAGTCACCGCGCACAATATCGATAGCACCATCTGCCAACGCGGTTGGACGGCCTCTGTCCGACCATCCTATCATTACACCGAGCGGCTGAAACGCGCCCAAATCCGCGCCTATGGCTATCGTGATCGGAAAATCTGGCATTATGAGGAAGATCACCTCATCCCGCTGGATCTCGGCGGCTCGCCCACCGACCCGCGCAATCTCTGGCCCGAACCGCATCTACGCGCCGGCCAATGGGGCTCCTATGCCAAAGACCGCCTGGAAGCCCGTCTTGGCCGCATGGTCTGTGATCATGAATTAGGGCTCAACCAAGCCCGCGCCATGATCGCTCGCGACTGGATCAGCGCCTATCGCCGCTTCCTCGGCCCCACCCCCAACAACGCGCCGCTCCGCCGCTATCGCCACGAGCGCCGCTATCAACGGCGCCGGACCTTTTAGACTTCAATTTTGGTGATGCAGCATTTTTTGGCCCGCCACCGGGCTCGGCGCGGTGAGCACATAATCCGTCACTAAATTCCCCACATAAAGCGTGCGCAAATCCGGCCCGCCCCAGCTGATATTGGTCGGGCTGCCGAGCAAAGTGCCGCTCGGATCATGCGCGATGGTGACAATTTTACCCGCCGGCGTGATCGCCACAATTTTATGCGCCGCCGGCAGCGTAACCCATAAATTCTGCTCCGCATCAAAACCAAGACCATCGGTATAGCCCAGATAACGCGTGATGAGGTTCGGTAATTTCAACCTCGGATTCACCTTCATCCCGAACACGAGGCCCAATTTCGGCCCATAGCGTTCGGCCTTGCCCAGCGTCCCGCCCGGCAAAATCGGAAACCGCAGCACATCGGCGTTCGAGGTTTGCGTGCAATAGAGAAATTGCTCATCAGCCGACAGCGCCATGCCATTGGCAAACCGCAATCCTTCCGCAACAATCTCGCTCGACCCATCAGGCCGATAGACGAAAATGAACCCATCCGCCCGCCGATCAAGCGCCTCCGGCCAGGTCTTGGCGAAGGTGGAATGCGAACACCAAATATTCCCCGCCCGATCAATCACCGGATAATTGCACGAGGTCAGCGTCCGGCCACCCAGAGCGCTGACCAAAATCTCCCGCGCGCCGGTATTCAGGTCAAGCCGCTCCAGCGGCCCGGCAACCCCATCATAAATGCCGAAATTCGCAATAATCATCCGGCCTTCGGCATCCATATTGATGCCGTTGGGCGCTCCCGCCTTGCCGCCAATCACCCGCAAACTGCCATCAGGCGCAATCTCCGCCACGCCGCCAGTGTGATGGGAGGCATAAACCCGCCCATCACGCAGTGCGACAACATCTTCAGGCCGGGCAATGCCCCGGCCAATCGGGCGAAATTCTGACAGCTCAATGCGGCGTAACGGCATAATTTTTCTCCATCATTGCCGAATTTGACGCTTATTTATGGGCGCGCGCAATACTCTCGGTAATCGCCGCTTCCGCCGCCGCGCGCGACTCCCAGCCCGTCACCTTCACCCATTTGCCTTTTTCCAAGTCTTTGTAATGGGTGAAAAAATGCTCAATAGCATCGCGCGTAATCGCTGGCAGTTGCGCCACCTCGGTCACATCGCTCCATTGCGGATGAATTTTGTCATGCGGCACGCAAATAATCTTCTCATCCTGACCAGCCTCATCCTCCATTCGCAGCAACCCGATGGGACGTGCGCGGATCACCGCACCCGGCACCACCGCCGTTGGCGTCAACACCAGCGCATCCGCCGGATCACCATCATCGGCCAGCGTGCCCGGCACAAACCCGTACGCAGCGGGATAGGCCATCGGCGTGAACAAAAACCGATCCACCATGATCGCGCCGCTGTCCTTGTCCACCTCATATTTGACCGCAGAACCCTGCGGAATTTCGATCACCACCAGAATATCAGACGGCGGCGCCTTGCCGGCGGCAAGTTTCGATACATCCATCGTAAAAACTCCCTGAAAAACCACTGCCGGGCTTTTACTCTGCACGCCCGATATTGCCAATCGGCCCCGGTCCGTTCCAATAGAACCCGATGCGCCGGTAGCTCAACTGGTCAGAGCGGACCGCTCATAACGGTTTGGTTGCGGGTTCAAGTCCTGCCCGGCGCATTTTTTCGTTCATTTTTCGGCGGCGAGCCGTTGCCTGATCTTTTTCAACGCTTTAACGCCTGACTCACCAACATCGGGATAGCGCAAATCCAGCCCCTCGAACAAATCCAGAATAACCTGTGAAATAATCAATCGCGCCGTCGGCTTGTCATCCGCCGGCACCACATACCAGGGACAATCCTGGGTGCTGGTGGCGCTCAAACAGGCGCCATACGCCTCCTGATACGCATCCCAATATCCGCGCTCGGCCATGTCGGCCTCACTGAATTTCCAATTCTTGGCCGGATCATCAATCCGGGCCAAAAATCGCTCACGCTGCTCCTCTTTGGAAATATGCAGAAAAAACTTCACAATGCGTGTGCCATTCGCGTGCAAATGCCGCTCCAACTCCACGATCGAACGATAACGCTCCGCCCAAAACGGCTCGCCCTCGGCCGATAAATGGGTAACCGCCTCCGCACGCAGCAAGGCGGGATGCACCCGCACAATCAAAACCTCCTCATAATAGGACCGATTAAAAATCCCGATTCGCCCCCGCTCGGGCAGATCGCGCGTGGTGCGCCAGAGAAAATCATGCGACAATTCCTCAGCGCTCGGATGCTTGAAACTGAACACCTGACAACCTTGCGGATTAATCCCTGACATTACATGCCGGATCGCACCATCCTTGCCTGCCGCATCCATCGCCTGAAAAATCAGCAACACCGCATAACGATGATCTGCATAAAACATCTGTTGCTGCGCACTCAGCCGCGCGATGTGATCAGCCAACTGCGCCTTATAGTCGGACTTGGACCGATAAACCGGCGCCACACGCGTGTTCCAACGCCGCAAATCCAATTTTTGACCCGGCTCAACCCGAAATAGCTTGGTCTTGATCGCCATTTTACTCTCCTGACCCGCGTGATCGAGTTTGTATCGGATCACCCAGTTCGAGACAAACCCATGACATCTATGCCAGAAGCGCTGACATTAATAGCAAATTTCGTTGCGCAATAAAATCATCTATGGTTAACCGACGTTTAGGCTTGGCTGCAACCAGAGAAAGTGGTGTCATGGATAATCATTGGCTGAATGACCCGTCGCTGGACATCACGCTCCAACATCGCACGGCGCAGAAGCAGCATCCCGCCGACGCAGCCGCCAACAGCATAACAAACGTCGCCCCGGTGTCGGCAATCACCAGCCTGCTCCCCTTCGATACCGCCCTCCCCGTCATGACCAGCGACAATGGCATCACGCTCCCCGCAAGCCATGATCCATCGCCAGCCGCGATCAGCACACAGCCCAACAATGTGCAGACCCATATGTCGATCGTGGTATATTTCGCGCCCGTCACCAATACCAGCCAGACCGTGATCCCGACGAACATGCGCAACACCATGATCGAAGCCGCCAACTATCTGGCAAGCCGCCTTGATGATCCAATCACCGTCACCATCGCCGCCCACGGCATTCTCGGCGGCTTGGCCGGCGGCGCTGCCGCCTGGGATAGCACGTTGCCCTACAACTCATTCCTCAACGAACTGGAAATCCACGATCCGGCAGCGGCAAAATATTTCCCAACCGCCCTGCCCACCGGCGTTTATGACAGTATTCAAGTATCAAACGCGGAAGCAAAAGCCTGGGGGCTGCAAAGCTCGGGCGGCTATGTCGGTAAAATGGGGGTCAATGTTACGCAACCATTTTATTACGGCTCTGGCTCGATCATCCCGACAAACGAGTTTGATCTGTTTGGCGTTGTGCTCCACGAACTCTCCCACGCGCTGGGCCGCGATATCAGAAACGGCGGTCCAGTTACCTATTACAATACCGTAACATCCTCGACAATGACGGCCTATCCGTTCAGCGCCATCAATTTTTTCCGGTTCACCGCGCCGGGCGTGTTGCAGCTCAACGATAATCCGACCCTGGCAAGCAACGCCAAGGCGCCCTACTTCTCCCTCAATGATGGCAAAACCGCCCTGGCAACCTTCGCCGGGTCAGGACGCACCGATTGGAATTATCTGCTGAATGATCCCTTCAACGGGTATGCAGCGCCGGGTTACGCGTCCAACATCTTGACCCCTCTCGATCTGACGGTGCTGTCGCTCTTGGGCTTTAACGTCAATTGTTTCGCCGCCGGCACCCGCATTCTGGCGCGCCAGGGCGATATCCCCGTCGAAAAACTCCAGATCGGCGATGAATTGGTTCTGCATGGCGGCGGCACCGCGCCCATCCGCTGGATCGGTCAACGCGCCATCGAACCCGCCCGGCACCCGCACCCCGAGAGCGTGAACCCCATCCGCATCAAAGTCGGCGCCTTGATGGATGGCGTCCCACGCCGCGATCTGATCTTCTCGCCCGATCACGCGCTCTATCTTGATGGCGCGCTCATCCCCGCAAAAGCCCTGATCAACGGCACCACAATCCGCCAAGAAGCCCGCGAAACCATTCATTATTACCATATCGAACTGAAAAACCACAGCGTCATCTACGCCGAAGGCACCCCCAGCGAGAGCTATCTGGACACTGGCAACCGCGCCAATTTCAGCAATGGCGGCGTCGCCATCGCCTTACACCCGGATTTTGCGCAAACAAGGCGTGAACGCGAAGGCTGCGCGCCATTCCACGAATCCGGCGCCACAGTCGAAAAAATCCGGGCGCAGTTGCTGGCGCGCGCGCCCTTCACCCTCACCCATGATCCCGCATTCCGCGTGCGCGCACAGCCCGATGGTTCCGTTGCACTTCTCTCGCGCAGCGCCATCCCCGGTCACCTGTCCCCCGATCCGCGCGACCAGCGCCAGCTTGGCGTTAAAATCGCCGCCCTCCATATCGGCGGCGAACAAATTCCCCTCGATCATCCCGATCTGCGCGATGGCTGGCACCGCGCCGAACCCGATGGGCGCTGGACCAACGGACGTGCCATCATTCCCGCCCACCTCCTCAACGGCCAAACCCCGAAACTCACCATCGGCGCCACCACCCAATATCGGCGCACACCAAACCGACGATCAAACGCCGCCTAATCTCTATTTCACCCGCTCAGACCGCCCGCACCTCAGGCTCAACCCCAAGTAACGCCGCAAGCCGCGCCAATCGCCTGGTGATCGCCTCGCCCGCGAAAACCCCGCTCGCCGCATCGAGCGTCAACACCAGCCGACCAGGCTGCAAAGTGAGCGCTGCCGCCGCCAACAAAGCCGGCGTGCCGGCTGATAGCGTATAGGCCAGCCTTAGTGCCGCCCCCAGCGTCTCGGCCCGCCGCGCCGCATCCATCGCCAATAAACTCCGCGCCGAGGCCAAAAATCCAGCATCGCTCGGCGCCTCATAACGAAGCGCCACCGTCAAAGCGAGAAAAGCCCGAGCATGATGATCGAGTGCCACGCCGGTTTGCCGCAACACCCGCAAATAGGCCTGCTCCGCCCGATATTCCGGATGTTCGTGATAACCAATATCGGAATACCAACAGGCCGCCTCGCGCAACCGAAGCTGGTTTGCCGTCTCGCCCGGAAACAGCGCCTTGGTCCATTCAATCAGCGCCTGCGGCAATCCGGGATCGCGCACCATGCCAATCGCCAAATCCCGCGCGGCGGCAATCAGCGGGTCTTGCTCACGCATGGCCTGCGGCAATTGCCGTAAAAACCACCCTTCGCGCAGCCCATTGGCCGAAAACACCACCCGCTCCGCGCCCGTCGCCCGCAACAAGCGGCGCAAAATCACCGCAGCGAACGGCAAATCCTCAATCCGTCGGCGCGAAGCACCCGGCATCCGCTCGATCAATTTCCGGCTGGCCTCGCCCACCACCGCTGATAAATCACGGGCCTCGTCGCGCCCAATTGTATAATGATGCACCACCGCCAGCGGATAAGACGTTTGCGCAATATGAATGCGCGCCAATGCCCGGAACGCGCCGCCCGACAAATACAAATCTCCCCCCGCCCCCTCTTGGGCAAAGGGCGCCGCTGCCAATTCTTCCTCAACAATCGCCCGCGCCCGCGCCGGTTCACCACCCGCCCGTTCGGCCAGGCGGATCACCCCCACAGGCAGCGTCGCCGCCGCGCCAATCACGCCGCGTGCCAGGCGCACCAGCTCCAACGAGCCGCCGCCCAAATCCGCCAAAATCCCGTCCGCCGCCGGTATCCCGCACAACACACCCTCAGCCGATAACCGCGCCTCCGCATCACCCGAAAGCACCGTCACCGCCAAATTCGGCACCTCTCGGCCAATCCGCGCTACAAAATCCGCGCCATTGGCGGCATCACGCACCGCCGAGGTCGCCAACGCCTCAAACGGCGCCGCGCCCATCGCCGCCGCAATCGTCGCATAGCGGCGCAATACCACCATCGCCTCGTCCATCGCACTCGGCTCCAGCCGGTTGGTATGGATCAAGCCGCGCGCGAGGCGCAGCACCGCCTTTTCATTGAAAATCTGCACCGGGTTGCGCGACTCACCCTCAAACACCACCAAGCGCACTGAATTGGACCCAAGGTCCACCACCGCGCGCCGCAAGCGCCGCCCCATCATCTCGCTCTGTCGATCCTGCATTCTTCTCCCATAGCGCAGCAGCCCATCCTTGAACACCAACGCCCTCACCTCACTATATCCAGGCCTTGCGACATCAAGCTGTAACATGGGATGCATACATTCGTCCGAATGGATGCTCCCCCGATCCCACCCCTCTATCTGCTGCACATTCCCAAAACCGCCGGTACCTCGCTGCGCGCCGCCTTGCACGATCATTATCGGGCGGCGCTCTGTCCCGCCGCGATGTGGGATGATTTCTACCGCGACCCTGCACTGCGCACCGACGATTACCGCGCTTTTTGCGGCCATTTTGGCATCGGCCTCGCCACCTATCTCGGTCGCAAGCTCCGCGTCGTTACCGTCCTGCGCGATCCGCTGGCGCGCACCATCTCGCATTTCCACGAAGTCCGCCGCACCGCCACCCATCCGCTGCATCATCACGTGATCCGTCAAACACTGCTCGATTTCGTGCATGACCCGATCACCGTGCCGATGGTGACCAATTTCCAAGCCCGCTACCTCGCCCAAGCGACCGCGCCGGTCGAGCACTTGGCGCAATTATTCAAACCGAACTGGAACGGCGCTTATTCGCTCTCCGTCGCCTGGGAGAACGCCTCCGCCGCCACTCACCCAGACCAGCTCTATCAAATGGCGATGGCCAACCTGCTCACGCTTGATGCCGTATTCACCACCGACCAGCTCGACAACCAAGCCACCGCCCTACACCACGCACTCGGCCTGCCGCCCCAACCAATCCCCCGGCGCAACGTCACGGCAAGCCCCGCATTCTCAATCGACCCCGCCGCAAAAGCCCAAATCAAAGCCCTCACCATGGTCGACCAAGCCCTGTACGATTTCGCCACCGACACATCTACGCTCCGCCACCATAAGGCGCTGAGCAGTCACTGATCGCGACGTGGTGAGACTCCGCTAGCCGGCCCAACCCCCTCCCGACAGTCAAGACCTGTGCGATTTTTAGGATTTATGACTGGATCACCTACGCCGGTGGCCATTGCTGAGCCGCGTGTAACACCCGCAAAATCCGCACCGTAAAAGCGTGTTCCTGATATACCACGATAAAGTTTGACCAGACGACCATTTCGCGGGTGGCTTCAATACGGCCTAACCGGTAGAGCTTTGGATATTCGCGCAAGCGCGCGGCTTTCGCCTCGATATCGTCTTTCAAACGTTGCGCGGCATCGGGGTTTTGGTCGGAAATGTAATCGATAATCGCAAGCAAGTCGGCACGAGCAGCTTCTCCCCATTCAAGCTCGAGCACGACGTTTCTTAACGATCAAGGCTTGAGCTTCATCCATCACTTGCTGGTGCGGCAGGATCGGCCGGGTATCGGCCAGAGCATCGCGCACCTTGGCGCGGAACCAAGCGTCATGAGCCTCAGGATCGGTGGTCAGGCCGACAGGCAAGCCGCCTTCCTTAGCGACACGGGTTAGCAAAATGCGCACAGCATCCGATACCGTCAGGCCAATATGCGCCAGTTTTTCTGCCGCATCCGCCTTGAGCTTATCGTCCACACGGATGTGGAGCATTGATGTTTGGGTCGCCACGTCAATTCTCCTTCTTTGCTCCCGCATCCTATATCTCAATTGAGATACCAACAAGATTTCATGTCCCTCGCGCCTCTGCGCGCCGAAAAATACCCGCGCCAACCGCCTCCAGCTTCGCTCGCCTTAACGTGCGAAAGTTTTTGCTGCTTTTTTCAAAAAGCAGTTTTTCGCCTGCTCCGCGCCGCCTCACGCCGCGCGCGATTTGACGCCGAAATAATCCATATAGGGGGCAAAATCGGGGCGCAGGCGGTCGGGGTTGATGTTGAAGTCAGCGGGGCGATAGCGGTTGGTGCCGTAGCCGCCTTTGGGTGCTGCGGCCAGATGGGCGCGCATGGCCGATTGGGCAGGTTCGGAGAGGGTTTCGCCAAAATGGGCGTAGATGGCGCTGATCGCGCTGATCGGGTCGTCGGTGAGGGTTTCGTATTGAATGTTAATCAGGTTGCGGGGCGCGATGGCGCCGCTTTGATCGAGGGCGACCAGCTGGCGCGCCCCTTCGATCCAGCGGGTAGTGACTTGTTCGCCGATTTCAGCGGGGTCAATGCCGCGCAGGAACGGGCGGCGCAGCACTTCGGTCATGAAGGCGACTGAGGCGAAAACATGCAGCGGGTCGCGATGCACAATAACGAAGCGGGCATCGGGATAGGTGTGCAGAATGGCATCCATCGAGAAGGTATGATCGGGGCATTTGAGCGCCCAGAACCGGGCCTTAACGCCGTGCTGCATCGCTTGCAGCCAGCGTTTATGGAACGCAAACGCCTCGGCGTGGCCGTGCGCGTCGAGCCAGATGCGATAGCTCGGCACGCGGAACGTGGTGTCAAAGCGCAGGCTTTGGAACAGGTGCGCCGTGATTTCGCTGCATTCCTGCGGGCTGTCTGCGTGGATTGGGTGAATGGCGGGGAAATCGGGCGCCATGCCGGCGAAAATGCCGAGCTGTTTATTGGATTGGCGGGCGGCAGCGCTGGTCGTGGGATCGAAATCCGGGGCCCGGGGCGCCGGATAGAGCGTTTGCCAAACGCGCGGGACCAGGATTTCAGGGTCAAGCGCCAGCATGCTGTGCAGAAACGTGGTGCCCGAGCGCGGCAGGCCAAGAATAAACAGCGGCGCCCGCACCGGGGCGGCGGCAATTTCCGGGTTTTCGGCGTGCATACGCTCGATCAACGCGCCATTACGGGCGAGACGGAGCAAATCATAGCGCACTGAGACGCGGCCAAACAATGAAAGCTGGGATTCGCGGGCCAGTGAGTCGGTCAGGCGGGCGAGGCCTTCGCTGGCCGGGCCGGTGACGTGGGTTTTGGCGGCGCGCTCAATGGCAGAAGCAGTCAGGCGCGGGAAATTATCAGGGAGCAGGGTTTCGCCCACCGCGAAAATGCCGTCCAACGCCCGGTACCTAAAGGATTTTCCCGCGTGCTGGTCTGGGATTGGCGGTACCGGGGCGTTGGCGTGGCTCATGGTTCAGCGGCGCTCGATCAGTTCGATTTTATAGCCATTCGGGTCTTCGATGAAGGCAATCACGGTCTTGCCGAATTTCACCGGACCGGGCTCGCGGGTGATTTTGACGCCGGCGGCGCGCAGGCTTTCGATCGTGGCGAAAATATCGGGCACGCCGAGGGCGAAATGGCCGAAGGCAGTGCCTTGGTCGTAATGATTTGTATCATAATTATAGGTCAGTTCGAGCACGGTATGGTTGGTTTCATCGCCATAGCCCACGAACACCAAGGTATATTTGCCATCCGGCACATCGGTGCGGCGCAACTCCTTCATGCCGAGCAGCTTGGTGTAGAAATCGACACTTTGCTGCAAATCATTGACGCGGATCATGGTGTGCAAAAACGTGAACTGGTCGCTCATGGGCGAACTCCTTTGTCTATATCAGTTTGCCATTCTGCGGCGTCGGGGTCGATACCGAGTAGGAACAACCCTGCCGCGTCGGCGCAAGCGATCATGGCGGGACGATCCATCAGAATGGTGTTGCCCGCGTCGAATGCCAGCCCTCGCAACCCTGCTGCGATCAGACCAGCCACCGTCGCCGGGCCAATCGTGGGCAGATCAGCCCGGCGGTCTTGGCCGGGCTTGAGCAGTTTGACCAGCACACCGCCCGCGCCATCGCGCTTCAGCGTACCGGCACGGGCCAGCATGGCATCCGTTCCCTCAATCGCTTCAACAGCGAGCACCAGACCTTGCTGCACCACGCAAGCCTGGCCGATATCGGCAGCGCCGATGATGCGCAGCACCGCGACGGCGCGGGCAATATCAGCGCGGGTCACCGCATCCGGCGCTGCTTTGGTCAGCAGGCCCGCCGGGCCAAGCGCATCATTCAGGATTTCATGCGCGCCAAGCACGGTGAAACCCTCTTCGCCGAGCACGCGGATCACGGTGGCCAGCAGCGTATCATCGCCCGCGAAGGCAGCACGACCAACGCGGGCAAGCAGTTTGACACCGAGCGCATCCGGGCGGAGTGCCAGCAGCGAGGGGCGTTTGACCGGGCCGATCAGCACCAGCTCCGCACAACCATGCTCGCGGAAAGCACCCGCAATCGCCCCCGCAGCGCCGAGGCGGATCAGCTGATGCGGGAACGGCGCCAGCACGGCGGGTTCGGCGTAGCCTTCCAGGCCAACAATGAAAACCGGGCGGCCGGCAGCCTGGGCGGCGGTGGCGATGCGGGCAGGGAGAATGCCGCCGCCTGCAATGATGCCCAAAGGTTGGGCCATGGGATTACTCGTCGTTGGTGCGAGAGCGCTGGGTGATCAGGCCGCGCGAGCTAGGATGGGTGATGAAGGCGAGCATTTCCGCGATATAAGGATCATCGCCATAGGTGGCGCGCACCGTCTCAATCCGCTCGGCGAGCACGCCATGCTCGTTGAACAGCGCGTTGAACCCAGCACGCACCCGGTGCAAAGCCGCCCGGTCCAGCCCACGCCGCTTCAAGCCAACCGCATTCAGGCCCGCGAGGCGCGCGCGCGCGCCGAATACCAGCGTGTAGGGCACCACATCGGCCGGGATGCCGGAAACACCACCGATCATCGCCCCGGCACCGATGCGCACGAATTGGTGGATCGCCGCCGCCCCGCCAATCACCGCGCGCGGGCCGATTTCGACATGACCGCCCATCACCACATTGTTCGAGACAATCACATGATCCTCAATGATGCAGTCATGCGCGACATGCACCACCGCCATCAGCAAGCAATCCGCGCCAACGCGGGTAATGCCCGACCCGGTGGCGGTGCCACGATGGATCGAACAATGTTCACGGATCATCGTGCGCGGGCCAATTTCGGTCTCGGTGGCCTCGCCCTTATATTTCAAATCCTGTGGCGCTAGGCCGATGGTCGCGAAGGGAAAAATTTTGGCCCCCGCGCCGATGCGGGTCACGCCATCAACCACGACGTGGGAAACCAATTCCACGCCCTCACCGATCACCACATCAGCGCTAATGGTGCAGAACGGGCCGATTTTTGCACCCGCCGCGATGACAGCACCAGGAGCCACCAACGCCGTCGGGTGGATTGAGGCTGAGGGATCGATCATCGTGCCTCGGCCTTGCGGTCGGTGATCATGGCGGCGAACACCGCCTCGGCAACCGGGACACCATCGACTTTGGCGACGCCTGCGAAGCGCCAGACCGGCCCGCGATTGCGTTGTTTTTCGACATGAATGCGCAGACTATCGCCGGGGACCACCGGACGGCGGAATTTCGCCCCTTCGACCGACATGAAATAAACGACCTTGCCCGCCTCATCCGGGCCGAGCGTTTCCACCACCAGCACGGCGGCGGTTTGCGCCATCGCCTCGATGATCAGCACGCCCGGCATCACCGGATGGCCGGGGAAATGGCCATCGAAGAAATGCTCATTGATCGAGACGTTTTTCACCCCGATGGCGGAGCGATCCGGGTGCAGATCGGTCACCCGGTCGATCAGCAAGAACGGAAAGCGATGCGGGATCGCATGCATGATGCCTGCGATATCGATGGTTTTGCCGCCGGTCGGCGTCGTGGTGGCGGGGTCTGGTTGGGTGCCGTCCATCATGGGGGTCCGCTATCTGCTGAAGGTGGAGGTTCGGTTATCCGCGAGTATTGGAACGCCGGGCGAGTTGGCGCAACAGGGCGACGCCCCGAAAAAATTCGCGCGCCGGTTGGGCGGGGCTGCCGATATACTCAGCGCCCGCCGGCACATCGGTCATGATGCCAGCCTGACCGCCAATGCGCGCGCCGCTGCCGACATGGACATGGCCGACGAACCCGGCCTGACCGGCGATGGTCACGCGATCCCCCAAGCTCGATGAGCCGGAAATACCCACCTGCGCGCAAATGACGCAATGATGACCGATGCGCACATTATGAGCGATTTGCACCTGATTATCGATGCGGGTGCCCGCCCCGATGATGGTGTCCTGCGCGGAGCCGCGATCGATCGTGGTATTGGCGCCAATCGAGACATCATGATCGATCCGCACACAGCCCAGTTGCGGGACCGGCGTGAAGCCCTGGGCGCCGACCGCAAAGCCAAACCCGTCCTGGCCAATCCGCGCGCCGGGGTGAATGGTGATGCGGTCACCCAAAATGGCGTAGGCGATGCTGACCTGCGGGCCGATATGACAATCCGCGCCAATCATGCAGTGATCACCGATGGTCACGCCCGCGCCGATCCGGGTATGCGCGCCGATGGTCGCACCGGCGCCGACCACCACCAGCGGGCCGATTTCCGCGCTGGGATCAATGATTGCGCTCGGATCAATAACGGCGCTCGGATGGATGCCGGGTTGGGCGAGGGGTCGCGGATGAAACAGCGTGCAGACCCGCGCCCATGCCAGATAAGGCTCGGGCGTGACCAGCGGAATGCTGTTGGGTGGGCAATGGGGCAGATTTTCAGCGGCGAGAATAACCGCAGCGGCACTGGTTTGCTTCAGCGCACTGCGATAGCGGCGATTATCAAGAAAGCTGATCTGATCGGGGCCGGCGCGATCAAGCGAGGCAACGCCCTCAATCGGGAGGGCCAGCACCGGGTCCGGCACCGCGATGCCGAGTGTTTCGCCAATGACGGCGAGGGTAAAAGGGCCGCGCCTGGGGTGAAACTCAGGCGCGGCGATGCTGGTGATGGGGTTGGGTGCCGATTTGGCGTCCATCGGAGAAAAATTACTTTTTCGGCGGCGCGGCTTCAGCGGCAGTGACCGATTTCGGCACGACCGAGGGCGGCACCGCGACGCTGGGCAGAATTTTGTTCAGTTGGGCGGCAACTTCACCGGAAATATCGATTTTATTGGAATTCAGCGCCACCTGCGAGCGGTGCAGCACCAAGTTCATATCATGCGCCTGAGCGACCTGACGGATCACCGCAATCAGGGTGGATTCGATTTTGCCCAAGGCCGTGCGCGCCGAAATTTCGATCGCGACGCCCTCATTATGGAACTTCACCTGGTCTTTTTCGATTTCGACCTGCAGCGCCTTTTCCTTGCTGACCAGAACCGGCTTGGTCAGTTTCGCTTTTTCCGCCTCGATGGTTTTTTGCTCGGCCTCGATCCGCTTTTGCTCGGCCTGGGCTTCCTTGGCGAGCACGGTGCGGCGCTGCTGGATGATGGTTTCAACGCCACGCGCTGCCGTCGATTGCTGCATGATTTCTGGCACCGAGAGCACGCCAATAATGGCGGCGGGGGGCGGCGATTCTTTGGGCAAGGCGGGCAAATTCGGAATCGGCGGCAATTTCGGCTGCGCGGGTTGCTGCGGCGCGGTGGGCGCTGCGGCGACAGGTGCTGCGGCATGGCTTACCGGGGCCGCAGCCGGATGCGGGATGAAGTAGCCGGGGCTTTTGCTCTGCGCGTGCGCAGTAGAAAAGCCGACGGCGCACAAAGCGAGAGCGGGCAGGCTAGCGACGATCAGGCGGGGCGCAAAAAATTTCACAGAAGACCTCGTTTGATTAGAAATGGGTGCCGAAAGAGACACGGAACTGTTCGACTTGGTCGTATTTGTACTTTTTGATCGGCTGCGCGAATGAGAGATCGATCAAGCCGAACGGCGTATTCCAAGCCACACCAACGCCAACCGAAACGCGCGGCGCCGGATTGTCGTAAACCGGGAGCACCACGCCATTGACCTTGAGCTGGCTAACCTGGGACAGGCTGCCGACATCCGCAAAGGCAAAGCCCGACACGCCAAGATCAGGGCTGACCGGCAGCGGGAAGTTCAGGATATTATCCTCGGTATAGATGAAGCGACCGCCCAAGCTGTCGCCATACGTGGTGTCATGCGGGCCAGCGCCGCCGGTTTGGAAGCCGAGCAGACTATTGCCCCCGAGGAAGAACCGATCCGACAAGAGCGAGTGATAGCCGAACAAATCATAGAGATAGCCAACATGGGCTTTGAATTCGAGCACATAGCCCTTGCTGCCCAAATAGCGGCGCAGCGGAATATAATACGCCGCGCGCGTTTCCAACCGCAGGAATTTGGCGGAACCGCCAAGCCCGGCATAGCTGGTGGTGAACGAGATTTCGCCACCGCTGGTCGGGTCAACCGGGTCGTTGGTGTAGTTGAAGGTCAGTGACTGGGTCAGTTGCGAAAGCGTGGTCGAGCCTTGCTCACTCAGAATATACAGGCTCGCACCGGGCACCACGTTGTAAATGTTGCGGGTGGACAGCGTATAGGAAAAAGCCTGGCTGACATGGTGGTTATAGCGGAAGCCCAAGCGCACATCACCGCCAATCGAGCGTTCGCTGAACACATAGCTGGTGGTGTTCGAGGTATCGGTGCGGAACAAATCAAACCCGGCAACCAAGTTGCGGCCCATGAAATACGGGTTGGTTACACCAAGATTGAACTGGGTGCCTTTCTGCGCGAGCAAAGCGCTGATCGAGGCGTTGATGCCGGTGCCGATGAAATCATTCTGGCTGAGGCCAATATTGAGCAACGCCCCGAGATCAGTCGAATAGCCACCGCCGAGCGAGAATTGGCCATTGGCTTTTTCCGGCACATTGACAACGAGATTAACCTCGTCCGGCTGACCCGCCGGAACCGGCTTAACACTCAGGCCCTTTTTGGAAAAGAAGCCGAGGTCCTTCAGATTTTGCTTGGATTCCTTCACCGCCGTCTCATTATAGGCATCGCCGGGTGCCAGCTCGATCTGGCGGCGAATAATACCGTCTTCGGTGCGGGTGTTGCCCACAATATCGACATTGCGAACATAAACGCGCGGACCATTAATGACGTGGAAAGTCAGCGCAATCGTGTGCGCCTTTTTATTTTCCTTCACGTCCGGCTCAACTTGAGCAAAAGCGAAGCCTTTATCCTGCACTTGCGTCGAGATGCGCTTAACCGCCGTGCGCAGCGCATCGCCATCGAAAATATCGCCTTTTTCGATGGGCACCAACGCGCGCAGGCTTTTGCCGGAAAGATGCGGCACCGAAGAGACCACTTGAACGCTACCCACCCGGTAGCGCGGGCCTTCGGTCATCACGAACGTCAGAAAAAAGGATTTGCGGTTCGGCGCAAGCTGCGCGGTGGCGCTGTCGAGTTTGAAATCGGCGTAGCCGTGATGAAAATAGAACCGGGTCAGCAATTCCTCGTCATATTTAATCCGCTCCGGATCATAATGATCGGAATCGCTGAGGAAGCGGAACCAGGCATTCTGCCGCGAGGAAACCACTTCGCGCAGCTTGGACTGATCAAAATGATGATTACCGATGAAATTGATCCGGCTGATCAGGGTTTCCGGGCCTTGCACGCATTTGAACACCACATTGACGCGGTTTTCCGGCAGGCGGACGATTTCGGGGGTAACCTGCGCATCATAGCGGCCATGCTTGGCGAAGTCACCGAGCACCGCCTTGGTGTCGGCAGCCGCAGCGGCGGTGGTGAACACCGCGCCGGGTTGCAGGCTGACGACTTTTTTCAGCGATTTGTCTTTAACCGCCTTATTGCCCTCGAAATAGACCTGATTGACCACCGGATTTTCTCGCACCGCAACGACCAGATCGTTGCCTTGGCGGGTAATTTCAGCGTTGCTGAACAGGCCGGTGGCATACAGGGTCTTTAGGCTGAGATTGATCTGACTGGCACTGAACGGGTCACCGGGGGCAAGCAGAATATACGACAAAATCGTGCTGGTCGCGATGCGATGATTGCCCACCACGCGAATGGCAGCAATGGTGCCGCCCGAGGGCTGCGCCATTGCTGAGTGCGCCGTAGCTGATTGCGGGCGCGGGGCCGCCTGCGCGGGCTGGGTTGCCTGCGTGAGCAGGGTGGGAACCATGCAGATCGACGCCATCAAGGCCCATCGTGCTCGCCGCACCATCATCTCCTGTCCTGCTCCTGGCCGTCCATGCGGCTAATCCTGCGTAAAGCCGCCAACGCGGCGCTGCTCGCCTTGCGGCCTAGCGGCAACCGGGCGGCTTCGCAAGACCGTGTGGGCCAATCAGCGCTCAACGACCCGTCCATTTTGCTTCGATCACCCGTGCGCCAACCGGGATCGGGGTTGCGTTGACGGTTTTTTCTTCCTGCTTGCGCAAGGCATTGAGCAGCACGAACAGCACGGCAGAATTGAGCATGCCGGGGGGAATCCACTGGATCATGCCGCCGAGCAATTGGTCATAGTGCGCGCTGATGCCCGGATAGAGCCGTCCGCACAAATTGTAGAAACTGTAAAAATCGGTGTTGGACAGTGCAATCGTCGCGGCCACCAAAACGGCGGGAAACATCGGCAAAAAGCCAGCGACCATGCGGGTGAGGTAAGTATGGCGCGATTGCGGCCGGGGGCGCGGGTCAAGCACCACGAACCAGAACAACAGGCCCGCCGCGATCATCGAGATATTCATGACGTTGTAAAGCTGCGCATCGAGCATGGCCGCCAGATCAACGCTGGGGAGCAGCCAGACATCGGTCACCGCGAGCATGATCACGGCAGCAATCAGCGGGTTGCGCAGCACCGCGAGGGGCTGGCGGACCAGCCGATGGCGCACCAGCCTGAGCATTATCGGCGGCGCGCCGCGCGCGAGCACCTCACCCGGCCAGCAAAAGGCGATCAGGAACGGCGCGAACACGCTGATGGTCATTTGCTGCACGCGATTGAGGAAAAACATATGCTGGGCGGCATATTCGAAATGGGTTTGCAGCACGATATAAATCATCGCCACGCTGGCATAAAACGCAATCGGACGCCAACGCGCTGGGCGATCCGCCGGCGCCGTGACACGATAGCCGCGCCAATACCAAAGCGGGGCCAACGTGCAGCCTAGATAAATCAGGATATTGAAGTCGAACGGCGCGATGGCCGGCAGGTCGGCCGGGATCAACCGGCAGGCCAGATCCAGCGCGATGCCAAGCAGGATGATCAAAGGCAAAGTGCGTCGGTCGTCGGTGAGCATGCCGGTGCTATAGCGGATCAGCCGGATCGGGGCAAAAAACCGGTCCCATCCGGCGTCAGCGCGCTCAGAACGTCATGGATTTAGATAAATCATCGCGGATAATGGTGCTCGCGCGGATCACCGCGATGCCAAAAGGCGCGATCACCAGAAGCCGAAAATAGGCAGTGCCCGGTTGCGGGCTAAGCACATCGGCTGAGTAAAACGCCAAATATTGATTATCCATCAACAGGCTGACGCGGGTTTCCGGCGGCGCGGTAAAATCGGTGCGGCGGCGGATTTTGCCCAAGGCGACGCCGTTTTGGGCGGCCCAGCGCCGCAGCACCGGCGCGATCACAATGGCGCGATAGGATACAAGATAGAGCAAAGCCAACGGCGCAAACGCCATGATCGCGACGATCTGCACGGTTCGGGGCGCAACGCCGAGATGCAGGCCGATCCACGCGCTCGCACCAATTGCGAGACCAAACGCCACCGCAACCAGGGTAAACAAAATCGAAAATAATGTTGCGATGAATTGGTCCATCATGCTTTCCAATTTGTTTTGTGACGATAATAAACCAATCAAACTCTGACAAGCAAAACCCCTGCCACGCACCGAACCCGCTAAAAAACCGATCAGGGGGTCACGCTTTGGGTTTGATGCTTTAAGAGAGCATCCATATCTTCGGCGCTGGAGGGCGATCATGACAAATCAGGGTGCGATGGGCGAGACCGACGAGCATAGCCATTATTTCCTGGGCGCGTCGAGCGCGCATAATGAGCGCAAAACCTGGGTCGTGGTGGGGCTGACCAGCGTGATGATGCTCGTCGAGATCATTGGCGGGTCAATGTTTCACTCAATCGCGCTGGTGGCGGACGGCATTCATATGAGCACCCATGCCGGGGTGATGCTGCTCGCGGCCTTGGCCTATCGCTATGCGCGCCGCCATGCGGCGGATCGGCGCTTTGCGCTGGGAACCGGCAAGCTGGGCGATTTGGCGGCGTTTACCAGCGCGATCATTTTGGCGATGTTTTCGATCCTGATTGGCTATGAGGCGTTGAGCCGATTTTTTGCGCCCGAGCGGATCGATTATCGTGCTGCAATCCCGATTGCCGTTCTGGGCTTGGTGGTGAATGCCGTCAGCGCGCTGGTATTGGCCGGGGATCATGATCACGGCCATGATCACAGCCATGATCATGGCCACGCGCACGGGCATCACCACGATCATGACGATGATCACGATCATGACCACGACCACGACCACGACCATTACCATGACCATGACCATCGCGGCGCCGCAGCCGCCGTGCATCGGGATTTCAATATGCGGGCCGCCTATGTGCACGTGGTGGCGGATTCCGCCGTCTCCGGGCTGGTGATTATCGGCCTGTTGATGGCCAAATTTCTCGGCTGGGTATGGATGGACCCGGTGATGGGGCTGGTCGGCGCGGCGGTGGTGGCGAATTGGGCGGTCGGGCTGGTGCGCGCCGCCGGCGCGGTCCTGCTCGATATGACACCGGACGCGGACATCCAAGCACGCATCCGCTCCACGTTGGAGTGCGATGGTGATTTGGTGAGCGATTTACATGTCTGGCGGGTCGGGCCGGGGCATCTGGCGGTCATTATCGCGCTGCGCACCCGCAATCCGGCAACGCCTGCTTCCTACCGGCACAAACTCTCAGCGTTGCGCGGATTGTCGCATATCACCGTGGAAGTAGAGCCGATTGAGCCCAACCCGGCCTAACTAAGCCAATAAATTGATCAGCAATCACGCCCCCATCAGGCCCCAACCAGACCCGAGGGGCCGTTAAAGCTTCTCGACTTGGCTATATTCGAGATCAACAGCGGTCGGCCGGCCGAAAATAACCACCGAAACTTTAACCCGGCTATGCTCTTCGTTGATGTCTTCAATCGTGCCTTGGAAGCTGGTGAACGGCCCATCGGCCACGCGCACCTGCTCGCCGATTTCGAACAGAATGGCCGGGCGGCGATTTTCCGTGCCTTCCTGCACTTGGCGCATCATGCGCTCGGCTTCGGCATCGGAAATCGGGGAGGGACGGCTCTTGCTACCGAGGAAGCCAGTGACCTTGGGAATATCGCGCACCAGATGCCAAGCATCATCGGTGAGCTCCATTTTGATCAGCACATAGCCCGGAAAAAATTTGCGCTCGGCATTGACCTTTTGGGCGCGGCGGATTTCGACCACCTCTTCGGTGGGCACCAGCACGCTCTCGATCTGGTCGGTCAGGCCCTTTTGGGCTGCCGCTTCGTGGATTTGGGTCGCGATTTTTTTCTCGAACCCTGAATAGACATGCAGAACATACCAACGCTTGGCCATGAGATCCCTCAGCTTCCGATTCCGAATAAGGCGCGCATCGCCAGGCTGATCGCCTGATCAACCACGATAAAGAAAATGATGGTGACCACGACCATGGCGAGCACCAGACCCGTCGTGGTCAAGGTCTCGCGGCGGGTCGGCCAGGTGGTTTTGGCGGCTTCGCTGCGCACGTCGCTCAGGAATTTTGCCCGGTTAAACGCCAATTTCGCCATGCTCCTCAGTTTCGGACGCGGTCAAATCAATCAAAGTGACATCGTGCAGTGACATCGTTGGTGCACGCAAGCGACGTCGCCTGATGGCAGGGGTGGAGGGTCTCGAACCCACAACCTCCGGTTTTGGAGACCGGCACTCTAGCCAATTGAGCTACACCCCTGCAAACCAGACGGCGACAAGTCCAGCGCGCGAGTGGCTTGCACACCGCGCGGGCATCGCTGTCAAGGGTCGCGTGGAGCGGGCGACGGGAATCGAACCCGCACAACCAGCTTGGAAGGCTGGGACTCTACCGTTGAGCTACGCCCGCGCGCTGGCTTTCTATAAGGCGCGTGCTGCGGTTCGGCAACAATCACGCCCCAACTTATCGGCCCAATAATCGATCAGCGCCTGATCCCGATCAGCGTTTTTGATGTTGCGCGAGCCACGCCCCCGCTGTGCTCAAATCAATATTGCGCGCACGGGCAGTGGCGGCGACATCCGCCGGGTCCGCTTTGGCATGGCGGATCTGAGCCAGCGCCCAGAGATTGGCCGACCGCGCCCCCGAGCGGCAATGGCACAGGATTTTCGCCTCGCCCGAGGCACCGTGCCGCGCCTCATGGCCGGTCAAAGCAATGTGAAACGCCTCAATATCCGCCGGCGTGATGCTGGCGCCGGTGACGGGAATATGATGATAAGTGATCCCGTGCTGCGCCGCGATGGCTGCCGCTTCAGCGGCGCGCGGCTGGCCAGGCTGCTCGTGATCCGGGCGATTATTGATGATGGTGCGCACACCCGATTGGGCGAGTGCGGGAATTTCGGACGGGTCGATCCAGCCGGAGACATGGATCTGGTCAGTAAGAGCGGTCATGGCTAACCTCGTTATGATTTCGTTAATTGGAATATATTAGGCAAGGATCGGGTATGAAACAAGCGGGGCGAGGGTTTCTGATCGGACTGGCGGGCGCATTGGCCACGGGGCTACCGCTGGTGGCCCATGCGGCGGTGCCAAAGTCGGCGGTGCCCAAATTAGCTGCGCCTAAACAAATCGAAGTTTGCGCCTCTTGCCACGGAGAGAATGAAATGGGCAGCCGGGATGGCGGCTATCCGGCGATTGCCGGGCTGCCCGCCGCCTATATTCGCGCCCAATTAAAGGCCTTTCGCTATGGTGCGCGCGATAATGTGATGATGTCCGCCGTGGCAAGCGGGGTCGATGCCGCACAGCGGCGCGCCCTCGCTGCCTATCTCGCGGCCATGAGCGTGCCAATATCCAAACCCGTATCAGCACCCGCGAGTGGGGCAGCGGCGCACCCCCCCAATCCGGTCGGCGCGGCGCTGGCCATTCATGGCGCCCCAGGTCGCAGCACAGCGGGCCACAGCGTAGTGGGCCACAGCGGGTCGGAAATTCCGGCCTGCGCCTCCTGTCATGGCGCGGCGGGGCTGGGTCAGGGCGCATTCCCCCGCTTGGCGGGACAGCCGGCCGATTATCTCGAAGCGCAATTGCGCGCTTGGCAGACGCAAAAGCGCCCGGCGGGCAATCCGCCCGTGATGCCCGCCATCGCCCGCGCCATGAGCAAATCCCAAATCAAGGCGGTCAGCGCCTATTACGGCGCGCTGCCCGCGAATCCGGGGTAAAGCTTAGCCCTTCGTGCCCGCCTCGGTGCTTTGAGCAGACGCCTGATCAGCCTGTTTCTGCGCAGCCTCGGCGTGATCGATGGTTTTCACCAAATCGGCATAGCTGATCGAGCCAATGATCCGCTGATGGCCGATATACCAGCTCGGCACGTATTTCAGGCCCAGATCATGACCACGGGCAAGATTACCCGTCAGCCGGGCGGTGATGGCGGGGCTGTTCATGTCGGTTTTCAGCGTTGGCCAATCGATGCCGACTTTCTTCGCATCTTGCTTGAGCAGCGCAAGCGTGGGTTTGCGTTTCTGGCGCATCAGAATATGGCGCAGCGCCCGGTATTTATGCTGGAGCGCTGCGGCGAATAGCGCGCGGGTGCCGAGCGTGCTGGGCTTGCCGAGGATCGGATAATCGACCGCAACATAGCGAAAATCATGATTGGTCAACATCAGCTTGTTGAAACGCAAATTCATCCGCCGGCAAGGCGGGCAGCGTATATCGTAGAAATCCACAATCGTGACTTTGGCATTCGGATTGCCATAGACCGGATCGCCAGGGCGCATCAGGCTCGCGGCGGTAAAAGCGGTGTGGACGATCGGCGGATTGCCATTATTCGCCGGCTTCGCTTTGCCATGCAGCAGGAAATGCCCGCCGATAACCGCAACCGCGATCCCGCCGGCAAAGGCTAGGATGTTAACGGTTCGTGATTTCATTGTGGTGCTCCGTCACAATCAATTAAGCTGGGCAGTTAAGCAGGGCGGTTCTGTCGACCAGAATAGCGCAATAGCGCGAATTGACCAGATCGATATTGATCAGCCAACAAGGATGAGAGCGTGATTGACGATAACCAATCACGCTCTAGCATTTTCGCAGCCTCAACCGCGCCGGGCGATGGCGGCGGTGAGGGTATTTTCAAGCAAACACGCAATCGTCATTGGGCCGACGCCGCCTGGAACCGGGGTCACCGCGCCTGCAACGGGCAGCGCTTCGGCGTAGGCAATGTCACCGACCAATGTTCCCGCCTCGGTGCGGTTGATCCCAACATCGATCAAGGTAGCACCCGGCATAATCCAATCGCCCCGGACCATTTCGGGCCGGCCAACAGCCGCGATGATAATCTCAGCCCGGCGACATTCGGCGGCGAGGTCACGGGTTGCCGAATGGGCGATGGTCACCGTGGCGTTCTGCGCGAGCAGCAAGGCGGCCACCGGCTTGCCCACGATGTTGGAGCGCCCAATCACCAGCGCGCGGGCACCCCGGAGCGGTATCTGCGCATGCTCAAGCAACAGCATGATGCCGCGCGGGGTGCAGGGCACGAGGCGCGGCGCGCCCAGGGTGAGGGCGGCCACATTATCGGGGTGAAACCCATCGACATCCTTGGCTGGATCAATCGCGCGCAGCACGGTTTCGCTGCTGATATGGGCGGGCAAGGGCAATTGCACCAAAATCCCGTCCGTCTGCGGATCGCGATTAAGCGTGTCGATCAGGGCCAGCAGTGCGGCTTGCGACGTATCAGCGGGGAGTGCAATGGTGCGGGCATTTAGCCCTGCTTGCAAGGCAGCCTTGTCTTTATTGCGGACGTAAACGCGGCTGGCCGGATCATCGCCGACCAGCACCACCGCCAGACCGGGGCGATAGGGCAGGGCGCTAGCGCGCGCCGCGACCGCTTCGCGCAGCGCAGCGGCGACGGCGCGGCCATCGATGATCTGCGCCGTCATGCTCAACTGATCCCGGCAGCCGCAAGATGCCCGTATAGGCCGCCCAAAAAGATTTGCAGCGCCCGGCACACGAGAAAAACAATAATAAACGAGATATCGATGCCCCCGAGCGACGGCACAAAGCGGCGCACCGGCGCCAACACCGGGCTGGTCAGCCGGTCGAGCACATCGCCAATTTTATAGACGGTGCGGTTGCGGGAATCGAGCACGCCGAAGGCTTCGAGCCAACTGAAAATGGCGGTGGCGATCAACACATAAATGAAGAGTTCGAGGATCTCGTTGAGGAACCAGAACACCGAGTACAGCATATTTTTGCTCCTGTCTGGCACCGGGTTACCCAACTGACGCGCTCGGCGCAATGCGCGGGCGCTTGACTAGGCGGCGCGGTTGGGCGATGCGGTGCGCAGGGATGGGGCTGTAGCTCAGTTGGGAGAGCGCCTCGTTCGCAATGAGGAGGTCAGGGGTTCGATTCCCCTCAGCTCCACCATCCCTGTTTCTCCGATCACGATGGAATGATGCACGCCCCGATTGATCCAACCCGCGCGATTGCGTTTGATCTGGTGGCAGCGGTGCTGGATCGGCATGGAACGCTGGATGCGGCGTTGGACCGGGTGCGCGTGGCCGCCGAGCCACGGGACCGGTCAGCCGCGCACCGGATTGCCGCAACGGTGCTGCGGCATTTAGGCAGTTTGGATGCGATGATCGAGGCGCATGTGCAGCGCGCCCCGCCCGCGCCGGTGCAGCACATATTGCGGATTGGCGCCGCGCAATCGCTCTATTTAGGCACCGGCGCGCATGCGGCGGTGGCCACGGCCGTGGATTTGGCGCGGTCACGCGGGCTGACCAAATTCGCCGGTCTGGTCAATGCGGTGCTGCGCCGGGTGAGCGAGGCCGGAGCGGCGGGGCTGGAGGCGCTGGATGCGCCGCGCCTGGACACACCTGCCTGGCTCTGGGCAAGTTGGGGCGCACGCGCGCGTGATATTGCGCTCGGCCATCGCACGGAAGCGCCGCTTGATTTGTCGCTCAAGCCCGGCACGTCCGCACCGGACGGCGCGATCATGCTGCCCACTGGCACGGCGCGGTTACCGGCGGGCAGCGATGTTACAGCGTTGGACGGGTTTCGCGCCGGAACATTCTGGGTGCAGGATGCGGCGGCAGCTTTGCCGGTGCGTTTATTGGGCGACGTAACGGGGCAGCGCGTGCTCGATATGTGCGCCGCCCCCGGCGGCAAAACCATGCAGCTCGCAGCACAGGGCGCACACGTTACCGCACTGGACCGCGATGCGCAGCGGATGCGACGGCTTGCTGAGAATATGCAACGGCTGGGCTTGATCGGTGAGCTCAAAATCGCGGATGCGCTGAGTGTGACGCTGGACCCGTATCCGATGATTTTGCTCGACGCACCGTGCTCGGCGACCGGCACCATCCGTCGGCATCCCGAGATTTTGCATCTGCGCCGACCGGCGGATGTCGCGTCCTGTGCGGCGCTGCAGGACCGGCTGATCGGGGCGGCGATGGCACGATTGGCGCCGGGCGGCACGCTGGTTTATGCCGTGTGTTCGTTGCAGGAGGAAGAAGGTTTCGCCCGCGTCAAAGCCGCGATGCAGCGTCATCGTTTGGTGATCGACCCAATCCGTCCGGATGAAGTGCCGGGCTTGGCTGACGCGGTAACGCGCGAAGGATTGTTGCGCACTGATCCCGGATTTTGGCTGGATCAAGGCGGCATGGACGGATTCTTTGCAGCAAGGCTGCGCCGGGGCTAACACTTGATCGAAACGAGCCTTGCAAACGTTTGTAGCGCACCGCACCCGAATCGGTAGAAATTTGGATTCAGATTTATATTATAGAATCGTTCAAAAAATGTTACTGACAATCGGATAAGCAGGAAAATTCGGCTCAATATCAGCAATTCATTGAACAAACTGCTACCATTGGTTGATTAAATCTGGCGATTCTCGCCTTTTAGATGGAACGATTTACCAAAAATTATATTATTGTTAGGCATTAAAATATCTAAAATAAGTCTGGATTATCGGATTTGAGGCATCTATACAGATTATATGGTTACGAAAAAAAATCCCACTCTAGAATCAGTCGGTCAGCGCATTCGTGCGCTCCGCCTTGCCAATAATCTGACCCAGGACGAATTTGCCGGTCAGTTAGGGGTATCACGTTCGGCGATTGCGCAATGGGAAACTGACCGCGCAGGTCAGGTGCGCGAGAATCTTGAGCGAATTGCCAAGGTTCTCGGAACATCGCTGGCCTATTTGGTGTCCGGTGAAACCGGCACCCTCCAGGGCGACGAACTGGCGCTGATGCGGCTCTATCGGTCCTGCGCCACGGAAGACCGCCAAATTTTGTTGCGAACGGCCAAGCGTTTAGCGCGCGGTTAGTTAGCGCGGCTTCCGTGAGCGGTGCCGGTTCATTCGGCGCCGCTTTTGTCGTGCCCGCTTACTGGCACACCCACTGGCCCCAAACTTGTCATGCCCGGTTTGGCTCAGTAGGGTTTGGTTATGGCCAAGCGGCGCACTGATATTTTGTTGGTCGAGCGCGGTCTGTGTGACACGCGCAGCCAAGCTGCCGCCTCGGTAATGGCGGGGCTGGTGTTTTCCGGTGAGCGGCGCATCGATAAACCCGGCGACATGATCGCTGAGGCCGCACCTTTGCTGGTGCGCGCCAAACCGCATCCCTGGGTGTCACGCGGCGGGCTGAAACTCGTGCGCGGGTTGGATTATTTTGGGTTCGACCCGAGCGGCATGATCGCGCTCGATATCGGCGCTTCCACCGGCGGCTTTACCGATGTCTTGCTCAGCCGAGGTGCCGCACGGGTCCATGCTGTCGATGTCGGCCATGGGCAACTCGCCTGGAAATTACGCGATGATCCGCGTGTGGTGGTCTATGAAAAAACCAACGCGCGGCATCTAACCGCCGATTTGATCACCGATCCGATCGATATCGTGGTGTGCGACGCCAGCTTCATTGGTCTGCGCACCGTGCTGCCGGCCGGATTGGCGCTCTGCCGCCCTGGTGCCTGCGCGGTCGCACTGATCAAACCGCAATTCGAAGCCGGCCGCGAGGCCGTGGGCAAAGGCGGGGTCGTGCGCGACCCGGCGGTGCGCGAGGCGGTCTGCGCCATGATCGCCGAATGGTGGAGCACACTCCCCGGCTGGCAGGTGCGCGGCATCACCGAAAGCCCAATCACCGGGCCAGAAGGCAATGTCGAATTTCTGATCGGCGCCGAGAAAACCTAAACCAATATCGCTCTAGCCGCCCGCCCCCAACGCTGCGAGCACCGCATCGCCCATCGCGGTGGTGCTAACGGTCTTGGCCCCGGCCTCGGCGATATCAGCGGTGCGATAGCCCGCATTCAGCGCCGCCGCCACGGCCTGCTCAATTTGGGTCGCCGCCTCGGGCAAATGCAGGGAGGTGCGCAGCAACATCGCCAGGCTGAGAATTTGCGCCAGCGGATTGGCCTTGTTCTGCCCGGCAATATCGGGCGCGGAGCCATGGATTGGCTCGTAGAGCGCATGGCGTTTGCCGGTCGGCAAGGTGGCACCGAGTGTGGCCGAGCCCAGCATGCCGAGCGAGCCGGTCAGCATCGAGGCGAGGTCCGAGAGCAAATCGCCAAACAGGTTTGACGTCACAATCACATCGAACTGACGCGGATTGCGCGCAAGCTGCATCGCGCAATTATCGGCATACATATGGGTCAACGCCACATCCGGATAGTCAGCGGCAAGGGCGGTGATGGTTTCGCGCCACAGCAGGCCGGATTCCATCACATTGGCTTTTTCCACGCTGGTGAGGCGCTTATCGCGCTGGCGCGCCAAATCGAACGCGACGCGGCCAACGCGAATAATCTCGGCAGTGGTATAGACTTCAGTATTGATGCCGCGCTTCGAGCCATCGGGCAGGGTTTCGATGCCGCGCGGCTCGCCGAAATAAATACCGCCCGTGGCCTCACGCACAATCATCAAATCAAGCCCGCGCACCAAATCGGCTTTCAGCGGACTGGCCTCGATCAGCGCCTCAAACACCGGGGCAGGGCGCAGATTGGCGAATAGACCAAGCTGTTTGCGCAGCTCCAAAATCGCGATTTCCGGGCGATTATCGAACGGTTCACGGTCCCATTGCGGCCCGCCCACCGCGCCAAACAGCACCGCATCGGCGGCCCGGGCCTTGGCGATCACCGCATCGGTAATCGGCGCGCCGAACGCCTCGATCGACGCACCACCAACCAAATCCGTGCTGATCTCGAAGCTGGCGGCACCCGATTGGCTGAGATGATCGATCACCCGGCGCGCTTGGGCCATCACTTCCGGGCCGATACCATCGCCAGGCAGGAGCAAAATTTTCTTGTGCGGGATTGTCATGCGGAGCGCCTTGCGCGTCAGAGGACGGGATTGGTTAGAGGGCCGGAATCACAGGCCGCCAAGGGGCGGCGTCAAGCCGGGATTCATACGCGGTAATCGCGGCTTCATGTTCGAGGGTCAGGCCGATATCATCAAGCCCGTTAAGCAAACAATGTTTGCGAAACGGATTAATCTCGAAGGCGAACGCCTCACCATCCGGGCGCGACACGGTTTGCGCCGCAAGATCGATAATGATGCGGGCATTCGCACCGGTTTGCGCATCCGCCATCAGCGCAGCACATTGGTCGGCGGGCAGCACAATCGGCAGAATGCCGTTTTTGAAGCAGTTATTATAAAAAATATCAGCAAAACTCGGCGCAATCACGCAGCGCAAGCCAAAATCGAGCAGCGCCCAGGGTGCGTGCTCGCGGGACGAGCCGCAGCCGAAATTCTCGCCGGCAATCAAAATCTGCGCCCGCCGATACGGTTCGCGGTTCAGCACAAAATCAGGGATTTCCGCACCCTCATCATCATAGCGCAGGCCGGCAAATAAATGCACACCCAGGCCACTGCGCTTGATGGTTTTCAAAAACCGGGCCGGAATGATTTTATCGGTATCCACATTCGCCATCGGCAGCGGTGCCGCGATGGCTTCAAGCCGGGTAAATTTATCCATCAGGCCAATCTCCGCACATCGGTCAGATGGCCAGCAATCGCCGCCGCCGCCGCCATCGCGGGCGAGAGCAAATGCGTGCGACCGCCCGGACCTTGCCGGCCTTCGAAATTGCGGTTGCTAGTGCTCGCACAGCGATCACCCGGCTTGAGCTTGTCCGGGTTCATCCCCAGGCACATCGAGCAGCCAGCCTCGCGCCATTCAAACCCGGCCTCTTTGAACAAGGAAGCAAGCCCTTCGGCTTCCGCCTGCGCTTTAATCAAGCCAGAGCCGGGCACCACCATGGCGCGGACATGCGCAGCGACGCGGCGGCCTTGGATCATCGCGCATGCGGCGCGTAAATCTTCAATCCGTGAATTGGTGCATGAGCCGATAAACACGGCGTCGATTTTCAGCCCGTCCAGCTTTTGGCCGGGTGCCAAATCCATATAGGTCAACATCCGCTCAAGCTGGGTGCGCTTGGCCGGATCGGCCTCATCGGCAGGGTTTGGCACGGCGCCGGTAATCGGCACCACGGTCTCAGGGCTGGTGCCCCACGTCACGTGCGGTGCAAGATCACTCACATCGAGGGTGACGACGCGGTCATAAACCGCATCCGGATCGGAGGCGAGGCTGCGCCAATAACGGATGGCGTGCTCTAACGCCTCGCCTTTGGGCGCGTGCGGGCGGCTGCGAACATAATCGAACGTCACCTCATCGGGCGCGATCAGACCAGCGCGCGCCCCCGCCTCGATCGACATGTTGCACACCGTCATCCGGCCCGCCATGTCCAGGGCGCGGATCGCCGGGCCGGCATATTCAATCACATGGCCGGTGCCACCCGCCGTGCCGATTTTGCCAATGATCGCGAGAATAATGTCCTTGGCGGTGCAGCCCGGCGGCAAAGTGCCGGTCACCTCGACCAGCATGTTCTTGGCCGGTGCTTGCAGCAAGGTTTGCGTGGCCAGCACATGCTCAACCTCGGACGTGCCAATCCCGAATGCCAGCGCCCCCAGCGCCCCGTGCGTCGAGGTGTGCGAATCCCCACAGACCAGCGTCATGCCGGGCAGTGAAAATCCCTGCTCCGGCCCAATCACATGCACAATGCCCTGGCGAACGTCGGTCACCGGAATATAAGGCACCCCAAACGCCGCGACATTTTGCTCCAATGTTGCCACCTGCAGGGCCGATTCCGGCTCCGCAATGCCTGCCGCCCGATTTTCGGTCGGAACATTATGATCGGCCACCGCAATCGTCGCATCAACCCGGCGCACCGCGCGGCCCGCCAAGCGTAGCCCCTCGAACGCCTGCGGCGAGGTGACTTCATGCACCAAATGCCGGTCGATATACAAAATGCAGGTGCCGTCCGGCATGCGATCCACCACATGCGCCGCCCAGATTTTGTCAAACAACGTCGATGCCATCCGAACCTCCGACGATTAAGGATAAAGGCCGACCGAGGTGGCTGCCCCGGCCTTCCCTTGTCCTTCAGGCCGCCGGTGTTTCGCGCGCAGCTTCAGCGATACGGGCGGATTTGCCACGGCGGGTGCGCAGATAATAGAGCTTCGCACGGCGCACATCGCCACGGCGGGTCACGGCGATCTCGGTCACGTTGGGCGAGTGGAGCGGGAACACACGCTCGACGCCTTCACCGTAGGAGATTTTCCGGACGGTGAAATTGGAATCGATCCCCTTGTTCGACCGGGCGATGCACACACCCTCGAACGCCTGAATCCGGGTGCGCTCACCCTCGGTCACCCGCACCGAGACGCGCAGATTATCCCCCGGCTTAAAGCTCGGGGTCGCGCGGGCGGCGCTCAGCTTGGCGATCTGTTCAGCATCGATCGTTTGGATCAGGTTCATCGGAAAAATCCTTTCGCGGGTGCGTTTTAGGGTGTGGGGTGGATTGTGGCAACATGGCGGGCCCAAAGGTCGGGTCTGCGTTGTTGGGTGATGGTTTCAGCCGCTTGGCGGCGCCAGGCGGCAATGGCTTGATGATCGCCCGACAGCAGGGTGGGCGGCACCGCCCGGTCCTGCCAGGTGGCGGGGCGGGTATAATGCGGATATTCGAGCAAAGGCTGCGAGAATGATTCTTCCACCGCGCTCTCGGCCGCGCCCATCACGCCGGGCAGCAGACGAATCGTAGCATCCAGCACCGCCAGCGCCGCGATTTCACCGCCGGAGAGAATATAATCGCCAATGCTGATTTCTTCGGCGGCATGACGATCAAGCACGCGTTGATCGATGCCCTCATAGCGACCGCAGAGCAAAACCACGCCCGGCCCGGCGGCGAGGCTGCTGATCCGCGCCTGGGTCAGCGGCGCGCCGCGCGGGGTGAGGGCGATCAGCGGGCGCGGCGCATCCGATTGCGCGGCTTTGATGGCCGCATCCAGCACATCCGGGCGCAGCACCATGCCGGCACCACCGCCGAACGGCGTATCATCGACACTGCGATGCACGCCAAGGCCGAACGCCCTGATATCGATCGTCTCCAGCGACCAAATGCCGGATTTCAGGGCGCGACCAGCCAGCGCCTCGCCCAGCGGGCCGGGAAACATGCCCGGAAACAAAGTGATGATCGTGGCGTGAAACCCGGTCATGCGGCGGAGTCCTGCGCGGGCGCTTCGCCAATGATTTCGGTGGGTGGCACAATGGTGATGCGGCTGGTGGCCAAATCAATCATCGGCACCGCCGCACGGGTGAAGGGGATCAGAGCGCCGCTATCCAGCTCCAAGCTGGCGCCCGCGCCATAATCATGCACGGCGGCGATCAAACCGGCCTTGCGCCCATCCGCCAGATAGGCGGTGATGCCGATCAGATCAGCCAAATAGAACTCATCCTCCGCCGCCGGCGGCAATTGATCGCGCGGCAACATCAGCTTGGTATTGGTCAAGCGTGCAGCCCCATCCCGATCGGTCACCGGCATCGGTTTGCCGTTCGGATGCAACGTGACGCGCGCAATCCCATCGCTGACCCAAGTGAGGGTGATAGGCTGGCCGGTTTCATCGCGCAGGGGCAAGCGGGCGAGGGCGTGCAGATCCTCGCCATAGCCATGCACATGCACCGCACCGCGCACACCGTGCGGTTTGCCGATCACGCCCATCAGGATGAGGGGTTCGCTCATCAACCAACCCAGTTAGGCGGCAGCGGCTTTAGCGCGCTCGGCAGCCCGTTCCTGCGCCTTCTTTTTCGGCGCGGACTGGATCGGCTGCTCGCGGAACGCAGGCATCGGCGCGAGGCCGGCGCGGCCCAGGAAGCGGGCGACACGATCTGTCGCTTCGGCACCCACCGAAAGCCAATGCTTCACCCGGTCTTCCTGCAAGCGCACGCGCTCAGCATGGTCGGCGGGCAGCATCGGGTTGTAGCTGCCAATCTTCTCGATGAATTTGCCATCGCGCGGGCTGCGGCTATCGGCCACCACGATATGATAATACGGGCGGCGCTTAGCACCGGCACGGGCGAGACGAATTTTAACGGACATGGTCGAGCGTTCTCCTGGGGTTAAGGGGGGTAAGGGTTAAAAGCGGCGGCCACCACGCGGGGCGCCGGCTTGAGGCATCAAGGCCGCGAGGCCGCCACGGGCGAGACCTTTCTGGCCGAGTTTTTGGGCACGTTTCATCATATCCGCGATCTGCTCGAACTGTTTGAGCAAGCGGTTGACCTCCTGCACCGACGTGCCTGACCCGGCGGCTACGCGCTTTTTCCGGCTGGCTTTGAGCAGATCCGGGTTTTTGCGCTCGGCGCGGGTCATTGATTGAATAATCGCAACCTGACGCTTGAGGATTGAGGTATCGAGATCGGCATCGTTCAATTGTTGCTTGATTTTGCCAACGCCGGGCAACATGCCGAGAATGCCGGTGAGCGAGCCCATTTTGGTGATTTGCTTGAGCTGTTCGGCGTAATCTTCCAGGTCGAACTTGCCCTTCGCCATCCGGGCGGCAAGCTTTTCGGCCTTTTCCTGGTCGACGGTTTCCGCTGCGCGCTCCACCAGCGAGACAATGTCGCCCATGCCGAGAATGCGCCCGGCAATCCGCTCTGGATGGAAGGTTTCCAGCGCATCCAGCTTTTCACCAACACCCATCAGCTTGATCGGCGCACCAGTCACCGCCCGCATCGAGAGGGCAGCGCCGCCCCGTGCATCGCCATCAAGGCGGGTCATCACAATGCCGGTGATGCCAAGCGCCTCATTGAACGATGTCGCGGTGGTCAGCGCGTCCTGGCCGGTCATCGCATCGACCACCAGCAAGGTTTCCGCCGGGGTCACGGCGGCGCTGATGGCTTTGACCTCGGCCATCAGGGCCTCATCGATGCTCAGCCGACCCGCCGTGTCGAGAATGACCACATCAAACACTTCGCGCCGACCGGTATCCATGGCGCGATGGGCGATTTGCACGGGCGTTTCACCCGCAATAATCGGCAATGAGGCAACGCCCGCGCGCTCGGCGAGCTGGGCCAGCTGAAGTTGGGCGGCAGGGCGCTGCGTGTCGAGGCTCGCGAGCAGCACCTTACGGCGTTGCTTGTCCTTGAGAAATAACGCAATTTTGCCGGAGGTGGTGGTTTTGCCGGAGCCTTGCAGGCCGACCATCAAAAACGGGATCGGTGCAACGGCGTTGAGATTAAGCGCCGCCGCACCCTCACCGCCGAGCGCTTCGACCAGCGCGTCATGAACGATTTTAACAACTTGTTGACCGGGCGAGACCGATTTGAGCACTTCCGCGCCAACCGCCTGCAAGCGGACCTTGGCGATAAAATCACGCACCACCGGCAACGCGACGTCCGCCTCCAACAGCGCGAGACGGATCTCGCGCATGGCTTCCATGACATCGCTCTCGGACAAAGCGCCGCGCCGGCGGAGCCGGTCGAACACATCACCGAGTTTGCCCGAGAGGGCGTCAAACATTTTTCTCTCCGCAACGCAAAACGCGCCGCGGTGCGACACTCGCAGCGCGGCGGATGGCGGGTCTTTGCCTGAGAGTCCGCCGCAGGTCAATGCGCGTTTCGATCCTGCCGCATCCGCCCGATCAACGCTGCACGTAAAAGTTGCGCAAAATAAAACTATTTCGTTAAGAGTGTAGTAAGGCGAGTTCAGTATGGTGATCGCAGAGACAGGAGAATATCGTGGCGCGTTTGCATGGATATTGATCAAGAACTGAAGCAAGGGCGTTTTATCCAGCGCTTTGACGCTTCATTGCCCGCGCTTGCGGAAGTTCTTGATCGGTCCGCCCGAAATGCTGCAAAATTGCTGGGTGCATCCGCGGGGATGGTGGTGTTTGCCGGTCGCGAAACCATGTGGCCCCACGAATATGGAGGCGCTGATTGGGCCGGTTTGCCGCATGATGCACGCTTAGGCGCAGGCGCATTTCAGGCCGGGCCAGCGCCGGTTGCATCGGTGCTGCTCAACAATGTGGATGGCCGGTTTTATGCCGGTGCCGCGCTACGCACCGAGGATGGGGTTTGCCTTGGCACAATTTGGGTGCGCATTGATCGGCCCTGGGATGAGGGTGGCGTGTCGCCTTTGGCCACGCTGGAAAATTTAGCAACGACGCTGACGGCAGAAATCTCCTTGCACGCACGGTTGGCAGCACGGGACCGGCAATTGGCCGAATTCGCCTTTTGCCAGGATGTGAACGCGACGATTGCCCGCGCAGGCGATTTTCGTGACGGGTTAACGGGGCTGCTGCAGCGCTGGTGCCAGGATCTCGGCGCGGATTATTTTCTAGTACCGCAGTTGCGCCGAGACGGCGCAACATGCCGCTTCGTCGTCGGCGTCGCCGCACCCGGCGCGAGCGATGCGCTGGAGCAATCACTTGCGGCGTTGCTAGCTCAAGGGCCGGTTTCGATCGATCAAGTTGGGTGCGGCAGCTTGCTCCACGCTACCGACGATCAGGAAGCGCTTGTGGATACCGGCGTGATCGATCCCGGAACGCTGGCGGACGGGGACGTGCTCCGCGCCCTGGCGGCGGCTGGACTCCAGCGTCAATTGGCGGTGCCGCTCCTATTGGAGGGTCGGCGCTATGCCGTCGCGATCGGATTTTCGTGTCTGCCGGATGTGGATCGCGTGGCGGGAATGCTGCGCAAAATGGTGGTGTCGGTCACGCCTTTATTGCAGGGGCAGATGCGCGAATTCGCGCTGGAGCGATCACGATATCAGCTGGGCCGCGCCAATCGGGCGTTGCGGGCCTTGAGTGCCTGCAGCCAGGCGGTGACGCAGGCGGTGAGCGAGGCGGCGCTGATCGAGACGATTTGCAAAATTGTGGTGGAATCCGGTCAATACCGGTCGGCCTGGGTGAGCTTTGCCGAAGGCGGCCCGCAGCGGCGCTTGCGCATGGTGGCTGAGGCCGGCATTGGCGCCGATGATCTGCACCACGCCATCATGAGCTGGGGTGATGACCCTTATGGTCAGGGGCCAAGCGGGGTTGCGGTGCGGGAAAATCGGCCGGTGGTCCTGGCGGATTTGGTGCGCGCGCCGAGCTATGCGCCCTGGCGGCGCTTGGCGGTGGATTATGGATATGATGTGTGCGTGGCACTGCCATTGGCCTACCAGAACCAGAGCGACCATCAACATGGCGCTCAGCATGGCGACCGACCGGGCGCGGTTTTTGGGGCGCTGACGATTTGCGGCACCGCCGCGCATAGGCCGATTGAGGGCGCAGAACTTAATTTTCTGATCGAGCTGGCGTCTCAATTGGCGGCCGGCATCGAAATGCGCCGCGAGCGCGCCCAGGCGGCGCTGGCGATGATGCGCCAACAGGTCGAGCGCGATCGGGCAGAGGCGGCACGGCGGCTGAGCGAGCGGCGGTTAACCCAATTGCTCGATGCTAGCCCCACGGTAATTTACGCCCTGGAACCCGAACCCGGCGAGACCGATCCGGCCTTGTTCCGCGCGGTTGAAATCAGTTCAAATGTTGAGCGGCTGTTTGGCTATCGGGTGGAAGAGGCGCTCAGCACAGGCTGGTGGACGGCGCATATCCACCCGGCGGATCGGGCGGCGGCCATTGAGTGTAACCAACGGCTCCGGCATGTGCGCGCCGTCGTGCATCGATACCGGTTTGCCTTGCCGGATGGCACCTATCGCTGGGTGCGCGATGAAATGACCTTGCTGCGTGATGCGAATGGGCGACCCAAGCGGATTGTTGGGGCCTGGGTTGATATTACCGAGAAGCAGTCAGCGAACGAAGAAATTGATCGGTTGGCCTATTTCGACACGCTGACCGGCTTGGCCAATGAGCATCGCTGGCGGCAAAAACTGGCCAATGCCTTGTCGAGCCACGCGCGGGCCAGCGCGCACGATCCGGCAGCGCCCGAGGACATCACGTCGCAGCGCGCCGCTTGGGGGGTGTTTCTGCTCGAAATCGAGGGGCTGGCGCAGATTGGCGAAGTGTGGGGCCACGCCATTATCGATGCGGTGGAGGTTGAATGTGCGCGGCGGTTGAAAAACGGGCTACGCGCGAGCGATGAGCTCGCCCGGCTGCGATCTGGCCGGTTTGGCGTGATTTTATTTGGCGCATCCGGGCGGCCCGGTGCGCAAGCGGCAGCCCACGCTAGGCTGCGCGAGGTTGCCCGCCAACTCGCGACACAGATTGCAGCGCCGATCCCGGTTGGCGAGCGTATTTGCCACGTGACCGCGACGATTGGGATTGCAGCCTCCCCAAAAGACACAAGCCCGAACGACGCGAACCCAAAAGACGCCAACCAAGTCGAAGCCTTGATCCAATCGGCGGATATCGCGCTGAGTGCCGCGCGGCGCCAGGGCGAGGTGGTGCGCGCGGGCGGATTAATCGCGCAGTTCAGCCCGCCGATGCAGCAGGAGGTCAATGCGCGCTACGCGGTGGAATCCGAATTGCGTAGCGGCTTGGCAGATCAACGGTTCGAGCTTTGGTTGCAATCGCAAGTGGATCATGATGGGCGCGTGGTGGGCGCAGAGGCCTTATTGCGGTTGCGAACCGCCAGCGGTGCGCTAATTTCACCGGCGGATTTTATCCCCGTTGCTGAGGCAACTGGCTTGATCGGGCGAATAGGCGCGCTGGTGCGCGAGCAAGCCTGCGCGATTTTGGCGGCAACACCGATGGCGGTGCTGCCCCGATTATCGGTGAATGTCAGTCCGCGCGAGCTGCACCGCCCTGATTTCGTGCGCAATCTCTGCCAGCAAATCCGAGATGCGGGCGTCGCGCCGGGGCGTTTGGTCCTCGAAATCACCGAAAACTCCCTGATTGAGCGCCCGGAGGAAATCGTCGTCACGCTGGCCGCCTTGCGGGCTTTTGGGCTGAATTTATCGATCGATGATTTCGGCACGGGCTATTCCAGCCTCGCTTATTTGCATCGGCTACCCATCCAGGAGGTCAAGCTGGATCAGCGCTTTATCGGCGATTTGCCGGAT
This sequence comes from Acidiphilium sp. MT5, assembly GCF_054767495.1. Lineage (NCBI taxonomy): Bacteria > Pseudomonadati > Pseudomonadota > Alphaproteobacteria > Acetobacterales > Acidocellaceae > Acidiphilium > Acidiphilium sp. MT5. The sequence goes on from NZ_BAABMR010000006.1 coordinate 63,434, forward strand.
CAGCGGCGCGGCGTTGGGCTGGTGGAGGCGATGCTGACCATGGCGCGGCGCTTGGGCTTTGATATTGTCGCCGAAGGGGTCGAGACCGAGGCGCAGGCGCAATTTTTGCGTCTGGCCGGCTGCCCGACATTGCAGGGATATTTGTTCGACCGGCCAACCCCGGCTGACGCGTGGCTCGCGCGGGCGGCCCAGCGCGCGCCCTCGCTCCCGGTGGCGCCGATCCTGGCCGCAATGCCTTGACGAAATCTCGATCCAGGCGGAGATTATTGCAGCACTGAGGAGAGAAACCATGAATGTCACCTTAAAAACAGCACCGCCTGCGGGGATTGATGCGGCGGAATGGAAAATTCGCTGCGATTTGGCGGCCTTATATCGGCTGGTCGCGCATTTTCGGATGACTGACTTCATCTATACCCATATCAGCGCCCGGCTGCCGGGGCCGGAGCATCATTTCCTGATCAATGATTATGGGGTGATGTTCCATGAGATGCGGGCGAGCGATCTGGTCAAGATCGATCTGGATGGCAACCGGGTCGAAACGCCGGGCCAAACCGGCAAACGGGTCAATCAGGCCGGGTTCACCATCCATTCGGCGATTCATATGGCGCGCCCGGATTTGATGTGTGTGGTGCATACCCATACCGCTGCGGGCATCGCGGTCGCCGCTCAGGAGCATGGCTTACTGCCGATCAGCCAGCACGCGCTGAAATTCTATGGCTGCCTCTCCTATCACGGCTATGAGGGCATCGCGCTCGATTTGGATGAGCGCGAGCGCATCGTCGCGGATTTGGGACAGAACAAGGCAATGATTTTGCGCAATCACGGCTTGTTGGTCGGCGGCGGCAGTATTGCCGAGGCGTTTTTGGAAATTTATTTCCTGGAACGCGCCTGCCAGGCCCAGGTCGCAGCCCTGTCGGGCGGCGCAAAATTGGTGGTGCCGCCGCCTGAAGTGTGTGAGCACACCGCCGCGCAATATCGCATGGACGCGCCCAACCGCGCCGGCCACGCCGAGATGGCATGGCAATCAGCCCTGCGTCTGGTCGATGACGGTGCCAGCCGGGCAATCGGCGAGTATTGGACCTGAGACCCCTTCAACAGCATCGGGGCTGGATCGTCAGATCTATGTTTAAATCGGCCTTTGTGTTAACAATAGAGAGCGGTTTTGAGAAGCCGCGTTTGGCGCGCAACTTGATCCGATCAGTTGATTCCACCTGATCGGATGTTGCTTTTTATCGGTTCGCTTTGCTTTATTTTAGGGGAACGGAGATCCATCAATGCTTTACGACAATGTCATTGCGATATTGAAATCGCTTGAAGATCCTTCGCTGTTCGGGCCTCAAATCGGCCCGAAATATGCACTACGGCTGAAAATGTTGTTCGACGAGATGAATAACCGCCAAGCTATCGATCAAGCCGTATCGCTTGGCAATTACCTAGTCCATTCCGAGGCAAACAAACGGCATCGCGCGGCTCTTCGCGCTGTTTTGCTCGGCGAATTCGTGGCGAAACGGCAGCCCGTTGCCATACGTGACACGCTGTTAAGGAAATATCAGAAGTTGACCACCGATCAGCTCAAGCAGTGTTTCCCGCAATTACTGCCGGCATTCGCTGATAACGGAAAGCGTCTCGCTTGGGCGCCGGAAAATTTCTCTGATCCCGCAACACTACGTGACTTCCTCGAGGCAAAAGACTGGAGCAAGGCCACGATTCCGTCGTATATGTTCTTTGTCCATACGGTAAGGCATCCGAGCGTGTGGATCGACAATCCGATCATCACGATGCGTGATTGGACCGCCATCAGCATGAGCGTGTTGAGCAGTCAAAAGCCGCGCGCCTATACCAATCACGGCCTCATCCTCGGCGTTCCCGTCAATAACATTCTATCGGCCTCGCCATCCGACCAATGGTTTGACAATTACGCTGGCACCAACAAGTCGGTGAAGGCCACACCCGGTCACTCGATGGCGCAGCATATCATTGAAAAGAACCTGATGATCGGCGGCTTGCTCACCCCTCAACAGATCGTGCGGATGCAAGGCGGCGCTGAGGCCAGAGATCACTCAGCCGGAACGAGCCTGACCGAACATAACGAAATCGTCGTCACGGGCCTTGCCGGGCAACCACTCCCGTTTGGTACAACAGGATCTCTAACACTCAAAGCCTATTTTATTCAAACCAAAATCGATGGTTCATTTCCGTCAACCTTCTATCGTTCTCAGGGCAAACCCACCGAAATCGAGGCACTTCTCAAAAAATATGCCAAACATTTCAACGTTCCATTGTTATACTTGCCCGCACCCGATGAATATTTCCAGTCGAAAGGCTTGCCGCCAGTATGATCAATCACGATTGGTCGTTCAGCAAAACACGTTGATATCAAATTCGCCTTCCGGGATGATCTCGGCGGACCAGGCCTCAACCATCTAATCGCGGATCGGGGTTGATATTCAACAGCGGTAGAATTCGTTCGGCTAACGCTATGGGGTCGTCCGTCTTGATCCGCTGATCGAGGATCAGCGTGGCGAGGCCATGAACAATCGACCATGATCCCAGCGCAAGAATTTCAGCATTTTCAGCGCCGACGCATCGAGCCGCACGATCAGCCAATACCGCAAACGTGGTCGGGCTGATGGCCGCCCGATCAATGGTTCCGCTGAACATCAACCGTACCAAATTCGGGTTGGCGATGGCGAATTGCACATATGCCACCCCTTGTTGGCGCAGCGCCGTGCGATCATCGGGGTGTTGATCAGCGGCGCGTAGCGCCGCTTCGAGGGCCGCAAAGCCGTCGGCGGCAATGGCGGTGAGCAAAGCTTCTTTATCAGCGAAATGGCGATACGTGGCGGTGGCCGAAACACCGGCTTCGCGCGCCGTCGCGCGTAAGGTGAGTGCCGCAAGGCCGTGCTCGCGCAGTAAGGCTCCACCCGCTTTGATCAAGCTTTGGCGCAAATCACCGTGATGATATTTTGATGTTGACATTGTAAACTTTAGCCTTTATGTTAACGTTGTAAACATGATAGGTGCCACGATGATGGAACAAGCACAAGCTGTCGATCTATCCGATTACCCCAATTTGACCGTGGTGATTTTGGGTATGAAGGTAACGCGGCTGGTTGGGGTTCGCACTTTGCTAGGGCTTGGTCGCTCGATTTCGGCCATGGCACACGCCCGCCCGGACGGGCTGTTGCATCATGAGACGTTCTTATGGCGGCTGGATCATGTTGGCATTCGGCAATATTGGCGGGACTTTGAGGCGTTGGAGCGGTTCACCCGCAGCGAACCGCACAAAAGCTGGTGGCGCAATTTCAGCCGAGATCCGGCCGGCACGGGGTTTTGGCACGAGGCCTATCAGCGCGGCGGTGGGATGGAGGGGATTTATCTCGGCATGCCGCAAAAGTTGGGCCTTAGCACATTCGCCCCGCTCCGAGCGCGCAAGGGCACCTATGCGTCATCGCGCCAACGACTGAACCAGAAACCAGACCACAACATAAATCAAGAACGCGACCAGCCGGACGGCACTACGCTCAGATGATTTCGATATCCGGGAACGGGAAAATCATATGGCCACCGCCAGCGAGGAATTCGGCTTCGCGCTGGATGATCCCCTCTTTGAAATGCCAGGGCAGAACCAGGAAATAATCGGGCCGCATCGCCCGCGCCTCGGCTTCTGAGATGATGGGGATGGCCGTGCCGGGGGTAAAAGCGCCGAATTTATCGGGGTTGACCTCGGCAATCGCTGCCAGCTCGGCGGTGGTGATGCCACAGAATTGCAGCAACACATTGCCTTTGGTCGACGCGCCATAGCCCAGCACGGTTTTGCCATCCGCCGCCAGAGTTTTGAGCAAACGCTGCAAATCCGCCCGATGGCGAAATACCCGGTCTTCAAACTCGCGATAGGGCCGGGGCGTGTTCAGCCCCATGCGCTCTTCCTGGCCCAGCAGCCAATCAATGACCGCGCGTGACCCCTCACGCGGATCATCCTGGCGAACGGCGGTCACGGCAAAGCTACCGCCATTGACCGCGTTCATTTTCACATCAAAAACCCGCATGCCAGCGGCTGCCAGAATATGCACCACCACGCCGAGGGAATAATATTCCAAATGCTCGTGGCAAATAGTGTCATAGGCGTTGGTGCGCAGCATGGACGGCATATAGCTTTGCTCGAAATGCCAAACCCCGCCGGGGGCCAGCACCGCCTCGATCTCGCGGGCAAAGCCGATCGGGTCTTCCAAATCATAGAACATCGCAATCGAGGTCACGATCTTGGCTTGCGCCGCACCGGTAGCGCGGAACGCGGCAGCGGAGAAAAAATCCGGCACCAGCGTGATGTCATCATCATAAAAGGCGCGGAATTTGGCCCCGGTCGGGTCGATGCCGATGCGTTTGAGGCTCGGCGTTTGATAGGCTTTCAGCGAGGTCGCGTCATTACTGCCGATGTCCAGCACCGTGTCATGCGGGGCGAGGCCCGCGAGGCGTTCAAGATTATGGATTTTCTGGGTCAGATGCCGCACCATGCTTTGGTTCAGGCCGGAGCGGTAGCCGTAATTATCGCCATACATTTCGCCGAGATCATAGGAATGATCGAGCTGCACCAGCCCGCTATCGGGGCACCAGACCAGCCGTAACGGGCCGGTGGTAATCGCCGCCGCCGGATCGCGCGGGAACACGCCGGTGAGCGCTTGTTCGCCGAGATCAAGGATAGGGACCAAGGATTTGCTCGCTGACACCCGGCATTTCTGCAAAGCGGTATAATTTCCCATGAGGTCTAGGGCTCCTGTCACGTTGATCCGCGTGATCAATATGCTGATCGCGCGGCGCTGTATATCCTGGACCTATCCGGGCCGGGGCCAGGGCGTTTAGGGTGCATCAAGCAACACGCCTTGGCTGGTGCCGGTAACGGCGGCTTCGCCGGTGGCATCCAACGTCAAAGCGCCGGTGCAGGTGACGATGGTGCCGGTGCCTGGCTTGGCGGTCAAATCCGTAACCGTCCAGGTGATGGTGGCGTGCGCATTCATCGGCACCGGGCGGCGAAAGCGAAAGGTGAACCCCATGCCCACCGTCGGGCCAAATTGGGCGAAATGGCTCGCGGTCAGCCCCATCATCAGCGCCGTGGTTTGGGTGCCTGAGGCAATCAGCCCGCCGAAGCGGGAGTTTTGCGCCGCTGTTTCATCGTGATGCAGCGGGTTCAGATCGCCGGCGGCGCGGGCAAAGGCTTGCGAGGAGGCGGTGTCGAAATAATGTTTGATGCTGAATTGATCGCCGATTTTAACGCGCATGGGGGCAGGGGCTCCTGAACAAGGATGTTTTCAGCCGATATCATGCGTCAAATGTGTTTTGTGAGCAATTTCATGACGTTGATTGGGCATGATGGCCAGCGCCGCCGGGCTTGACGCGCCGACGCGGTGATCTTGCCCGCCACCGCGATAAGTGGCAGTCACGCGACGTGATTTCGCTTTCGCTCACGCGCGCCGATCACGCAGCCGGTTAGGCTGGCCGTCGATCGGGCTGGAGCAAATTTTTAATCTATTGAAGGGAATGGTTGTGGCGTTCAAACCGTTGCGCAAAGCAGTTCTTCCAGTCGCGGGGCTCGGGACGCGGTTTTTGCCGGCGACCAAGGCGATCCCGAAAGAGATGCTGCCAGTGGTCGATCGCCCGTTGATCCAATACGCGATCGATGAGGCGCGCGCGGCAGGCATCGAACAGTTTTGTATGGTCACCGGCCGTGGAAAAACCGCCCTGATCGACCATTTCGATATTGCCTTCGAGGTCGAGCAGAATTTGGCCGCGCGCGGCAAAGACGAGGCCTTGGCTATGCTGCGCTCGGCGGCGATGGCACCGGGGTCGATTGTCACGGTGCGCCAGCAAGTGCCGCTGGGGCTGGGCCATGCCATTTGGTGCGCGCGGGCCTTTATCGGCGATGATCCGTTCGCCATTTTGCTGCCCGATGATTTGGTGCTGAGCGACACGCCGTGCTTGCAGCAGCTTGCCGATGTGTATCGCGAAACCGGTGGTAATGTCGTCGCGATTGAGGAAGTGCCGATGGCGCATGTCAATCGCTATGGCGTGCTGAAAACCGGCGCGATTGAGGGGAGTTTGGTCGAGGTTCTGGGGTTGGTTGAAAAGCCCCAGCCGGAGGTCGCGCCCTCGAACCTGTCGATCATCGGGCGGTATGTGTTGCGCCCGGAAGTGATCGGTCATTTGGCGCGGATGGAGCGCGGGGCGGGCGGCGAGGTGCAGCTGACGGACGCGATGGCGAAAATGATTGGGAACGCGCCGTTCCATGGCCTGAAATTCGATGGCAGGCGGTTTGACTGCGGCGACAAGGTCGGGTTTTTGGAGGCGCAGATCGCGTTTGCTTTGCAACGGCCCGATTTGGCGGCGGCAGTGCGGGAATTCTTGAAACAATATCAGGTGGATTGACGATGGATTTCGCTCATCAGTTTCCGGCGAGCGTGCTGCGCGAATATGATATTCGCGGTATTGTCGGCGAGACGCTGCACAGCGCCGACGCCTTTGCGATTGGGCGGTGTTTTGGCTCTTTGATCGCGCGCGCGGGCGGCAACCGCGTGGCGGTGGGGCGCGATGGGCGGCTATCCTCGCCCAGCCTGTCGGCGGCGCTGATCGAAGGGTTGATGGCGAGCGGCATGCAGGTTTTGGATATTGGCTGTGGGCCAACGCCGATGCTGTATTTCGCCGCGACGACGGAAAATATGGACGGCGCGGTGATGGTGACCGGCAGCCATAATCCGGCCAATTACAATGGCTTCAAGATGATGCGCGGCAAAAAGCCATTTTTTGGCGCGGACATCCAAGCCCTCGGCCAGATGGCCGCCACCGGCGAGGTGGTCGCCCAAACCACTGGCGGTTGCGTTCGCCGCGATGTGAGCGAGGCCTATGTGGCGCGGATTGCGCAGGATTGGCAGGGCGGCACCGCGCGGCTGAAAATCGTATGGGACCCGGGCAATGGCTCGGCGGGCGATGTGCTGGCGGACCTGGTCAAGCGTTTGCCGGGCGAGCATTTGATCATCAACGGCGCCATCGATGGCCGGTTTCCCGCCCACCACCCGGACCCGACGGTGCCGCGCAATCTCGAACAGCTGATTACCGCCGTGCGCAAGCGCGAGGCCGATATTGGCATTGCCTTTGATGGCGATGCCGACCGGATCGGGCTGGTCGATGACACGGGCGAGATCTTATTCGGCGATCAGTTTTTGATTTTGCTCGCGCGCGATGTGCTCACGCGCCATCCGGGGGCGACAATTATCGCCGATGTGAAGGCCAGCCAGACCTTGTTCGATGAGGTCAAAGCGGCGGGCGGCGTGCCGCTGATGTGGAAAACCGGCCATTCGCTGATCAAGGCGAAAATGGCGGAAACCGGGGCACCTTTGGCCGGCGAAATGTCCGGCCATATTTTCTTTGCGGATCATTGGTATGGGTTTGATGATGCGCTGTATGCCGCCGTGCGGGTGTTGAACGCGCTGATCGCGTCCGGCGCCAGCCTGTCCACGTTCCGGCGCGGCTTGCCGCCGGTATTGAACACGCCGGAATTGCGGTTCGATTGCGTGGAAGATCGGAAATTCGCGGTGGTCGAAGAAGTGGCCGCCCGGCTGCGCGCCGATGGCGCCTCGGTCACCGAAACCGATGGGGTGCGGGTGAACACCGAGGATGGTTGGTGGCTGCTGCGCGCCTCAAACACCCAAGCCGTGCTGGTGGCGCGCGCTGAAGCCCATTCGCCGGAAGGGTTGCAGCGGCTGAAAAGCGTGCTCGCGACGCAATTGGCCGCATCAGGACTGGCGCCCGATTTCTCCGGCAGCAATGAGGGGCATTAAGCTAAAAGCGGGCCTAATTTTTGCGGGCCAGCGGCGCGATGAATTGCGGCTCGGTGTCCCACGGGAACAAAATCCAGGTATCTTGCGAAACCTCGGTGATGAAGCTGTCAACCAAGTTTTTGCCCGCCGGTTTGGCATAGAGCGTTGCGAAATGCGCGCGCGGCAACAGGCCCCGCACCACGCGCGCCGTGGTGCCGGTATCGACCAGATCATCAATGATCAAAAAGCCACTGCCATCGCCGGCGGCGGCGGGGAGTTTGGTGATTGCGGGCGTGCCGCGCGCTTCCTCATCATAGGTCACGATGGAAACGGTCTCGATCAGCCGGCATTCAAGCTCGCGGGCAATGATCGCGGCAGGGATCAGCCCCCCGCGGGTGATCGCAACGATGCCGGTGAAGGGTGGCAGGGCCAGCAAGCGCCAGGCGAGAGCTTTGGCATCGCGATGCAGTTGCTCCCAGGAGACCGTGTAATAATGGGTCGCCATTAAAACAGACGGCCGCCATCGGGCACGGCGAAATCGGGGCGGATCAGCACCACAGCACCGTTCTCATCGGGCATGCCCAGCGTCAGCACTTCGGAGAGAAACGGGCCGATTTGGCGCGGCGGAAAATTCACCACCGCGCAAACTTGCCGGCCAATCAGCCGGTCCGGCGGGTAATGCACCGTTATTTGGGCGGAGGAGCGTTTGATACCAATCTCGCCACCGAAATCGATCCAAAGCTTGATCGCGGGTTTGCGCGCCTCGGCGAAGGGTTGGGCGTCGGTAATCGTGCCGACGCGGATGTCGATACGGTCGAAATCATCCATCGTGATCATGTGACGCTGTTCCCCCAAGGCCGTGAGACCCAAGGGATTGGTCAAGGGGGCGCGCTTGTCAATCGCTCGCTCAGGTCTGCCGGAAATAATTGCCGAGAACGAAGCCGAACAGGCCGATCAAGCCAATACTGATGAAGGTTTCCAATTGGCCAAGGATCGCGAAATTAGCCCCAATCGCGAAACCATCCGGCACCGAGGCCAGCATTTTACCAAGGCTGAAGGCAAAACATTGGCTGAGCGTTGCGGGGTGCGCGCCGCCGCTATGGAGCACGGCGATCGCATCGGTGGCCCAATAAAGGAGCGCAAATCCAACGATGGTTGCGAGCATGCTGAGCAAAACCTGCCGAACGCTGGTGCCAAAGCGGCACAGCGCATCCGCAATCAGGAGTTCGAGATAAGTCGGCAAGGCCGCGATCATTTTTCGGCGCAGCGCCGCAGCACTGGGAGGAGATATTTTGTTAATCACCGCCTCGGCGCGGGCGATATGGCGCACCTGATCCGGGCGCAGACTGCGGCGCTCCATCCGTTTGGCCGCGACATAGGCCTCGGCGGAATCGCGATATAATCCATTGGCAGCGAGCAGGGCGGATAGTTTGCGGTAAATCCCCGCGGCCTCGACCGGCGCAATCGCGACATAATGGGCCATGCGGTGCGAAAACCCATTTCTCTCCGCCGGATCGGCGATGCGGGTGGCGGCGCGCTGGAGAAATTTCGCATAGGCAATGGGATCAGCCTGAACGATGGCGTTATCGCCCAGGCTTTCCCATTCAACATCACATCCCGAAAGATCGGCCCGGTGCAGCGAGCAATGATGCAGGCGGGTGCGCTCGAACACCACGTTGCGGCGGAACACCGCGCGATAGAAATCGCAATCGGTGAGGCTTGCGCCGGCGAAGCTGGTTTCATTGAATTCGGCATAGCGAAAATCGCATTGGTCAAGGATCGCATCTCGGAACGCGACCTTGTGAAAGCGCGCAGCGCGGAAATCAGCGTTCTGGATCGGCTGACCGTTTGTGGCGATGCCCGCGATCCGCAAATTGTTCAAGTCGAGATTGGAAAAATCGCCATCACTGAGATCATACGCGGTGAGATCAAGCATGATGGCCGGATCGCGGCTGGCCAACAGCGCAAGCAGGCCGGTACGGTCAAGCTTGGCACGGTCAAGCTTAGTGCGATCATTCATGCCCAATGCTCGGCAAGGATGCGCGGCAGGTCGGTCAGATCCGGGGTGATGATCACATCGGCGGCGCTGCGATCAAATCCCGGTTGCGCGGCCTCGTTATGCCGGTCAACCCAGAGGGTGGTGCAGCCAAGGCGTTTGGCCGCGATGATATCGTCGGTGAAATTATCGCCGATATGAATGATCGCGGCGGGTGCGCAGCCGGTTTGCGCAAACAGGCGCTGGAATATGGCGGGATCGGGTTTGCAGGCCCGCACATCGGAGGAGAAAATGATCGTGCCGAACTGCGCCAAAAAGCCGAATGCGCGCAACTCCGCCATGGTGTAAGCGCGCTGGGTATTTGAGCAAATGGCAAGCTTCCATGACGCGGCGAGGTGCTGAACCGCCGCCAAGGCGCCGGGCACCGGGGTGAGATTGGTGGTAGCCGCGCGCAGCACCAAAGCCGCCTGCGCGAGCAGATTGGCGTTGATCGGTGATCCCAGCGCGGTGGCGAGAATCACCAGAATATCAACATCGGGCGTCAGCGAAGGGTTTGCGGCCAGCGCGCTTTCGGTCAGCGCCGTGACGCGCTGATGCAACGTCTCCGCCGCGATGATGATGCCATGATACGCGAGAAAGCGGGCGAGCAGCGCAAAGGCTTCCGGGCGGTCTTTGTCCTCCTCGATATCGAGCAGGGTGCGGAAAACATCAAACGAGAGCAAGCGTGGCGGAGCGCTCAATCATCCTGCCCTTCGAAGGCGCTGAGCGGGGCGTGCTGGGCGGCGGCGCGGTGTGCGAGATAGGCCATGACTCGCCGATAGCTGGCCGCACCTTTGCTGGCAATCCATTCCTGGCGCATTTGCTCCGGGCCAGACACTTTCAGCAGCGTGGTGGGGGTATAGAGCTGCGTCGGCGGGGTCAAAGCCGCGTGTTTTTCCATCGCGGCGGCAAATTCGGGCGTGAGCAATTTGCCAACGGCGCCGGCTTTGCGGCGTAGCGTGCGGGTGAGCGAACATGTGCCCGGATTGATCGCCATGGCGGTTCGATAAGGCCGGATCACGAAGGGCGCGAGATCAGGCCGGTTTGACCAAATGCCGTTGATGATTTTGGCGTTCTGATCCCATTGCGACATTGGCGGCACGTTGGTGATGGCTTCGATGGTGCGCATCACATCGACCTGCGAATAGGGCTTGGTGATCAGCACGCCGCGCTTGATCCATGGGCCGTAGGCGGTGAGAAATGTGCGATGCGCATCGATATGGTCCGCACCGGATTGAGCGTCATCCTCCGTTACCAACACCGCCATATGGGCCCAGGCTTTGGTGTGGGAGAGGGCCGCGAGGATTTCGCCCGTCGCGTGATCATTGTTCGCAACGAAATAATCCGGCGTGTAATAGCACGGGTTACGCCCTGCCGTGTGATCATCTGGCAGATAAATATAAATAAAGTGCGGCAGATTATTTTGATGCGCCTTGATCCAGCGCGCGGCAATGCCAGCACGGGTGGTGTCAAGGATCATCCGATCCCATTCGGGATATCCCAAATCTGAGGCCGCCTGGATGTTCGGCCTCACATCACCGCCGCGATTGCGGGCGATGAACTCGCCAAAATTCTCGAATGCGACATGGTGACGCGCCAGATCATCAAACAGGAACCGGCCATTTGGATAGGAAATCCAAGGGTTGGTGGCAGGGCGGGCAAGTTTGCCGAGGTCGGTTACGTCCGAATACGGGTTGTCATTATCGTGATGGGCGGCAGGGGCGGCGAGCGGCTGGGTCCAGCCGGGATTCCCCTGCAAGCCACGATTAGAATAATATTGGCCCCAGCTTCGCTGCACAAAATCCGAATCAGCGGCGGCGGTGGTCCATTGATGGCCTTGGGCGGTCACTTCGCCGTCCGCATCAAAATCGGTGAACAAAGCACCGTGACGCGCCATGGCATAAAGGTTTGGCAGTTGCGCCGCGCCATAGAGATTGAGTTTGGGGTCAGCCCAATGACCGAGGCCGGGATAGCGGCCAAATTCCTCATCGAAGGTTTTGTTTTCGCGCAAAATCAGCACGATGGTGTGGATTTTGTGCTGTAATTCGGGGGTCAGCGCCGCGTTGCGCGCCGCTCGGTGCGCGCGTTGGGCTGGCGTGAAGCCATCATTGGTCAGCGCGGCAATGCTGTCAGCCGTGCGAATGGTTGGCGCGGGATCACGCGGGATGCGCTGGAGCAAGCCGTGGATCATATTGCCCACCCATTGCCCGCGCAGGTTTGGCCCGGCGCCGAAACCTTTGGCCGCGATTACCAGCACCGCATGCGGCGTGGCCGCAAGAGCGGTGGGATACCAGCCGGTCGGCGCAAGGCCCAGCACCGCGCCGGATTTGGTATCGATGGTCGCGACATCATCATTGCCGGCATTGGCAACGAACAGCCGCGTGCCGATCAGGGCGAGGCCATCCGGCTCGGTTCCCGCTGCCGCACCTTGGTAGGGGCGCAAATCGATCCGGCGCATGATCCGCCGCGTGGTAGTGTTGATTTCAACCACCGCATCGCCATTCGCCAAGGCCACATAGAGATGCGGCGCAGACCGGCGGGCCGCCAGCGCGATCGGATGCAGGCCGGCCTCGATGGAATGCGCGGTCAGCGCAGGCCCGATTTGCACCCGGCCCAGGCGCACAAACCGCGCGGTATCAATCAGGGTGACAGCGTTAGCCCCCCACAGCGAAACGGCGAGCACGCGGCCATGATCCGCCAGCGCCAGCGCGTTCGGGTAGGGGCCGACATTCAGATAGCGCGTGGTGCCGTTGGTGATGTTGATGCGGGCCACATTATTCGCGAGCAGGCCCGCCACATAAAGATAATGCCCCTGCGCCGCCAGGGCCGCGGGATAAAAATGACGCGGCTTTTTGCTGCGCATGCCTTGATAGACATAAGGATATTGGCTGCGCGGGAAGGGCTGTGCGGCCAGGGTGTAGCGGTGAATGATGGTGGGTGTGCCGTTCGCCAGCTTCATGGCGAGCACATCATTGGTCGCCCCGCCCGCCGCATAGAAAACGCCGTGCTTGGCGATCAGGCCTTGGAAGAAATTCTGGCCTTTAACCACGGCTCCAGCGTCACCGGGCGCGCTCTTGAGGCCCCGCAGCACGCCGGAAACCTGACCCAAACGGGCTAGGGTTTGCGAATTGTAAAAACTGATCGTTTGCGCGCCGGTCGCGCCATTGGACAGCACCGCAACGACATGCTGGGCCACAGCGATGCCGGTGGGAAAATTCGGCGTGCCGGTGATCAGCCCGACCGGCGCGACCAAGCGCCCCGTTGGCAAAATATGACTATAGGCGGCTTGATTTTGCGCGGTGATGCGCACCGGCGCTGGCGGCGTAATGCCCGAATGATCGGGCGCCGCAGCCGGCTTTTGCACAGGCCCGGCCTGCGCAATGCCGGTTAAGGCGGCCACTGACGGCCAAGCGAAAGCGAGCATGGCGATAATCAGACCGGTGCGGCGATTGCGGATCAACATAGCGTCACTGTGCCCCTGAAACGTTAATATTTACTTCAAAAATGATCGGGTGTTTTGGCATTTTGGCGAAAAACGCCGGAAAACGCGAATCCCGCACGGCGGCCAGCGCCGCACGGTTGGCCGCCGCGTAATCGCTCGCGCGCAGCACCTTGGCCGACAGGATTTGGCCGTCGGGCGCCACTTTGAACGCGACAGTCGCCACACCGCTCGCGCCAAGATTTCGCATCGCGGCCGGCACCACCAAATTGCCCAAAATAATACCCCGGATGGTGGCGACGTACCGAGCCTCCACCGATTGCACAACCGCAGGGCTGGGCGCGGGCGCGCTTTGCACTGGTGTTGGCGGTGCGGGCAGGGTTGGCGCCGTCGGTGGCACTGGGGTGGGCGGCGGCGGCCGATGGATGACCGGATGATGGATCACCCGCTTAGGCAACGGCTTGGGAGCAACATGCGGATGATGCGGCAGCGGCGGCGGCGGTTTGGGCAAAGCCGGCACAGGCGGCGGCGGCGGCAGCGGCGCTGGTTTGGGCTTGGGCGGCGCGGGCTGGACCATATGCACAGCGAGCGTCGCCGGTTTCACCACGCGTGCAGGCGGTGGTTCCGGCGCATAGATCAAGGCTGCCAGTGCCAGAATTTCCAGCACCAAAGCCGCAACGATAAAGCGACCGAACCGGGACGAACCCGGCTCGGCCAGAATATCTTGGCTCATCGCATCAATATATCATGAATGATGCAGGATTGACGCAGCACCGATGGCACAAAGCGGGCCATGACTTAAAATAACGCCGTTACGCTGAAATAAACAGCGCGCGGCGCCCCCAGCAACACCGATTGATAATTATTGCCGTTATTATCCTGATAAATATTATCCACAGTGTAATAACGGCGGTTCAAAATATTATCGAGATTAAGGGAGAGCCGCAGCGCACTTACTTTGCCAAGATGCACCTTCACGGTTTTTTGCAGCGTCGCGTTCAGCAGAAAATACGGCGGCGATTGCAGGCTGGTGGGCGTGCCGGCAAATCCTTGCTGCAGATATTCCGAGCCAACATAGCGCGCATTCACATCAGCAAGCCAGCCTTGATGCGCCCAGCTAACGCCTGCACTCAGGAGATTGTTCGGCACATTGGCCAAGGGCTGACCGGCGGTGACAGTGCCCGCATAGACCGAACTAAAGCCCGAGAGAAACACAGCGTTATTGTGTGCGTAGTTGAAATAGCCTGACCATTGACCAGGAACGCTGCCAAGACGGCCGAATTGGCCGACGAGCTGCAACTCCTCGCCATCATAGCGCGATTTACCACCATTGCTGGTGGTGGACGTGCCGGTGATCGGACTCGTCGAGGTGATGAAGGTGTTCGAGAAATCTTCACGATAATAATCGACGGCAGCGGTCACGCCATGCAGCGTATAGCGCAGACCAACCTCGTAATCCTTCACATATTCCGGGCTGACATGCAGCGGCGTGACCACATAATTGCCCGCAGCATTCTGCAAAGCGACATTGCCATAATAAGCGCTGATGTTTGGAAACTTGATGTTCTGGCCGTAGGCCGCGTAAGCGGTGAGGCGCGGCGTGATCGCGAAGCTGGCCCCCACGGTGGGAGACAGATAATGGGCCGTATTCGAGACACTCCCGGCGATTGGATAGAAAAACCCGAGACCATCGTGATCTTTGGTGATCGCGTAGAGATATTTCACGCCCGGCGTAATGGTGAGCCGGTCATTTAAAAGCGAAATTTTGTCTTGAAGATAGACCGAAGCGAGGGTGCGCAAATCATGCTCATTCCAGGCATTATTATAGCCTGGAATTTGCGGTACCGGCGCGGTGCCATACCAATATTCGCGCGAGTGCAAATGGCCCGAGGTTAAATTGCCGCCAAACACAATGGTATTGTGCGGCAAATCGAGCGTGAATTTCGGCTGCACGCCGATCTCGGTGCCATAATACCCATAGAAATGATATTGCGCCCCCACCGGATACGAGCCGAATTGCGCAATTGGATCATAGCTGGTTTGGCCCGGATAAGGCGAGTAGGGGAATGTTGCTGGTGCATTGGGTAGCTGATAGGGCATGGCGGCACCTTGCAGCATATAGGGATTGCTGAACGAGGTGCGCGTATAGTTATCGGCGCCAAAGAAAAACTTCAAATCACCCGCGAAGATCTGAGTAAATTGCTGGCTCGCTCCTAACACCGCTAGATAATTCGTATCGATATTCTCTGAATAAGTGTCGCTGGTCGGAAATTGATAGCTCGGGCCATATTGCGCAATCAGCGCTTCCGGCACGGTATGCGGCGTCAGACCCCGATTTTTATTATAGACGAAATATCCATAAACCTTGCCGGTTCCGCCAAAAATCGGCGCATTGAAATTATAATATAAATGGTTGTTCTGATCCTTGGCATTTTGCAGCCATGAGCCATCGACATCACGCCGGATCGATAAAAGCTGGCGCAGGCCATCAATATCGCCGGTGTCGATCCGCACATGCGTATCGAACGAATTAAAGCTGCCATAGCTCACCCCGGCCTGACCGCCCGCGATGGCGGGTGCCTCACGCGGGACATAGTTGATGGTGCCACCGAGCGAGTTATAGGAATTGACCGCCGGATTATTGACGCCGCGAAACGCTTCGACTTGCTGAAAATCATCAAGCGTGACCAATTGATTGTTGCGCGCCGAGGCCGAATTGACCACACCGGCATTAAAAATATCGTTCAGCGCCACGCCGCCGAATGTTTCGGAAAACTGACCATCATTGAACGCACGGAATTGGATATTGGTGCGCATGCCATTCGGCCCCGCCGACACCGCGACCACCGAGGGAAGCTGATTGAGCAAGGTTTGGGCATTGGTGGCCGGTGAGGCAAGCTTGATTTGCTGCTTGCCGATAATGCTTACCGTATAGGGCGCCTTTTTCGGGATCCGCGATTGTGCCGCACGAGACGCTGATTTTGAAATCGTGCCGATTTTAACGGGTGTTTTGGCATTGTCGCTCACCACGGCTTGCGCCCGAGCATTGGGCGCCACACCAATAATCAAGCCACTCAGTGCCGTGCCGAGTAAGAGCGAAAATTTTGTCATCACGATCCCCTGAAATTATATTCCGTGGGGGGCCGTCTAAACAGTTTTCATGACAGGGGAATGACAGTTTGGTGGCAGTTGGATGAAAACACACAAATCACCAATCACAGAATCTGAGCGTGATCCTGCGGCCACTGCCTTTAATCGGAGCAGAATAATACTTGGAATAATATGCTGTCAACTGTGGTTTATCTGGCAATAAATCACCGATGGCCGCAATTTCAGCAGAGCGTGGCGGGCGGTGAAGATTTCATTGCGCTGGACGTTTTATCGAGCTAGGCTATCGCAGTAAATTTCAAAAGCGTAAAAATTAAGGAGGATCACCATGGCTGCCAATCCGCCACCCCCATTACCGACCGTGCAAGCCTTCAAAATCGCCACCACGGTCAGAAAAGGACCATTCGCCCGGCCACGCAAAAATATTTCCGTTGTTGACGTCGCGCTCGAACATTGCCTGACGCAGATGGCCGGCAATGATGATAAGAAAAAGATCAGCGCGTTGAAGTGGCTAATCGCGATTTGCGATGGCTACAAGACGGCACATGTCGCGAAAGGAGCGACCACGACGAGCGCTGTGCGCTTGCCGCAGGTCAACGCACTTGGCATGCAGGCATTTAAATGGCTGGCGTGGGTTTCATTCGGCAAACGTAAGGCCGAATTCAATGCACACGGCCCAAAGGCCCCCGCCATCGGGCTGAAACCGGGTTACGCGATTGAGCGGACGCAGCGCGTGGCGTTGAAGGCTAATAACGCCGTCAATAAAATGCCAGTCAGCGGCACCTTTGTGCATCAGCAACAAGAAACATATGCGATAGATGCCAATCAGTTTCCCGGGGCGCCACCGCCGGTAATCACCGCACTCCAAAAATCATTCGATCAATTGACTCAGGCGGATTACACGGCGATTGGCGCATATCTAACAACACGTGGGGCCGGTGATGCTGATACCCGCGTCTATATGATGGATAAGCAAACGCGGCTTGAGAATATGCTGATCGTAAAAAATGGTGAATTTTACACAGGTTTTGATCAGCCTCTCGATCCGGGCACCAGAATGATCGTCTGGGCGATGGACCAATATGGATCGATCTTTGGGACGGCTTCGAACACTGATGCATCCGCTCAAGGTGCGACCAATATCAATCATTCCACTATGAATGCGGGCAAAGATGTGATTTGTGCCGGCGAAATCGTGAAAATTGGTCAAAACGACGTGGGCGATCGCCCGAGTGACATTCCTCGCAAATATATCGGCTGGATGAAAATCACCAATGGCAGCGGCCATTATAAGCCAACAGCAGCAAATCTGGTGACCGCCTTGCAGCTTTTGGCCGATGACCATCTCGATTTCTCGAAATGGATTGCCGGTGTCATGACTGCAAATGGTACATTTGAATATGCGTTGGCGAGCGAGATTGTCCGGCTAGGCCGGTGGCAACCGCGCTGGTTTTGATCCTCTCCGCCGCAACCGGTGCAGCACGTGGCGGAGCGGAGCAAATGCGCGCCACATCCGGCTGGTTTCAATCGCGTGTGCGTGATCGGCGAGGTCTTTGCTCTGCGCGGCGAGAAGGCTTGTTTTGGCGTTGAGCGCAGCAATTTCGCCCTGCAGCCGCTCAATCTCACGGCGCAGCGCAACCCGATCAAGCTGATCAATCGTCGGATCAGCGATGGCGCGGTCAACCCGGATTTTCGCTTGGTCCGCAATCCGCGCATGCGCCGCCAGCGCTTCCGCCGCCGGTATCGGGTGCGGCAAAATTGGGGCGAGTTTTTGATGGAGATAGATCGCGTCTTGCACCAGACGTGGAAATGACAAAAACACCACCGGAATATCAGCTTCAATCACGCGTTCCAGCAAATGATGCAGGCCAAGTGCCAGAATGCGGGCCTGATCAAGCGGGTGGAGCGAAAAAACCACGCCGCCAGGCGCCGAACCACGATGCGCCCACGGGCGATCAAGCACAGTCCAGAAATCACTTTTCTCGGCCATGTCGCGCAATTCGACGATGGTGCGGCTGGCACTCGCGCTCGCTAAGTCGCGCAGTGGAATAATCACCGCATCCAGCGTGATGGCGGGGTCTGCGACGATCTGATCGATCAGCTCCGTGGCCCAGGGTGATTTCACCACATACGGCATATCCGGATCGAGTGCGGGCAACGGCAGGTTTTCGGCACCGGCATTGGCCGCCTCATCCCAGCTTGCATAATCACCGAACCGCGAAAAATGCGTGGCGTAGCCAAGCGCATCGAAATATTTGACCAGAAACGAAGTGCCCGAACGCCCAGTCCCGGCGATCAACAAATGATGGCCGGGTGGCGTGTCGCGCCGGTCGGTCACGGAAGCAAAACGGTGCTGCCGGTGGTTTGCCGCGCTTCAAGCGCACGATGCGCCGCGGCCGCTTCGCTGAGCGGGAAGGTTTGATTGACGCGAATTTTCACAGCGCCTTGCGCCACCACATCGAACAAATCGCTGGTCACCGCCAGCAAATCTGCCCGGCTGGCGGTGTAGGTCGCAAGCGTCGGGCGGGTGAGAAACAAGCTGCCTTTGGCCGCGAGCATGCCAACATCTACTGGCGGCACCGCGCCGGAGGCATTGCCATAGCTGACCATCAAGCCCAGCGGTGCGAGACTATCAAGGCTCGCGGTGAAGGTATCGCGCCCGACACTGTCATACACCACCGGCACCATCGCCCCTTCGGTGATCCGCCGGATTTCAGCGGCAAGATTATCATGACCAACAATCACGTGCGCAGCCCCATGCGCACGAGCCAGTTCGGCCTTTTCCGGGGTGGAAACGACGCCAATCACCCGGGCTCCGATATGGCTCGCCCATTGGCATAAAATAAGCCCAACACCGCCCGCAGCCGCATGAACCAGAATGGTCTCGCCGGCGCGCACCCGATAGGTGCGGCGAAGCAGATATTGCGCGGTCATGCCTTGCAGCATCATCGCGGCACCGGTTTGAAAATCAATCGCGTCGGGCAATTTCACCACGCGGTCAGCGGCGATGACCCGTTCGGTCGCGTAAGCGCCAAGCGGCCCACCCGCATAGGCAACGCGATCACCCACCGCGAGGTCGGTGACATTCGGGCCAACCGCTCGAACCACGCCAGCCCCCTCGAGACCAATGGTCGCGGGTAGCTGCGGGATTTTGTACAACCCGGTGCGAAAATAAACATCGATATAATTCAGACCCACCGCTTCATGATGCAGCAAAACCTCACCCGGACCCGGTTCAGGGGTAGGAACATTTTCCCATTGAAGAACTTCGGGTCCGCCTTGGGTATGAATCCGTATGGCCTTGCTGCTCATGCTGGGTCTCCGTGTGAAAGCGTCTGGACTGCGTGCCAGCATTGCTACAATCAGGGTATGATCGCAACTGCGCGAGGTTATCGATCAGCGATCAATCAGCCGGGAGGGGTCACACCCGGATGATGGCGTTGCTGCCAAATTTCCATATAGCGCAACACCGCCGCCGCTGTTTCTTCAATCGAACGGCTAGTGACATTGATCATCGGCCAGCCGCGCTGGGTGCAAAGCCGCCGCGCCCAGAGCAATTCGGCCTTGACATTATCCTCGTCAATATAGCGATCCTGCAATTGGCCCGCGATCGCACCAAGCTCGCCGCTGCCCAGCAAACGCAGGCGATGGCGGCGAATTTCAATCAACGGCGCAAGATCAACGAACAGGCCAATCACCGGGCAGCTATCCGCACACAACGCCTCAGGCAGCGCGGTGTCGGGCACCAGCGGGATATTCGCCGCTTTCACCCCGCGATTGGCCAGATAAAAAGCAGTCGGCGTTTTTGAGGAGCGGGATACACCCACCAAAATCACATCCGCCTTGGCCAGGCCCCGGCTCGCCTGGCCATCATCATGCGATAAGACATAATGCATCGCATCAATCCTGCGGAAATAATCGGCATCGAGCACATATTGCCTTCCAGGGCGCTGTGCCGCCGGCGCGCCGAGCTCATCTTGCAGCAGCGAAAATACCGGGTCGAGCATATGCAGCAGCCGCAAGCCAAGCCGCGCGCAAGCTTCTTCGAGCGCATGGCGCAACGCCGGATCGATCAAGGTGGTCAATACTGGTCCCGGCTCCGCCTGGATCCCCTCAAACACCTGCTCAAGCTGCAACCGGGAGCGGATCAGGCTCCAGCGATGAATATGAATGTCGGCCCCCTCGAATTGGGCAAGGGCCGCCCGTGACACCGCGCTGAGCGTATCGCCCGTGGCGTCGGAAACAAGATGCAGGTTAAGGCGCTTTTCAGGCATGGGGATAGAATGGCGCAAAACCCTGTGGATGAAAAATCGCTACTTACTGCAAAGCGGGGATAAGTTTCGCAGCTTGCCCCCCAGCGTCGGATAGCGGGGATAAGTTCAATCACAAAATCCATGTGGATAATTTTTACAGCCTGATGATAATAAGAGGGGAAAACATATTTTTATTGATTATTATCATATATTTAGCTGTTGGTTTCTGATGTGGAAAACTCTGTGGATTGGGTGGGAGCCGCGATAATCCCCGTGATTAACAACCCTAGAGTCTTCGCTACTCCTTTTAAGTCATTTAATCATTCTATAGTGAGGGTGAGATGAACGGGAAAACAGCGGATCGACGAGTTTTGCGGGTTTTAGCGGGTGAGGCGGTATGGCCGCCGCCAGTGTGGCTGATGCGTCAAGCGGGCCGGTATTTGCCCGAATACCGCAAATTGCGGGCAGAGGCTGGTAATTTCATCTCGCTTTGCACCACACCCGGCTTGGCCACCGAAGTTACGTTGCAGCCGATCCGCCGCTATGGCTTTGATGCTGCGATTTTGTTCAGCGACATTTTAATCCTGCCTTGGGCAATGGGCCAAAGCCTGCGCTTTGCGGAAGGCGAAGGCCCGCGCCTCGCACCGATTGAAACCGAGGCGGACCTCGCGGCCTTGTCGGCGGAACGGCTGATCCCGGCCACCGAGCCGGTGATGGAGACAGTGTCACGGGTGCGCGCTCAATTGCCCGACGAAACCACGCTGATTGGCTTTGCCGGCAGCCCTTTTACCGTCGCGTGCTATATGATCGATGGACGTGGTGGCGATTTCCCGAGGACCCGGGCGATGGCTTATGAAAACCCTGCTTTGCTCACAGCCGTGATCGAGTTGGTCACCTCTGCGACCATTACCTATCTCAGCAAACAGATCGAGCACGGGGCCGATTGCGTCATGCTGTTCGATTCCTGGGCTGGCATGCTGCCGCCTGATTTATTCCGCGCTTATGTAATCCATCCCACCGCACGAATTGTTGATGCGGTGACCAACGCGCATCCCGATGTGCGGATCATCGGGTTTCCACGCCTCGCCGGCATCATGGCACTTCCCTACGCGACCGATACTGGCATTTCTGCTTTGGCGCTGGATACAGCGGCAGACCCGGCTTTAGTCGCGCCGTTGCTCGAAAAACCCATGGCCTTGCAAGGGAATTTGGACCCGCTTTTGCTCCGCTCCGGCGGCGAGGCGTTGCGTCATGCGGTCGAGCGGATTGCGCGCGGCATGGCCGGTCGGCCGCATATTTTCAATCTCGGTCACGGCATCGTGCCCGAAACCCCGCCCGAACATGTGGCAGATTTGGTTAAATGGCTTCGTGCGCTTGAGGATTCGCCGCCAGACCTTATTTCTGCTCCATGAACATGATTCCGATGACCGAACTATCCAGCGACGGGCTGGCCGAGAACCCGCGCGATTCGGGACCGGCTGGCGCCGAGCGCGTTGCCATCGTGCTGTTCAATTTGGGCGGGCCTGATGGCGCTGACTCGATCAAACCGTTTCGGGTGAATTTATTCTCCGACCCCGCCATTATTCGTGCGCCGATTTTCATTCGGTTTTGGTTGGCACGGCTCATCGCTGCCTCGGCGCAAAAAAAGGCAGAAGCCGGCTACGCGCTGATGGGTGGCAAATCCCCACTGTTGGAATTGACCCAAGGCCAGGCGGATGCCTTAGAATCGGTGGTGCCAGGGGCGAAATGCTTCATTGCCATGCGCTATTGGCATCCTTTCGCCGCCGAAGCCGCTGCGGCGGTAAAGCAATTTGCGCCAGACCGCATTTTGTTACTGCCGCTTTACCCGCAATTTTCCACCACCACCACCGGTTCTTCGCTGCGCGACTGGCATGAGCAAGCGGCAAAAATCGGCTTGGTCGCGCCGACCACCACGCTGTGCTGCTGGTTTGATGATCCAGCCTTTGCCGATGCGATTGCCGGTTTGGTGCAAAAAACCCTGGAAACCGCCCGCGCGGAATTGCCGCCGACGCAAAAAATCCGGCTGTTATTCTCAGCCCACGGCTTGCCCGAAAGTATCGTCAAGGCGGGTGATCCCTATCAGGAAGAGGTTGAACGCAGCACCGAGGCGGTGATGAAGGCTTTGCTCGCGCGCACCGGCCGCACCGAGGATTACCAAGTTTGCTACCAATCGCGCGCGACCCCGCAACAATGGCTGGAACCCTCGACCGAGCAGGCATTGGAACGCGCCGCCAAGGATCAGGTCGCCGTGCTGGTGGTGCCGATCGCCTTTGTCTCTGAGCATATCGAAACTCTGGTCGAATTGGACATCGAATATCGCGAAGTGGCCGAGCATTTGCACATACCCGGCTATTACCGGGTGCCAGCACCTAATTCGGACCCTGCCTTCATCGCTGCTTTGGGCCAGATCGTGCAGCGGGCCGTCGCGGGCGGTGATGGCCTCTGCTCGCATCAAGGTGGCCGGGCGTGCTCGCTGGTGCATGGCGATTGCCCATGGGCGCGCTATCGGGCATTGCAGTCGGCATGACCCTTGCCGCCTTAGCGCCGTTTTACCGTTGGGAACTTGCCTTCCATGTCATGTCGGTCATCGCATGGATGGCGGCCTTATTCTATTTGCCCCGGCTCTATGTTTATCACTGCCAGGTCGCACCCGGTTCGGCGGAATCAGCCCGCTTTAAAATCATGGAGCGGCGGTTGCTCAAGCAAATCGCCACGCCGGCCATGATTTCGTCCTGGTTGTTCGGGATTTTGCTCATTCTCACCCCCGGCGCCATTTCATGGTCCGCCCCGTGGTGGTGGGTGAAATTTATCTCGGTCATTCTCATGAGCGGGTTTCACGGCGCTCTCTCGAAATGGCGCAAGAATTTTCTGACTGACCAAAATACCAAGCCCGAGCGGTTTTACCGCATTGCCAATGAAGTGCCGACCATTTTGATGGTGATCATCGTGATCATGGTGGTTGTGCAGCCTTAAAATCTTATGACGCTCAGCGATTGAAAATGCCTTGCGCGATGCGCAGTTGCCCCGCGAGTTCGCCGCTATGCGGCTCGGTGGACACCGCAAGTTTTTCCAAAATAGCGGCCAAACCGGCAGGGTTCAGGGCGATGGTACAATAACCCTCGGCCATAAGCTGCATGGCGCGGGCGCTGGCCTGCCCATAATCATTGGCGGCTTGCGCAAAATGCGCATAAGCGGCGGTGCGATTATTCTGTGCCAGGCATAACGCGCCGATGAGCCACACCGCGTTGCCCCGCTGCATTGGCGATTGGTTCAGTTGTTGCACACAAGCCCAAGAGCGCTCGGCCAGTTTAATTGCCTGAGCAAGCTCCTCATCGGTTCGCGCCGCCGCCGTGTCACTCCACGCCGGCCAAGCATCGGCGGCAGCATTATAGGCGATCCGTTTGATGCTCTTGAGACAATTGACACTTTCCTCATCCGTTACCACGTCCGTTGCACGTCGTTGGTCGATCTGGCCGATGATGCGCTCCGCGAGGCGTAAAATTTTTGGAATATCATTGGATTGGCGCGCTGCATTAAACGCGGCCTCAAGGTCTTTGATCCAATCATTAATGCCGGTCATCAGACGTTCCGATCAATTTTGTTAATGATTGACCATATTTGCCCTTGTTTCGGCGATAATGCTAGATCAAGGTTGGTTGCGGTCGGATCGATAGATCCGCGCAAAATCAATGATATTCATCGCCTAACCAAGGCTGTAACTTGGTTGGTGATGAGCACTCACGCTTCTTGGGTGTGACACTGACAAAATGTAATGGACTTGTGAGGGGCTTTAGCCTAAATTAATGCAATTAGATCAGACGGATATGGACATTCATCATGGCTGACGACACGCCGATAGAGGAACCTACCCCTGAATTTGAGAGCAATGCGCATCAATTCGGGCATAAAAATGCGGATCGTCGCCGTGAGCGTCGGCGTTCGATTGTTGGCCGCGTCCGGTTGATTTTGAACACCCCCGGCGCGCCGAGCCATGAATATTTGCTGCTCGAAGCCTCCGATCACGGCTATCGTCTGTCCGGCGCGCCGCTACCGGCCGTTGCACCCGCCGATGAAGTGACGGTCGAATTGGCGAACGGCACCACCCAGCGCATGGCCGTGCGCTGGGTTGAGGATGGCGAAATTGGCCTCGAGGTGATCGCTGGCTAAATCATAGGGTCTTGAAGCCGGGAACACTGCTCAGCGGCACGGCTTGCGCCAATTTTTGCATATCGGGCAGCGGGCGGCGCAGCGTCGCCTGATGTGTGGTCGCGGCCTCAATCGCCCGCGCTATGGCGATCAAACGATGGTCTTGATGCCGTGGCGCGATCAGTTGGATGCCAAAAGGCATCCCGTTCTGATCGCACCCGAGCGGCAAGGACAAAGCCGGATGCCCCGCCAGCGTGACGGCGTAAACCAAGGCCAGCCAGTGATAATAAGAGCGCGTCGGCACATCATCGATGCTGGCGGGGAATAGCTCGGTCCAGGGGCGCGGCGTGATGGTGACGGTCGGGGTGATCAGCAAATCATAATCCGCGAAAAAATGCTGCCAGCGCTGATAAAGCGCGGTTTGCAAGGCCAGAGCGCGGGCAACATCGGTGGCGCTGTAGCGCAAGCCTTCTTCAAGATTCGCCCGGATATTCGGGCCCACGCTGTTGGGATCGCGCTGATACGGCTCGAGAAACGCGGCGAGGAAATTGACAGCGCGCAGCACCGCGAAACTCTCATCCGCCCCCGCGCAATCCGGTGTCGTTGCCTCCGCCGCACGAAATAACGGGGCCAACAGCGCGAATTTTTCGCTGAAACAATGCCGCACCGCCTGACTGGTCGGCGCAAAACCGAGATCCGGGCTGTAAGCAACCCGAAGGCTCGAAAGATCGATTGGCCCGCCAATGCAGCGCTCGCCTGCGGGTGGATTGAGCATATCGCGTGTGTCGATGGCTTCGATCGCACCTAATAGGAGCGAAAGATCATCAACCGAACGCGCCATCGGGCCAAGCACCGAAAGGCCGGAGGCGCCGAGCAAGCGCTTTTCGGAGGGCACCAAGCCCGGGGATGGCCGCATCCCGACGATGCCGCAAAAAGCAGCGGGGTTGCGCAAGCTGCCGCCCATGTCCGAGCCGGTGGCAAGGCTGACCATCGATGTCGCCAACGCGGCGGCGGACCCGCCGGAGGACCCGGCGGCGGATTTCAGCGGATCGAACGGGTTGCCAGTCGCCCCATAGACCGCGTTGATCGTATTCGCGCCCGCGCCAAATTCCGGCGTATTGGTTTTGCCCAGCACGATGCCACCGGTAGCGCGGATGGTTTTCACCAAAAGCTGGTCCACGCGTGGCACATGATGCGCGAAGCGGCGACTGCCATAGGTTGTGCGCAAACCCTCAGTATCTTCGAGGTCTTTGATGCCGATGGGTAGGCCGTGCAACGCGCCCAGCTTCGCACCGCTGATCACCGCTGCTTCCGCCGCACGGGCGGCGGCGCGGGCGCGGTCAAAATCGCGCGCGACCATGGCATTGATCGCGTGATCGATGGTTTCGATCCGGCTTATACAGCTTTCCACCAGCTCAACCGGCGACAACGCTTTGGCCCCAATCAGCCGCCGCGCCTCAATCGCGCTGAGATCACAGGCCTCGACCATGCTCAATAGCCCATCGCGCAACCATCCTTGCGCGGATCAGAGCCGCCGATGAGCAGGCCGGTTTTCGGATCAATCACAATCGCTTGGCCACCCCCATGCGGACGGTCGGTGACCGGAATGTGATGAATTTTATGACCGCGCGCGATCAAGCCCTCGATGCTGGCCTGCGGCACGCCGCGCTCAACCTCAACCTGCCCGGCATAGGGGAACACCCGCGCGAGATCGAGCGATTGCTGGATATCAAGCCCGTATTGCCGCCAATTGGTGAGCAACCAGGATTGACCCATCGGCTGATAATGCCCGCCCATCACGCCAAACGGCATGATCGCCGTGCCATTTTGCGTCGCCATGCCGGGGATGATCGTGTGCATCGGGCGTTTGCGCGGCGCAATCGCGTTCGGATGACCGGCTTGCAGCGAAAAACCCAGTCCCCGATTATGCAAAATCACCCCGGTATTCGGGGCGAGAATGCCCGAGCCAAAGCTTTCATAGGTCGAATTAATGAACGAGCAGGCATTGCCCTCGGCATCGACCACCGCGAGATACACCGTGTCACGATGCTTAGGCAGCAGATTTTCGCCAGCCCGTGGCAGATTGATCAGCGCGTGGTCATCATTGATCAGATGCCGCAACCCGCCGAGATACGCATCGCTCAACAAATGCTCCACCGGAACCGGAGATTGATCCGGATCGGCCAGCAGCGCATCGCGATCACGATAGACCAGCCGCGCCGCCTCGATATGGCGGTGCAACCGCACCGGGCCAAGCGGACCATCGGGTGCCGGGCCAAACCCCTCCAAAATGCCCAGCAACATCAGGGCCAGAATGCCGGACCCGTTCGGCGGGCATTCCCAGATGGTCAAACCATCGAAATCGCGCTTGATCGGTGTCACGAATTTCGCAGCGAGGCGGCCTTCGGCAAAATCCGCCTCGGTATGCAAGCCACCGCGCTGGCGCAACTCCGCGACCATGCTCGCCGCAATCTCACCCTCATAAAACGCCCGTGCGCCGTGCTGGGCAATCGCGCGCAGGGTGCGCGCCAGATCGGGCTGGTGCAAAATATGCCCGGCGTCAGGCGTCTTACCGTGTGGCAGAAACAGCGTCGCGCCGGTTTTGCGCAGTTTTTCGCCCACCAACGCCCAATCGAACGCGACGCGCGGATGCACCGGAAAACCGTTCTCGGCATAGGCGATGGCCGGGGCCAGGGCAGCCGCCAGATCGCGCTTGCCATAGGCGGCGAGTAAGGTTTCCCACGCGCCGACCGCGCCGGGAATGGTCACGCCATGGGGCGAGGTGGAGTCGAGCGCAGTGATGCCGTGTGTCTGATAATAATCGAGCGTTGCCGCCGCCGGCGCGCGGCCCGAGCCGTTCAGCGCAACGACATCGGCGCTATCCGCTGGCTTATATAAGCAAAAACAATCCCCGCCGATCCCGGTTGATTGGGGTTCAATCACCGCGAGCACGGCGGCGGCGGTGACCGCAGCATCCAGCGCATTGCCGCCCGCGCGCAGCGCATCGAGTGCGGCCAGCGTAGCGGCGGGCATTGAGGTCGCGGCCATGGCGTTGGTGGCCATAACGGGGCTGCGGCCAGGTTGATGAAAATCGCGCATGTTCGCTCCTCAAACAATGAATGGGATGGTTACACCCTTGATCGCGCATTATTCGCGCCGATCCAAGCCCCCGATCACGTTTTTGGCAACACACCACCCAAGCCGGCAGGATTAGCCGCCGTTAATTCGCATAGCTGATATGATATTAATTCGCGAGAACGCGGCACGCATCGCCGCGCCATTTTCGAATCTCAGCGCGTCATCCACGATAAAATCAGCGCGCTGCCTGATCGGGGCGCAGCATATATTCAAGGAGTGAGAATTTTTTGGTGTCATCAAACCATCATTGTGCATTATATCGGCCATTGTGCGGTGCGGCGCTCTTTCGCAGCGCGGCATTTTGGCGCAGACTACTGTCAGGCTTCGTTGACAGCCGAGTTTGGTTGACAGGGACGAACGATAAGGACCGGTGGATGCTGACAGATCATGGCTGGGGCGCGTTCATAAATTATTTACCATTGGCGGCCCATCATTCCGAGATACTCAGTGTCAGGCCCACGCCATGAAATATAGTTTCTATCAATCACAAGATGATCTGCTCGCGCCCTGGCGCAGTGCGGCGCGTAATCTGGCCCCTCTGGTCGAATTATTCACCCCGATGCGGCCGTTCGGGGCGGTCGCCCGCGAAGCCCGCGCCTTGCTCGATTTATTCGCCCGGGGTGGCATGCGCCACCAGCGGCCCGAGTTCGGCATTGATGTCGTGCTGCGCGATGGCCGTGAAATTCCGGTGGTGGAGCAAGTTGTCCGCGCCACACCGTTCGGCGCGTTATTGCATTTCGCGACACCGGATGATCGGGTTGAGCGGCCCCGCGTGCTGATTGCTGCACCCTTGTCCGGGCATTTCGCCACCTTGCTGCGCCATACGGTGCAGGTGATGCTCGCGGATCATGACGTGTTCATCACCGATTGGTTCAACGCGCGCGATATTCCGCTGGCGGCGGGGCGCTTTGGTTTTGATGATTATGTCGATCATATCATGCTGTTTATGCGTGAGCTTGGCCCCGGCGCGAGCGTGGTTGCGGTCTGCCAGCCCGCCGTTGCGGTGTTGGCGGCAACCGCGCTGATGGAAGCGGATAGCGATCCGGCGCGCCCGCACGCCACGGTGCTGATGGGCGGGCCGATTGACACGCGGTGCAACCCCTCAAAAGTCAATCAGCTTGCGAAAACCCGCGATATTGCCTGGTTTGAACAAAACCTGATCGATACTGTCCCCTGGCAGCATCAAGGCGCGGGGCGGCGTGTTTATCCAGGCTTTGTGCAGCTCGCCTCGTTCATGTCGATGAATTTGGACCGGCATATCGGCGCGCATGTGCGCCAATTCCGCTCCATCGTCACGGAGGATGCGGAGGCCGAAGCCGCGCATAATAGTTTCTACGCCGAATATCAAAGCGTGATGGATTTGCCGGCTGAGTTCTATCTGGAAACGGTCGAGCGCGTGTTTCAGCGCCATGATTTGCCCCTCGGTCGGTTGACCCATCGCGGCGATGTGATCGATCTCGGCGCGATTACCGAGACCCAGCTTCTGGCGGTGGAAGGCGAGCGCGATGATATTTGCCCGCCCGGCCAAACCGAAGCGGTGATTGATCTGTGCGCCAAATTGCCCGCGAGCCGCAAACTCAATCATCTGCAAAAAGGCGTTGGCCATTACGGCGTGTTCAGCGGCTCGCGCTGGGCACAGGAAATCTATCCGCTGCTGCGCACCACCATCGCCACGCCACGCACCCGCCGGGCGCCACGGCAAAAATCCTAAGCAGCACATCAATTTCCCGTTATCGCCACGTTGACGCCATGATTAAATGGTTCTTGTATATATGAGCCGATCAGGCAGATTGTTGGCTCCTTGCCATTCTGGCGCAGTGACCAATCTCTTGCCTGGTACTCGTGCTTTCGTGCCGTATGATTATAACTTTTAGGAGAACGCTCATGTCCAACGAATTCAATGAATCGCGCCGTGGTCTGCTGAAGAAGGCCGCTGGCTTGACCGCCGTTGCCGCTGGCCTCGTCGCGGCGGGTGCTGGCACGGCGCAAGCCGCTGGCATGGCACCGGCTTCCGTGCAGTATCAGACCAAGCCGAAGGACGGCCATCAGTGCGATGGCTGCGCCCTCTATGTTCCGGGCGCGTCCGCAACGGCGGTTGGCAAGTGCAAGGCCGTTTCCGGCCCGATCGCGCCGACCGGCTGGTGCACCCTCTGGGCGCCCAAGGGCTAAGCGATCGTCGCAGCCTATCATCAGGATCGCGCAGACTAATCGCGCTTTCGATCAAACGGCACGGAGTTTCGCTCCGTGCCGTTTTTTTGGGCCGTTTTTTATGGGCCATTTTTTATGGGCCGCTTTCAGTTGGGCGCGCGCAGCGTGTCGCTCTTACAACATAAAATCAGAATTTCTCCCGTCACCATCGCGTGACATTGCACCGAAGCATCGCTTCCGATAACACTCCCTTGCGCAGTTTGGCCGTTGGCAAAGAAAAAGCCCCACCGGCGAACCGGCGGGGCAAGTCAACAGGGAGGCTTCACGTCTGGGAGACGTCGGGGCCGGAAAACCAGCCCCTATCCGGCCGTGCAAGGCCGGATCTCGGAGATTGACCATGCGGCGAGAACCGGGGAGAGGGTTTCGCGCACGCACCAACCTTAGAACGCCACATAACGTAAGCATCCTATAGCGCAGTTAAAGGCCCCGCAGCGTTACCATCATGTGAAATTGCTGCATGGTTGACCACGCATTAGAGCGTGGTTGGTTATCATCAATCACGCTTCAGCTTTTGTTTGCCGATTAATTTTATCGGTTTAGCTCGAATCTGCCGATCAAAGCGAAACCCATATTGATCTGATGCAGCATCCACCACCCGTCCTGTCCGCAACCCGTGACACTCAGGGCGCGATCAGCTGCGCCCGATTTCACTCACTAGGAAGTCACGGAACACGCCAACCCGTTTTGAATTTCGCAATTCTTCAGGATAAACAAAGAACATATCAATTTTCGGGGTGCGCGCATGCGGTAAAATCCGGGTCATCCCCTCGCTATGATCCACCAGATATTCCGGCACCGCGCCAATGCCCAGGCCGCTGCGAATGGCAATCAACATCGCTTGCAGCGAATTAACCTCCAGCGCGCCAGCCCGGCGCGGCAACCCATCCGCCCGGCCCAAATCAGCCAGCCAGTTAACATCGGTAACAGGCGGTTTCCGGTCACCGAACAAAATCAGCCGGTGCTTGTCCAAATCCTCCGGCTTTTCCGGCAAATGCCCCGCCGATTTCAAATACGCGTCAGACGCCCAAATCTGCCAGCGAATTTCGCCCAGCGAGCGCTGCACCAAATCGGGCTGACGCGGCGGATGCATCCGGATCGCGACATCGGCTTCCCGCATCGCGAGGTCGAGATCAACATCATCGAGCAACAGCGTAATGCTGACATCGGGATAGGCTTCCAGAAAGCGCTTGAGCCTCGGCGTCAACCACGCAACGCCGAAACTATGGGTGGTGGTGACTTTAAGCCGTCCCGCCGCACGCTCTTTGCTCTCCGTCAGCAAGGCTTCGGTCATCGCCAGCTTGGCGAACACATCGCGCACCGTGCGGTTGAGCTGCTCGCCCTGCTCGGTCAGGATCAGCCCACGGGCATGGCGGTGAAACAGCGGCACCGCCAGCGCTTCTTCCAGCGCTGAAATCTGCCGCGACACCGCCGATTGCGAGAGGTTCAGCGTATCGCCGGCATGGGTGAAGCTGCCCGCCTCAGCCACCGCATGAAACACCCGCAACTTGTCCCAATCCATATGATTATTGGTCATTCCCTGTGCCATCCCTTAAGCGGCTACCGCCGCGCCCCTGTCTAAACCCGCCGTGTGAGCCAAATAGCGCTCAGCTTCGAGCGCCGCCATACATCCGGTTCCGGCGGCGGTGACCGCCTGGCGAAACACCCGATCCGCCACGTCCCCCGCCGCAAACACCGCCCGGTGCGAGGTTTGCGTCGAGCCTGGAACAATTTTGATATAGCCATCCGCGTCAATATCGATCTGACCCCGGAACAGCGCCGTTGCCGGATCATGGCCAATCGCGACGAACACACCATCAACCTCAATCGCGCTGAGTGCCCCGGTTTTGGTATCGGCCAGCCGCACACCCGTCACCCGTGGCGGATTTTGCTCACCGAAAATTTCCTCCACCCGCGCATTCCAAATCACCGAGACTTTGGGATTGGCGAACAGCCGGTCTTGCAGGATTTTTTCCGAGCGCAACTGATCGCGCCGGTGGATCAATGTCACTGACGCGGCGTGGTGGGTCAGGAACAAAGCCTCCTCAACCGCCGTATTGCCACCGCCTATCACCGCCACGCGCTTGCCGCGAAAGAAAAACCCATCGCAGGTCGCGCAGGCCGAAACGCCGCCGCCCTGAAATTGCCGCTCCGAGGGCAAGCCAAGCCAGCGCGCCTGCGCACCGGTCGCAATCACCACCGCGTCCGCCTGATAGAGCGTGCCGGAATCGCCAATTGCGGTCAGCGGCGTTTTCGAGAAATCGACCGAGACAATCACATCCTGAATAATCCGCGTGCCGACATGGGCCGCCTGCGCTTGCATTTGATCCATCAGCCAGGGGCCCTGGATCGCCTCCGCAAAACCGGGATAATTTTCCACATCGGTGGTGATGGTCAGTTGCCCGCCTGGCTGCAAACCCGCCACCAAAACCGGGGCCAAATTCGCCCGCGCCGCATAGATCGCCGCCGTATAGCCAGCCGGCCCCGCGCCGATGATCAGTAATTTGGTGTTGATGGTCTCAGCCATGGTGTTTCCCTGTAAACGATATCAATAAATCGGCAAAACATTTTATCGCCTAATCGGCGCGATAGGGCGCTCGGCCACTGACCAACGTTGCATCCAGCAAGGTCAGCCGATCTTGGCCCCAGAATAACTCGCCATCCAACACATAGGTCGGCGCGCCAAACACACCTGCTTCCAACGCCGCCGCCAGATTTTCCTCATAGCGCGCCAGGGTCTCGGGCGCATCCGCCGCCGCAAGCAGCGTGGCCGGCGCTTCGGCCGCGTCCAACAACGAAGCGATCACCGCAGGGTCCGCCAAATTGCGCTCCTCCTGCCAAATGCCCGCGAAGGCCAGCGCCATAAAGCGATGAGCATCCTGCCCGGCCAGCGTCATCGCCACCACCACGCGATCGAGGAGTGACACATCGAACGGAAAAAATTGTGGCCGAGGATTGAGCGGAATCCCCAGCGCCGCGGACCAACGCTGCAATTCCACCAACCGATAACGCTGTCGCGTCGGGTGTCGGCGCGGCGCCGGCAGGCCGCCAGTTTCCGGAAACAGCCGCAGCAACGGGGTCGGGCGCAGCACCACACGCAACCCATGGCGCTGCGCCAGCGCGATGAACCGGCCATGACCAAAAAACGTCCAAGGCGACGACATCGAGAAGAAATAATCGATGCTGCGAGACGGTTGCGACATGGCAGACAAATCCTCTTAAATCATCGACAATGAATCAGACGATGCAACATGCAGCGTCAAGCCCCTCACGCCATCGGCACCGTCTGATCGCTCAGCCAGGCGGTCATCATCCGATTGACCAAATCCGGCGTGTCCTGCTGCACCCAGTGCGAGGCGTTGGGAATGGTGCGGAGGGTAAAATTTCTCACCAACTGCTCAGTCCCCTCGGTAAGTTCGAGCCCGAGCGCGGTATCATGCTCACCCCAGATCATCAGGGTCGGCGTATCGAGCGTTTTCGCGGGCGGCAATGTGCGAAACGGATTGCGGAAATTGGCGCGATACCAATTGATCATCGCGGTCAGCGCGCCGGGTGCCAAGGCGTTGGTGCGATAAACATCCAGCACCGCGTCCGAAAATCGCTCCTTGTTGATCGCGGAGCTGCGAAACGCCCGGGCGATCCAGGCGGCGTTTTTGGCGGCCAGCGTCCGCTCCGGCCAATACGGAATTTGGAACCAAAAAACATACCAGGATTTGCGCAATTGCCGCAGCGTTTTAAGCCCACGCGCGAAAATATCCGGATGCGGCAGGTTCATCACGATGAAACGATCCACCGGGCGGATATGGTTCAGCACAAAGAACCAACCGAGCGCACCGCCCCAATCATGGCCGATCAAAACCAGCTTGCCGGTTTTGCCCTCAGCGCGGGCCACATCGATCAAGGCCGCGACATCTTTCAGCAGTTCGGACGCGCGGTAGGCGGCAACGCCGTCGGGGCGCGAACTTTGGCCATAGCCGCGTAAATCAGGCGCCCAGACCGTATAGCCAAGCTGCGCCAGGGCCGGGAGTTGATCGCGCCAAGAATACCGCGATTCCGGAAAACCATGCAGGCACAGCGCAAAATCCTCGCCCTCGCCCAGGCAATCAACCGCAAACTCAAGGCCGTTCGCCGCGATGCGGCGGGTGGTGATCATGAGTTACAGCGGCACGCCGGGCTGCATGATCAAGGTTCGGATGGTTTGCAATGTTTGCACTTTGGCGACTTGCGGTGCCGCGATCAGCTTTTCGGTGATTTCATTCTCATGCGCGGCATCGCGCGCCAGAAAACGCATCAGAAAATCGCCGCCACCCCGGATCATATGGCACTCGCGCACTTCTTCCCACGTCGCGATCATGCTGGTGAAGCTATCGAGCACCGTTTGCCGTTGGCTCTCAAGGCCGATAATGGCGAAAAACTGGATTTGCCAGCCGAGTTTTTGCGGGTCCGTATCGGCGTGATAGCCGCGAATCAGGCCAGATTCCTCAAGGCGGCGCACCCGGCGCAAGCAGGGCGGCGGTGAAATGCCCGCCCGGCCCGCCAACTCCACATTGGTCATCCGCCCGTCATTTTGCAGCTCGGTCAGAATCCGGCGATCAATATCGTCAAGTTGCGGGGCAGTATTTCGCATTGTATTGCCCGGTTGGGCAGTCGGCGCGAAAGAATCGGTCATGGACATCACCGGCGTTGGGGTTCTTGTAATATTATTACATATCAAGTCACGGGGATGAAGCGCAAGGGGTATCGGTCGATTGCCTCGCTGCTTGGTTGCCCCGCGCGCGGCGTGTTTCTATACCGGCTTCAACGCCTTTAACGATTGGGACACCGCAGCATGGCCGCTTATCAGTATGTTTATGTGATGAAAGACCTCACCAAAGCCTTTCCGGGCGGGCGTGAAGTCTTCAAAGGGATCACGCTCTCCTTCCTGCCCGGCGTCAAAATCGGCGTGCTCGGCGTCAATGGTGCCGGTAAATCGACGCTGCTGAAAATCATGGCCGGCATCGAGAAAGAATTTGGCGGCGAGGCCTGGGCCGCCGAGGGCGTGCGGGTTGGCTATTTATCGCAAGAGCCGCATCTCGATGCGGATAAAACCGTGGGCGACAATGTCGCGATGGCCTTTGCCGAGCTGCGCAGCGCCATCGCCCGGTTCAACGCGATTTCCGAAGAATTCGCCGAGCCGATGGATGACAATAAAATGAACGATCTGCTGGCCGAGCAAGCCAGCTTGCAGGAAAAAATCGACGCCGAGGATGGCTGGGATCTCGATCGGCGCATTGATATCGCGCTCGATGCCCTGCGCTGCCCACCGGCGGAAGCGTCCGTCACCAACCTGTCCGGCGGCGAGCGGCGGCGGGTGGCCCTCTGCCGGTTGCTGCTGGAAAAGCCCGATCTTTTGCTCCTCGATGAGCCAACCAACCATCTGGACGCGGAATCGGTGGCCTGGCTCGAAAAGACGCTGCAAAACTTCGCCGGCACCGTGATCGTGGTGACCCATGATCGGTATTTTCTTGAAAATGTCACAAACTGGATTCTCGAACTTGAGCGCGGGCGCGGCTATCCGTTCGAGGGCAATTACACCTCATGGCTGGAGCAAAAGCAAAAGAGGCTGGCGCAGGAGGAGAAGGAAGAATCCGCCCGCCAGCGCGCCTTGCGTGAGGAGCGCGAATGGATCAGCGCGAGCCCGAAAGCCCGCCAAGCCAAAAGCCAGGCGCGCATCACCCGCTATGAAGACATGCTGGCCAAATCCCAAGAACAGGTCTCCGGGGTTGCCGAAATCATCATCCCGCCCGGCCCGCGCCTCGGCGGCATCGTCATCGAAGCCAAGCAGTTGCGCAAAGGCTATGGCAATAATTTATTGATCGATGATCTGAGCTTCAAATTACCACCCGGCGGCATCGTCGGCGTGATCGGGCCGAATGGCGCCGGCAAAACCACGCTGTTTCGGATGATTACCGGCAAGGAAACGCCGGATGGCGGCGTGCTCGATATCGGCGATACGGTCAAGCTTGGCTATGTCGATCAGTCGCGTGATAGTCTGGATGGTGAAAAAACCGTGTGGGAAGAAATTTCCGGCGGCACCGATGTTATTCATTTGGGCAAGCGCACCGTCCAATCGCGCGCCTATGTCGGCGCGTTCAATTTCAAAGGCTCTGACCAGCAAAAGAAGGTTGGCATTCTCTCAGGCGGTGAGCGCAACCGCGTGCATTTGGCCAAAATGCTCAAGGGCGAACATAATGTCATTCTGCTTGACGAGCCGACCAATGATTTGGATGTCGATACGCTCCGCGCCCTGGAAGAAGCCTTGATGGAATTTCCCGGCTGCGCGGTAATCACCTCGCATGATCGCTGGTTCCTGGATCGGCTGGCCACCCATATCCTCGCCTTTGAGGGCGATTCCCACGTCGAATGGTTCGAAGGCAATTTCCAAGACTACGAAGAAGACAAGCGCCGACGCCTCGGCGCGGACGCGACCGAGCCGCACCGGATCAAATATCGGCCCCTCAGCCGGTAGGATGGGTGCCGGTAGGATGGGTAAATGAATCCGTCCTGGACCATCAGCACGGCGCGGCTGCGCATGACGCCGGTGGGGTGGGCGGATTTGG
This sequence comes from Acidiphilium sp. MT5, assembly GCF_054767495.1. Lineage (NCBI taxonomy): Bacteria > Pseudomonadati > Pseudomonadota > Alphaproteobacteria > Acetobacterales > Acidocellaceae > Acidiphilium > Acidiphilium sp. MT5. The sequence goes on from NZ_BAABMR010000006.1 coordinate 100,186, forward strand.
AGGATTTGGTCGCGCTGAAAACCGATCCTCGGGCTTTCGGCCTGATGCTGGGCGGCGTGCGCACGCGCGAGCGGGTGGGCGAAGAACTCGCCGCCGAAGTCAAAGATTGGGGGCGTGACGGCTTTGGCATCTGGGGCGTGCGCGGCCTGCGGCTCGGCGCGTTTTTAGGGATCACCGGCCTGCAAGAGCGCCCCGATGGCCTCGGCGTTGCGCTCCGCTTCGCCCTCTGGCCCGAAGTGCGCGGCGCCGGCCTCGCCCGCGAAGCCGCAGGCGCCGCCCTGCGCTACGGCCACGAACAAGCAAAATTGGAACGAATCGTCGCCGTCGCCCGCGCCGATAATTTCGCCTCCCGCACGGTGCTCGGCGCCATCGGCATGGTGGAGGCCACCGGCTTCATCCGCATCGGCGTGCCGATGCTGGTGTATGAAAGCGTGCGAAAACACTGAATGTCGGGTGCGCGAGGGAAGCAAATTTTTCTTTTTGAAAAAAGAAACAAAAACTTTTGCTCTTAAAGGTGACTCGTTCTGTCTCACCCCCCTACCGCCGCCGCTCAATCTCCACGCCGGCGGATACCGCATCGGCGAACACGTCGAGCTTTTCCACCATCACCCGCACCCGTGCCACGCGCCGGTCATCGAGGCATAATTCGGCCAGCCGCTCCGCCAGCGTCTCCACCAGCTGCACATGCCCCGCCGCCACCAAAGCGCGCACCGCCACCACAATCCGCTCGTAATCGACCACCCGCGCCAAATCATCCCGGCCCACCGCCGGGCGCGACAGGCCCACCGCGCCATCATCCTCAACAGCTAAATCTAAATTAATCCGCACCCGTTGGCTGCGCTCCTGCTCATGCGCATACACACCGATGCGCGCCTCCAGCACCAGATCGCGTATGAACATCCGCCGCAGATTCAAGCCAATATCGCTCAAGCGTGCCTGTTCCATCGGCCCAGTCTGGTGCGCCGCAACACAAAAAATTGCAAGCAGAGATTCTCCTTGGCCCGAGAATGTCGCAACCCCGCCATGTTGCAGCCACAACTTCCCACCATATATGCCTCATCGGCAATTCGCCGTTTTTTAAGGGAGTTTCTCTATGCGTCTTTCTCTTCGCTCCGCGCTGCCGCTGGCAGGCCTTGCTCTGATCGCCGCGACCGGCGTGGCCTCGGCCAAAGTCATCAAGCTGCACGCCGCCCTCACCCCGGAAATGCATGTCATGGCCAAAGGCACCGGCGAAATGACCGGCACGTACAACACCGTGACCCACATCCTGACCTATAAAGTCACCGATAGCGGCATGTCCGGCCCGGTCATCGCCGCCCATATCCACGGCCCGGCCAAGCCCGGCGGCGATTATATGCTCTCCGCGCCGATCCTGGTGCCGCTGCATATCAGCAAAACCGGCGTGATCGCCGGCCACGCCAAGCTGACGCTGAAAAAGGCCAAGATCATCGAAATGGGCGATTCCTACGTGAACCTGCACACCAAAGCGAACCCGAAAGGCGAGCTCGCCGGTCAGGTTTCCGAAGTGAAGTAAGTCGCGTCCCAACCGACGCCGCAAACGCCCGGCCCGCAAGGACCGGGCGTTTTTGTTTCTTCCCTCCGGCCTCAGCCTTGCGCCAACCCGCTTTGCGCAATCCGCGCCTGATACGCGGCCACCAGCTCCGCCTTGCCAATACTCGGATTGCCTGCCGTCCGGCTCTTCACGCCGCTCCAATCAATCGAGGCCAAAATCCCCGCCACATCGCGCGCCCGGTTTCGCACCGCAATGAAATAATGCGATTGCGCCGCCCGCGCTAACCCCTCAACCGAGACCAAACCCGCCCGCACCCCAACCCGCTGAAACGCAAAATCCGCCTGTTCAGGCGTGCGCAAAAACGCGAAATCCGGATGCACCAGCGGCCCCGCCACACGCACCCGCGGCACCGCACTCCGCCGCCAAATCTGAAAAACAACCGGCACAGCATAAGGCTCACCACGATGGGTGAACGAGTTCGCGGATAACGCCGTTTCGCTCACTAACGAAAACCCAGCATCCACCCGCCGCTGGATCGTCGCTTTCTCAAAACTGCGCGGCAAAATACTCGCCACCACCTCGGCAAACTGTGCGGCATGATTAACGAACTTCACCGCGAGTGACGCATTTTTGCCAAACGGAAAATTACTCACCACCACATAGCGCGTGGCCGGCAGGCTCGGCCACCAGCGCAGGAAATCCGCCCGCTCAATGTCCGCGCGCGCCGGCGCAATATCAAGCCCAATCCGTGGCGCGGGCAGCGCGTCCAAAAACGATCCAGCACCCGCCGCCGGTTCGATGAACACGGTGCCCTCCTGGTCACCAATCACCGCCAAAACCCGGGCCACGCAGTCACGCGCCACCGCCGGGCGGGTGTAAAACTGATCCAGCGCGCGCGGTCCCGCCCGCCCGCTCTTGTGAACCGGCGGCTTCAATGCAAAAACGATTGCAATGGCGTCATGTTGAAACTCTCCCCTACTGCTCCGCCCGCGTCAACCGGATTGTCCCGCCGATGACCCTGCTCCGCTGGTATTTCGCGATCGATGCACCCGGCAGCACCGGCCCGGTGGGCGATCATGCGCGCCTCGCCGTGCTCTCGGCGCGCATGGTCGGCGGGCTTGACCCGTTCATGCTTTATCACGGCGCGGAGGGAGAGTTTTGCGCCTGGATGCGCGCGCAGGGCGTCACCATCATCCACGCCGAACCCCCAGCACTCGATGCGATGAGGGCAGCGCGCACCCAAGGCCATTTCACCGCCCATTCCATCGGTCATTGGCTGCGCCTCGCTATTCCGCATATCGATCATGATGCCACCCTCGCCCTCTACACCGATTGCGACGTGGTGTTTCTCCGCCGCCCGCGCTTGGGCGAGCTTACCCCCATTTTCTTCGCCGCCGCCCCGGAATTCGCGCCCGATCGTTGGAATTATTTCAATTCCGGCGTCATGCTGCTCAACCTCCCGGCCATGCGCGCCAGCGCCCCCGCGCTGGAGAGTTTTCTCCGCAACCGCCTCGCCGATCCCGCCGCCGCCGCCCAGCTCGATGACCAAATTCTGCTCAACCACGCCTATCGCGGCCATTGGGACCGGCTCAATCCGCTCTATAATTGGAAACCCTATTGGGGCTTCGCGCCAGACGCCGCCATCCTGCATTTCCACGGCGCGAAACGCGGCGTGATCGACGCGATTTGCGCCCAGCAATGGAATTGGAACGATCCTGTCGCCGCCAGCATCGGCGCCTTGTTCGATGCGCACCGCGCCGCCTACCAAACCTGGCTGTCCTATCTGGGCGACCAGCTGCAATCGACCGATTTCACCGCCGCCTTATCGCTCCACGCCACCGCCAGCGCCATCGCCCACTATGCCCGCAACACCCCACCACGCCCGCATGATTTGCGCTTCACCGAATTTCGGATGTTTCCAGACTAACAACGCATCTTCATAGCTCAAGCCCAATCAACCAGGCCGCATCATCCCCTGCATCATCGCCGGCATCCCGTTTTTGGCAAACCCGTCCAGCTCGCGGGCATGCGCGACAATCACCTTGACCATCGCCGGATCATCCGAGGTCTCGGTCACCTCAATCCCCGTCGGCAATAGCTTATACGAGCGGCGATACGCGGTCGGGTGCGCAAACATCACGCCCACACTCGGGCTGGCCGGATAGGCAAAAGGCCGGTTCTCATCGAGCCGCCGATACATCTCCACCACATGCGCCTGGATCAGCTTCGCCACGCGCGGATTATCCGATACGGTGGTGTCGATAATCCCGTTCGGCAAATAATCCGTGGCCCGGGTAATTTCCGCATGCCGCTCGAAAAGCTGCATCCCGGTCATCATCGGCCCCATCATGTTACCATGCGCCATCATCGAGCCGCCGCCCATCATTTCCGAGCCGCCACCCATTCCCGGCCCCATCTGCGCCGCCGCACGCCGCCAACTCAACCCGGCCAGCACGGCACTCACCATCGCCATGATCGATCGCCGCTGCATGACCGCACTCCTCAATATTTTCGCTCCTACGCCTAATCGCTTCCCCCAGGGCAAGGTCAATGACTGCGCGGGCCATCTCTCCCGGCCAAATCCATCAACCCATCATCGGCTCAAAGCGCTGCCATTCCAGCGCGCCAGCATACTGCCATGCCATCCGGCCCGCATCATCAAGCGCGAATAAATGCAGCCAGCCATGATCGAACAGGCGGCGCACCGCCGGATGATTTTGCAAAACCCCGATGATCGCCTCTCGCGGTGCCTCGATGCACACGCTCAAGCGCAGCGGCTCATGGATCAACCGCTCGCCATCATGCACCGATTGCCACGGATGCCCGGCCCGCAGCACCCCGCCATTGCCTTCCACCACGCCAATCCCGCCGGTCACATTATGCAGCAGCTTGTTGCCGGCACCAAACACCGCAGGGGCCACCACCGCGCCATAATAAGACAAACTGATCCAACTCGCGACGATAACCGGCGCGGTCAAAATCAGCTCCAGAACCCCGAACCCCGGATCACGCCGCCAATCATATTCATGCAAAAATGCCTGCCCATCGAGCGTCTTGCCCGCCGTGCGCGAACGCGGTGCGGCGATGAAACTGCGGCAACCCGCCAGCGCCCATTCCGGGCGGGTCTCGGCCCAATCACGCGCCCGCCGCAACAAAGCCTCACCATCCACCGCCCGCGGCAAGCCTGCCGCCCGCTCCGCCCGCGCCATCCACCCGGCGACGGCAAGCCATTGCTGCGCTTGCGCCAGCGCCGCCCGATGCGCGGCAAGCAGCGCAGGCGGCACATCACCCTCGTCATACAGCGTCACCTGATCGGTGGTGGTGTCATGCAGCGCCGCCACAAACAGCGTGTCAGGCGGAATTTCGATACCCGTCGCACCCAAACCGGCGCGCACCGCCGGATCATTGAGCAGGCGCGCGATCAGCCGCGCATTCACATCCCCCGGATAGCCCCCGCACGCGCCACAATGCAGCCCGCTCGCCTGCGGATTATTCACCACGCTCGCCCCATGGCCCACCAGCAGCACCAGCGGCGCAAAATCGCCGGTGAGCGACATCGCCCGCAAAATCGTCGCCGCCATCTCGATCCGGCCCGTTGGCGCGCCGTCAGGCTCACCCTCGGCCACGAGGCACGGCGCCGGATCGGCAGCGGGGGACGCACCCGCCAAACCCAGCGCATCCGCGATCAGCTTGAACGCATAAAGCGGCCCGGTCGCTTCCACGAACGCGAAGGAGGAAATCGCCGCGAGCTTGAACCGGCCCCAGGCCCGCCGCGCGCGGGCATTGATCCGCGTGGCCTGATCCGCGGCCAGCATCGGCCCGGCACCCGAGCATGAGCGCAAAGCAGGCTTAAAGAGAGCCGGGCCTCGCAATTCCTCCACATCCGAGCCAAAGCGCCGATGTGCGGTGGCGAGACCGAAAAACCCGGCAAACCCCAGGGTCTGGATTGCCGGGCTCACCTGTTCCAACGCCCGCCGGAACCGTTCGGAGCGCACATCGATGCAAAACGCCGCCTGCAAAGCCGGGCGCTGATCCGCACGCTGACCCGCGCGCATGTCGTCCGGCGCAACAGGCGCGGCCAACATCGCCGCGAGCCGCCGTTGCGCTGCGCGCTCGGCCGCCGCCTGCAAAATCTGATCGAGCCGCAAATCATCACTCGGCTCAAGCGCCTGCGCGTGGCGTGCGCGCACCGCCGCCCAATCATCCCCAATCGCGGGCTCATAGCGGATCAACAGCGCCTCTTCCCAGATCAGCCGGATCGCCAATAAATCGGTCAGCGTCGCGTCCGCCGCACCGCGCTGATCCGCCTGCCACAGCAAATAGCGGGCATATTGCGCCCAGCCGCCCAGCGTCATCAGCATTTGATGCAAATAGGTCTCCAGCGCATCCGCCGCTAACCCCAGCCGATGGATCGCGCGCGTCATCGCCGCCAAGGGATGTTCCGGCGTGTCCGCCACATGGCGAGCAAACCCGGCGAGGCCCAGAATTTCCGGCGTCAAATCATGGGTCGCCACCGCCCGCCACGCCCCATAGGCGCTCGGCCCGCGAGGTGCCGCCCACAGCGCCTGACCCGCATCGAAATAACCGCCCGCCCAGGCGCCAAACCGCTCAGCGATCACGCAAGGCCAATCAATCCCCGAAACCGACGCCGCCAAATCGGCAATGCTCGGCAGCGCCAGGGGCGCGGGCGCATCGCGGCGGATCGCCGCGTGCAATGCCGCCTCATCCACCGGGCGCTGATGCGCGGGCGCAGCCTCCCACGCTGCCCGCAAATCCCCGGCGGTGATCTGCCCGGCATCGATCTGCGCGCGATACCAAGCCCGGTTCATCATCACCTTCACCCCGGCAACCCGGGCGAGCCGCGCCCCAGCCATCGCCAAATCTTCGCCCGCCTGGCCGAGAAACGGATTAACCGCAACGCTTGCGGCCAGGGGCCAAAGTGGGGGTATCGCCTGCCCGGCCTGCGCCGCCCGCTCGGCAATCAGCGTGTCAGGAATCAGCGTGTCAGTAATCGGGGGTGTGTGTGTGCTGTCGATCATCGCACACCCCGCACCGATCCCCGGCTCGACCAAGTGCCCACCAGCCGGTCGATCACCGCGTTGGCATACCAGCCGTTCGAGAGATGCACCCGCAACCCGGCAGCGGCAGGATGATAGGCCCAGAGCGGAAACATCGCCTGCACGATCGCAACGAGCCCGAAGCTGATCACCGCCAGCCCGATCAACATCCATTGCAGCGCGCCCGGTGTCGGCGGCGGCGGCAAAACGCTCGCCGTCATCTGGGTTACCGCCGCTTGCAGCGCGAAATAACTGATCGAAACCGCAAGCGCATATAAAGCCGTGCGCCGGGTCAGCGCCCTCGGCGCGGCGTCGGCAAAGCCTTGCGCCAGCATATAGGCCACGCCGAAAATCAGAATCGCCCCCAGCGCCACCGCCTGCGGCGATTTATCGGCAAAGCCGAACGCAAACCCCACCAGCCCGTATAAAATCAGCGCGACCAAAAACGCCCGCCCCACCGCCCCGGCATTCGGCGTTGCGACCGGACCGGGCCGTTGGATCGCCGCCACCCGCTCGACCGCACCGCCCGAAGCCAAAAACGAGTGCGCCTTATAGAGCGAATGGGCCAGAATATGCAGCAGCGCGAGCGCAAATAACCCAAGGCCACACTCGAAAATCATGAATCCCATCTGCGCCACGGTGGACCATGCCAGCGAGGTCTTGACCATCGGCTGCGTCAACATCACCAGGCTCGCGTTCAACGCGGTAAACCCGCCAATCAACACCAGCGCCCCCAGCGCCAGCTTGGCATGGATCATCACGGTCGCGAACCGGATCAACAAAAACCCGCCGCCATTAATCACCCCGGCATGCAGCAACGCCGAAACCGGCGTCGGCGTTTCCATCACCTCGGTGAGCCAACCCTGGGTGGGCATTTGCGCCGATTTCAGGCAGGCCGCGAGCCCGAGCAGCCATGCCGCGCCGGCCACCCAACGCCCGCCTGCGCCTGCGCGCGCCGCCGCTAAAATCGCGCCGAGATCATCGGTGTGGAACGCGCCGAGCAGCAACAGGCACGCGCCCAACAGCGCCAGATCACTACCCCGCGCCATGATGAATTTTTTGCGCGCCGCCCGCCGCGCCCCCGCACGCTCAGGGTAAAACAACAGCAAACGCTGCAAAAACCAGCTTGAGGCCATCCACGCCGCCAGCAATTGCACCAGCGTATCGGCGGTCACCAGCAACAAAACCGCCACCAGCGTCAAACACAGCCAGAAGGTGAACCAGCCCTGCCGCGCCTCGCCATCGAGATAGGTCGCGGCATAGCGCAGCACCACCCAGCCAATGAACGTCACCAGCCCCATCATCGCGACACTCACCGGATCGAGCCGATCCAGACCCAGCGGCGCCACCAGCCGCCCCGCTTGCGCCGTGGCCACCACCGCGAGCATGGCCAGCCCAAACGCGATCAGCGCCGCCAGCTCCGCGAGCCGAGGCACCGTCTTGGGTCGGCAGCCAGGGCGCAGAAACCCGGCCAGCGCCGCCAGCAGCAGCGGGATGATCGCGAGCCAGGGCAACAAACGGATCAACATCGGCGCAATGCTCCTTGCTTGATGAACCCAACAGCGTGAGCACCTGCATAGCTGGGCTGAAGCATCGAATAAATTTCATTGTTTGTTTCAAATCGTTCTGTTTAATAGAACGATATGCGAAATCTGAATTACAACCATTTGCGCTATTTCTGGGTCGTCGCGCATGAGGGCAGCCTCACCAAGGCCGCCGAGCGGATCAATCTGTCGCCCTCGGCGCTCTCGGTGCAGATCCAAAAACTCGAGCACCAGCTTGGCCATCCGCTGTTCGAGCGCACCGGCAAGCGCCTCCTGCTCACCGAAGCCGGGCGGATCGCGCTCGAATATGCCGATGGCGTGTTCCAGGCCGGTGACGAGCTGATCGGCACGCTGCGCGGCCAGCCCCGCGCCAACCGCCAGCCCTTGCGCGTCGGCGCGCTGCCCACCCTGTCGCGCAATTTCCAGCTCGAATTTCTGCGCCCGCTATTCGGGCGTGACGATGTCGAGCTGATTCTGCGCTCCGGCCATATTCGCGATCTCCTCGCCCAACTCGAAGCCCATACGATCGATCTGGTGCTCGCCAACAGCCCCGCGCCGCGTGATGCCCGCACCGCCTGGCGCAGCCATTTGCTCGATGAGCAGCCGGTCAGCCTGATCGGCCATCCGCGCCCGCGCGCCAAACCATTTCGCTTCCCCGATGATCTGCGCACCGAGCCAATCTTGCTGCCCAGCCTCGATAGCGGCATTCGCATCGCGTTCGACCGGCTGATGGAAGCGGCCAATATCCTCCCGCTGATCGTGGCCGAAGTCGATGATATGGCGATGCTGCGCCTGCTCGCCCGCGAGCGCGACGCGCTGACCCTGGTGCCGCCAATCGTGGTGCGTGACGAGCTGGAAGCGGGCCTGCTGGTCGAACAGTGCCAAATTCCAGAAATCGCCGAGCGATTCTACGCCATTGTGCAAAAACGGCGCTTCCCCAACCCGCTACTCGCCCCGTTGCTCGCCGGTCACTGACAACAGGCCACGAATAACCAACCCGTCAAATCGGTGGCGCACTCGCCTTTAATCGCTCCATCGCAAAGCGCGAACTCACATTGCGCAGCGGCACCAGCGCAATCAATCGCCGGTAAAACGCATCATAGGCGGCAATATCCGGCACCATCACATGCAGCAAATAATCAACATCGCCACTCATCCGCCACGCCCCCACAATCTCCGGCATTTCCGCCAACATCGCCGCAAACCGTGCGAGCCACGGGGCCGAATGATCGGCGGTCTCCACCGAAACAAACACCGAGACCGGATAGCCCAGCGCCTCCGGCGAGAGCGAGACCACCCGCCCGGTAATCACCCCGGTATCCTCCATCCGCTTGATCCGCTTCCAGCACGGGGTCGCGGATAACCCGACCTGCTTGGCAATCGCCGCCAACGGCGTGGTCGCATCCGCCGCCAACAGCCGCAAAATCGCCCGATCGATCGCATCCAACCCTACCGCCGCCATCTGTTTTCTCCGCCAATTTTAGATTTCTCTCCTGTCATAGCCGACAATAAGAGAAAATCAATCTTATTTATGTGGGTAAAAAGCATTTTCATAGAAAAATATTTTCTTAAGCGACCATTCCGCCTATATCCACGCCATGACCAACACCGCCCCCAGCCTGACCCATCCCGATTTCGCGCCCGGCAGCGTCTGGCTCGCCGGCGCTGGTCCGGGCGACCCGTCTTTGCTGACCTTGGCGGCGCTGCATGCGCTGCAAACCGCCGATGTCATTCTGCATGACGCGCTGGTTGCCCCGGAAATTCTGGCCCTCGCCCCGGCCACCACCCGGCTGATCGCCACCGGCAAGCGCGCGGGCGGCGCGCAAACCCCGCAACTCGCGATCAACGCGCACCTGATCGCCCTCGCCCAGCAAAATCTGCGCGTGCTGCGGCTTAAAGGCGGTGACCCGTTCATTTTCGGCCGGGGGGGCGAAGAATGCCTGGCCCTTGCCGCCGCCAGCATTCCGCACCGGGTGATCCCCGGCATTTCGGCGGGCATCGGCGCCGCCAGCGCCGCCATGCTGCCAATCACCCATCGCGGCCTGGCCCGCAGCGTGCTGTTCGCCACCGGCGAAACCGGCCCCACCGGCCCGCAGGTCGATTTCGCGCGTCTCGCTCAGGCCGCCGACACGCTGGTGCTCTATATGGCGCGCAACAGCATCGCCAGCATCGCCGCCACCCTGATCGACGCTGGGCGTAACGCCGATGATCCGGTGGCGTTCCTGCTCGATGCCACCACCCCGCGCCAGCGGATCATCCACACCACCCTCGCGCAAGCCGGGCGATGCGCGCGCGATCTCACCACCGAGGCCACCTTGATCATTATCGGCCCCGTCGTCGCCCTCAGCGCCCTGCTCACCCCAGCCGCGCCGCACGCCCTCCCGTTGACCCGCGCCCAGGAAGCCTGATCCCATGACCAAACGCGCCAGCCTGCCCCGCACCGCCCCCTTCGCCCAGGCCGACATCGTGGCACTCGATCAGGTCATTGGCCGCGCCTCAACGGTCCAGCGCGCCTGGCTCGCGGGCTTTCTCGCCGGCATCGACGCCGCGAACAGCGACGCCCCAGCCCCCGCCGCACCCGCCCCGCAGGTCGCCGCCCCGCCGAAACCCAAACTCACCATTTTGTACGCCACCGAATCCGGCAACGCCGAAGCCCTCGCCACCGCCGCCCAGCGCAACGCGCAAAAGCGCGGCTTTGCCGTGCGCACGCTCGATATGGCGGAAACCAGCCCCGCCGCCCTGAAAAACGTGGGCAATCTTCTGGTCATCGCCTCCACCTGGGGTGAGGGCGAGCCGCCTGCGCGCGCCGCCCCGTTCATCCGCGCGCTGACCAGTCCCGCGACACCCCCCGCCGCCCCCCCAGCCGCGCCCCCAGTCGCGCCAATCGACCTGACCGGAGTGAATTTCGCCGTCCTCGCTCTGGGTGACAGCGCCTACGCCCAATTCTGCGAAACCGGCCGCCAGCTTGATGCTGCGCTCGAAGCGCTCGGCGCCACCCGCATCGCCACCCGCCTTGATTGCGACCTTGATTACGCCCAACCCGCGCAAAATTTCATCACGCGTCTCTTTGAAACACTCGCGCCGCCCGCCAACCCCGCGCCGGAAGCCGCCAACCCCGCCTCGATCATTCATGTCGATTTTCATCGCACCGAGGCGCAGCATACCAGCCTGCACACCCATGACGCGGACGAGGACGACGCTGAAAAGCCAATCACCGCAGAAATCCCCCTCGAAATTATCGCAGAAATCACCGCCCACCACCCGCTCACCTCCTCGCGCTCCGCCTCACCCACCTTTCATGTCGAGCTTGATCTCACCGGCACCGGCCTCACCTACGAGCCGGGCGACTCCCTCCAGATCCTGCCGACCAACGATCCCGCAACCGTCACCGCCCTCCTCGCCGCCACCTTCCTGTCGGCCAGCCCGGACCACGCAACCATCGCCCAACGCCTGACCACCGAGCGCGACATCACCACCCTCACGCCCAAGCTGCTGCGCGACTACGCGCAGGCCACCAACCACCCCGACCTCCTGGCCCTCAGCGCCGATGCCGAGGCCACCAAGCGTTTTCTCGCCGACCGCCAAGTGATCGATTTGGTCGAAACCTTCCCCGCCGCCCTGAGCGGCGATGCCCTGATCAATCTGCTCCGCCCGTTGCCGCGCCGCGCCTATTCCATCGCCTCCTCTCAATCCTTGGTCGGCGAGCAAGCCCATCTTGCCATCGCCAAACTCGCCTATCACGCGGCTGGCCGTGACCGCCTCGGTGTCGCCTCCGGCATGATCGCCGAGCGCGTCCGCCAAGGCGACACCCTGAACCTGACGGTTAAACCCAACCGTCATTTCCGCCTGCCCGCCGACCCGCAAACCCCGATCGTGATGATCGGGGCTGGCACCGGCATCGCCCCCTACCGCGCATTCCTCCAGCACCGCGAAGCCCTGGGTCTCTCCGGCAAAGGCAGCCTGGGCCAATCATGGCTCATCTTCGGTCATCGCCACTTCCTGCATGATTTTCTCTACCAGCTTGATATCCAAGAATGGTTAAAATCCGGTGTACTTTCCCGTCTTGATCTCGCTTTTTCCCGTGATCAGCCGCAGAAAAAATACGTCCAGCACATTCTCGCCGCCGAGCGCGATGCGCTCAAAGCCACCCTCGCTGACGGTGCCGTGCTCTATCTCTGCGGTGATGCCAAAGCCATGGCCCGCGATGTCGATGCGACCCTCACCGAGATTCTCGGCGCCGACGCGCTCGAAGCCCTGATCCGCGCGGGCCGCTATAAAAAGGACGTCTATTAATGCCCAAACCAGCCGCCGCGCACGCACTGCTCACCCGCGCCATCACCCGCGATTTTCCCGGTCAAATCGCCCTGATCTCCTCATTCGGCACCGAATCTGCCGTGCTGCTGCATCTGATCAGCACCATTGATCGCGCGATGCCGGTCTTGTTTCTCGATACCGGCAAACTCTTCCCCGACAGCATCGCCTATCGCGATGCCCTAACAACCCGTTTGCGCCTGACCAATATCCAATCGCTCCGCCCCGACCCCGCCCATCTGCGCCGGTTCGATCCCGATCATCGCCTCGCCGCATCCGATCCTGATCTTTGCTGCGCCATTCGCAAAACCATGCCGCTCGATGCCGCGCTGATCCCCTATGCCGCCTGGATCACCGGGCGCAAACGCACCCAGTCCGATACCCGCGCCACCATCACCGCCAGCGAAACCAGCCCCGATGGTCGCACCATTCTCAATCCGCTGCATGATTGGACCCGTGCGGACATCGAACAATATTTCCGCGCCCACGCGCTGCCCCGCCACCCGCTCGAAGCAGATGGTTTCGCCTCAATCGGCTGCGTTCCCTGCACCCGCCGGATCAAGCCCGGTGAAAGCCCCCGCGCGGGCCGCTGGAGCGGCACGCCGAAAACCGAATGCGGCATTTTTCTCCCCCGCCCCACCCAACCGATCCAGGCCCCAGCATGACCGAGCCAAAATCCCTCTCGCGCAACGAAACCCTCAAAGCAGGCAGCAATTTTCTCCGCGGCACTCTGCCCGAGGCCCTCGACCAGCAAGCCTTCGGCGGCCTGACTGAGGATGAAGGCCAGTTGGTGAAATTTCACGGCATGTATATCCAAGATGACCGCGATCTGCGCCCCGAGCGCGCCAAGCGCAAGCTGGATCGCGCCTATAGTTTCATGGCCCGCCTGCGCATTCCCGCGGGCATTCTAACGCCGCGTCAATATTTGGCGATGGACGAACTCGCCGATACCTACGCCAACCACACGCTGCGCCTCACCACCCGCCAAACCATCCAGTTCCACGGCGTGATCAAAGCCAATCTGCGGGCGAGCCTGCGCGCCATCGATGCCGCCCTGCTCGATAGCATCGCCGCCTGCGGTGACGTTAATCGTAACGTGATGGCAACAGCAAACCCGTTCCTCTCGCGCGCCCATACCGAGGCCGCGGAAGCCGCCCGCGCACTCTCGGCCCATTTTCTGCCGCGCACCGGCGCCTGGCGCGAAATTTTCATCGATGGCGCAGCAATCACCCCACCCGATGCTGGGGCCGAACCCGAAGCCGAGCCCATCTACGGCCCCACCTATTTGCCGCGCAAATTCAAAATGACCGTGGCCGTGCCACCGTCAAACGATGTTGATGTCTTCGCCCATGATCTCAGTTTCGTCGCCGTCATCGAGCAGGATCGCATCACCGGCTACACCATCATCGCCGGCGGCGGCATGGGGGCAAGCCATGGCGAGCCGGAAACCTATCCGCGCGTCGGCTCGATCATCGGCTATTGCCCTGCCGCGCAATTGCTCGAGGCCGCAGAAGCCATCCTCACGGCCCAGCGTGATCTCGGGGATCGCAGCAACCGCAAACATGCCCGCCTGAAATACACCATCGACACAATCGGCCTTGATGAATTCATCCGCATCGTCAATGAGCGTTTGCCAACTCCGCTGGAACCCGCACGTGCTTTCACCTTCACCAATAATCACGATACGCTCGGCTGGGCGCAGGATAGCGATGGTCTGCACCACCTCACCTTGTTCATCGAAAATGGCCGCATCCAGGACACCGACACAAGTCGCCTCAAATCCGCCCTTGCCAGCATCGCCCGCCTGCCGGACTTTATCGATCACGGCAGCCTGATTTTCACGCCGAACCAAAATATCATCATCGCGCGCATCACGGCCGCCCAGCGCAAGCTGATCGAAGCCATCCTCGCCGATCACGGCGTCACCCAGGCCGTCTCGCCGGTGCGCAGCACCGCTATGGCCTGCGTCGGCCTGCCCACCTGCGGCCTCGCCCTCGCCGAGTCCGAGCGCTATCTGCCAAGCTTAATCACCAAACTCGAAGCCCTGCTCAGCGCGCACGGCCTCGCGTCAGAAAAAATAACGATCCGCATGACTGGCTGCCCCAATGGCTGCGCCCGCCCCTATATCGCGGAAATCGGCCTGGTCGGGCGCAATCCTGGTCGCTATAATCTGCTGCTCGGCGGCGCGCCGGATGGGTCACGCCTCAATAAACCGCATCGCGAAAACGCAACCGAAGCCGAAATCCTCGAAACACTCGGCCCCCTCTTCGCCCGCTTTGCCGCCGAACGCATCGGCCCCGAATCCTTCGGCGATTTTTGCAACCGCACCCTTGCCTAACACCGCGTCACTGCCGCGCCATCTCCGCATGGCCAATCCCATCGCCGCTCACCAAGCCGCGCGGCTCCAGCCGCATCTCGATGCGCTGGATCTGCCCGGTGAACCGAAAGGGTGGCGCATAATCACCAACCGGACTGCCCCTGCTCATCCCAATATCCAACCCGCTCCAGGAAATCAGCGTGTTGAACCCCGAATCGCACCGCAGCCGCCCCACCTCATCATCATCAACCAGCAACACGCCTTCATGAAACGCCGTCTTCGCCATCATCCCCGCATGGCCCGGCGCGGCAAACCGCACCATCGGCCCCACCATGGCCCGATAGCGCAACCGGCACGCCCCCATTGGCAACATCCCGCTTGAGCGCAGCACATGATGCCGCCCGCCAATATTCAAATCATGCACCAGCCGCCCATCCTCGACATACAGCACATAGCCCGATGTCGCATCGCCATGCGCAATCAACACACCCGACGAACCCGCCTCTAACACCACATAAGCGACAATCTCATAGCCCCGCGCTCGAATATCCGGCGCCACATCGGTCGGAATATGGCCAACCCCCGGATGAAACACGAACTGCCGGCGATCACCCCGCCCGCGCGCCAAACTCTCGATAAATCGTTGCCCGAACCGATCATCCAGCGGCAATACATGGCACCGCTCCGCCTCCGCCCACCACATCGCCTGCAACGCCGCCAACCGCTCCGGCATCACAGCCGCCTGATCGCGCGTTTCCGAAAAATCACTGTCTAAATGATAAAGCTCCCAAACATCATCCTCGAACGCCGTGCCCGGCTTATGAAACGCCACCGCCTTCCAGCCATCATGCCACAGCCCCCGATGGCCAAACATCTCGAAATATTGCGGCCCCGCCCGGCGTGATGCCTGCGCATCCGTCAAACTACGCGCAAAACTCTCACCATCGAGCGACATTTGTGCGACCCCGCCAATCGTCTCCGGCACCGTCGCATCCACCCAGTCCAGCAAGGTCGGCACCAAATCCGCCGCATGACAAAATTGATGCCGCAACCCGCCCGGATCACGCACCGCACGCGGCCAATGCACAATCAACGGATCGCGAATCCCCCCGCCATGCGTGTTCTGCTTATACCGCCGCAACGGCGTATTCGCCGCCATCGCCCACCCATGCGGAAAATTCGAATGCGTGTCCGGCCCGCCAATATCATCAATCCGCCGAATTTTCTCCTGCAGCGTCTCGGCTTGAAAATTATACGGCCCCATCGCATTCACCATGCCCAGCGGCCCACCCTCCTGGCTCGCCCCGTTATCGGATAACACCAGTATAATCGTGTCCTCCGCCAACCCGCTCTGCGCCATAAACGCCATCAACCGCGCAATCTGCTGATCCGCATGATCCAGCATCGCCGCATAGGCCGATTGCAACCGCACAAATAACCGCCGCTCATCTGCGCCTAACGCATCCCACGCCGCCACCCCTTCATTGCGCGGCGGCAACGCCGTGCCCTCCGGTACAATCCCTAACGCAATCTGCCGCGCCAAACGCCGCGCGCGCTCCACATCCCACCCCGCCTCGAACATCGCATCATACGAGCGGATCAATTCCGCCGGCGCCTGATGCGGCGCATGGCACGCCCCAAACGCCAGCCATAACAGCCACGGCGCCCCCGGCGCATCAAGCTGATGCCCCGCCAAAAACCCCATCGCCTGATCCACCAAATCCGCACTCAAATGATAGCCAGAGCGAAAATTTCCCCCAAAATCCCCCCCAAAATCCGCTGGGGCCGCAATCGGCGAATTATCCCGGATCAATTCCGGCGCATATTGGTCGGTCTCCGCATCCATAAACCCATAAAACCGATCAAACCCCCGCCCCAACGGCCACCCATCAAACGGCCCCGCCGGCCCCGTCTCATGCAGCGGCGTCACATGCCACTTGCCCACCATATAAGTCCGATACCCCACCCCCCGCAGCATCTCCGGCAAAACCCCCGCCTCCCGCGCAATCTTGCCCCGATACCCCGGCAACCCGGCATCAAAATTCGCAAGGCACCCCATCCCCACCCGATGATGATTCCGCCCCGTCAACAACGAAGCCCGCGTCGTCGAACACATCGCCGTGGTGTGAAACCCCGTATAACGCAGCCCCCCCGCCGCCAATTGATCAATCGCCGGCGTGCGAATTTCCGAGCCATAACACCCAAAATCCGAAAACCCGACATCATCAAACAAAACCACCAAAATATTAGGCCGCGTCCCGCCGCGCTCATCACCCGACTGCGCCATAATGCCACTCCCTCATGGTTGCTCTAATCTTTACGAATTAAACTGGCACCAACCAGGCAGAGGGTCAATCAGGCTAATCGGCGGAGCGCCGCGAAAGCGAGCAA
Source organism: Acidiphilium sp. MT5 (assembly GCF_054767495.1). Taxonomy (NCBI): domain Bacteria; kingdom Pseudomonadati; phylum Pseudomonadota; class Alphaproteobacteria; order Acetobacterales; family Acidocellaceae; genus Acidiphilium; species Acidiphilium sp. MT5. The sequence continues at coordinate 117,319 of NZ_BAABMR010000006.1, forward strand.
AAAACCGCTTTTTTGAAAAAAAGCGGCGCAAAAAACTTTCGCTCTCACGCGATATTTAGTCCACCGATCATACGGACGCGCCGCGACACGGTGAAATTCACGCAGCCGTTGTACGGATCAATAGCGCACCCAGCGTGCGAGAACCGGAGCATCATGTGGGGTTCAAGCGTGGCCCTCCCCTCGGCGCGTTCATCACCCAACCCCAAATGCCGCCCGATAAGCAATATCGATCTCGGCCATACGCTCGATCGTCATCTCCAATGCGGCAACAATCCGCTCCACTTGCGTAACCTCATCCAATCCAAGCGCCCGCCCTTTGCGGGACTTCAAGTATTTTTCCAGAACCTGATACCCGCCAATCTGGAACGCCCAAACATTCTCAGGCACCGGCGCAAAAAACTGTGCCGCATTGATGTAAACGGCGGACTCTGCCGCCACATAGCGCGGTTTCTCCACCACATTGTCGCCTCGGCCTTGATATTGCGCTAGGTTTTTATTCGGCTTGACTTTCAACAAATGAATTTGTGCCAAATCCCAGCCAAGATCGGCAAGCGTCTCAAAACCAATGCGCCGACCAGCAAACGGTATTCGTGGAAAATCGCCCCTTAGAAATTCTGAATACCGATCACGATACGTTTGGGAATGAAGAACCGCATAAACATAGCCAAATATCTGCTCGGGCGAGAACGCGGGATTTTCGTAGCGGGTTATGAGCTCGTCGCGATACCGTGGAGCTATGTTTTCGATTACTTCGGCAGTCTTATCGTTAGGTTCGATAAAGTCGAGAGTCGTGGTTTGCGCGCTTTTAGGCAAAGGATAGAGGTAAAGAGGGTAAACATAGTTTGCTTCACGGGAGCGATTAGAAATGAGACAGTCATTGGCGGGAGCATCAGCTAAAAAAGCGTGGCGCCAGACATTCGTACCAATTTGTCGAGGCACAAGAATGCAGATATTTTGTTTCGTATGTACATGAGCTAATAATTCGCGTCTTGGGTAATCCATGGTTATGTAACCAAAATGACAAAATCGTTGGTCAAAAGGACGATAATTAATGACTGTAATTTTCGGATCAGCAAGACGCTGAATGCTCTTTCGTGTGTCAGACAATTTCCAGTCGCGATTGTCCTTAAGTTTGTATTTCTCCGCCACGTTTGCATCGCTAATACGTTGATCGGCCATGTCGCGAAGGCGCTCAGCTATTTCCTCTTCCGTAAAACCAATAGCAAATTCATCCCGATGGGTCTGAAACCCCAAGACATTTACAGGGAATATTTCGGACACCGACCAACCCATTTGATATTCGGCTTGTCGGTTAACATCGTTGATTTGGAATAGGTAAAATGGAGCAGATGGAACCACCACCTTCCAATTTATATCCGAAAACTCAGTTCGTGCACACGCCTCGTATTTTGCGGACCGTGTTCCGAACAAGTCCGCTCGATACACACTATGGTTCGTTGGTTTTCGACTCTTAACAAAAAGCGACACCGCCACACCCTGCTCGATGTCAAATACGTTTTCGTCCTTTGATCCATCCGGATTGCGTTGGTTCTTTTTAGCGTTTCCGTGCAGATCAAGAACATAAATTTTATTAAAACTTACCATCAGCGACTGCCTCATGCCCCGAAATGTGGGGTTATCTAAGAACGAGTGGTTGGTAATAATTCCAACAATTCCTTCTTCCGCAGCGTCGATTTTCATTTGCGCAAATCGAATAAATTTAACATAATCATCATTGAGCCATTTTGAATTCCGTTCGGCCAACCGCGCCCCATCGACGATTTTATAAGCATCTATGGATCGCTTGGCGTCCACGCCATTATTGCGAGAATGTCCCGAATATGGCGGATTGCCAGTAATCACCAAAATGGGCTTATCCTTAATTTCTTGCGCCACATCCGCCTCCTTACTCAATGCGGGAAGCAAAAAATTCTGCTGTGCGGCAATTGGCTCCAACGTATTGGTCAAATAAATTCCCAACCGCTCATGGCCGGTCAGACCAACGCCCTTATCTTTGAGATATTGCGAGAGTTTCAAATGCGCAATCGTATACGGCGCAATCAAATATTCAAATCCAAACACATTGCGCAGCACATGCTCGCGCACCAGCATCACCCGTTTCGCGTGGCTCGGTCCAATCGTCTCGAACATCTTCTCCAATGCCTCGAGTAAAAATGTTCCGGTGCCCGTGGCAAAATCAAGCAGCGTCACGCGCTTATGGTCCGCAAGCCCGTCGGTAATTCCAAACGAATCGCGCAATACTGTATCAATCGCCCGAATGATAAAATTGACCACAGGCGGCGGCGTATAATAAACGCCGCGTGACTTTCGCAGCTTCGCATCATAACGCGCTAGAAAATCCTCGTAGAAATAAACGAACGGATCACGTTCGAACAAACGATGCTCTGCCTCTGACCCAGCCCGCACCCCTCTGCGGATCGCCCGGCGGTTGGCGAAACTTAAATCTTCAAGCACCGCCGCCAAGTCCAGGCTGTTCATAATGGAGAGAATCTCCTCCACCAGCCACCGGATCGGTGTATAATCGGGTTTCCGTAACTCGCCAATGAAGTCAATCAGTTCGCGAATAAGCGGAAATGCGCCCGGAACGAACTGCCGAGCATTATCGAGCGTGATCGTCTCCGCCGTATTGAGCCGGGCGAGAAACAGGCCATACGCAAGCATCTGCGCGAACGCATCAGCAAATTCGCTAAGCGTTAAATCGGCAAATACCTGCGTTCGAAAAGCGGCGTATAACCCATAAAGTCGGCCTTCCTGATGGTGGGCTTCCTGATCCGCCAGCACGGCCGCCAAACCCTCGCGCAATAGGTGTGAACGCGTTGCTAGCGCGGCTGCCAACTCTTGCGCCCGCCCCAACCCCATGGGCGCTTGGGAGAAAAAACCCCGCAACAACCGGCCAACCAAGTCGGCCCGATCCGTATTGACCTTATGCTTCCGACTTTTAACGTCCCCTGAAAATGCAAGCGATCCCTGCTCAACGCCATGCGAACTTATCCAGATAAAAGTCAAATAATCGGTTAGTAAAATATTGTCGGAGAGTTGACGATATTTCTTGATCTGCGGTGATTTTAATACGGCATCCAAATTATCGCCAATTTTTTTGACCTCAATATATCCGAGAACAGCACCTTTAACGGTAATTTTGAAGTCAGGTGAACCTTTATCATCCTGCCGCCTCGGCTCATGTTGCACGACGGCACTACGGCCAGCAAAGTGACATAGCAGCACCTCTAGAGCCGCGCGGTCTGTATGCTCTGTCTTTTGCTCAAGAGGAACCCGCAGTAGCGAATCAAAATATGTTTGAAATACCGTGTCCATGCACTCCACCGGCTGTATGACCCATCACTGCTGAATCATCCCACAGAATCGCCTTTTGATCCACATCTCGCGGGCACGGCCAAAACCGTTGACATGACGGCAGAACAAGCACACCCTAATCACTTTATACCCCTCGGAGCGTATAAATGCTCATACGGACATCCTTAACGAAATCATCGCAATTATGGCGGGTTTCTTCATGCCGCTAAACGTCCACTACCAAACAATGGTGGCCGACAACCCCGCCCAAGGGTCAGTCACCACAAAAGGTGTCCCATGAACGGCAAGCCCCCGCGCATATACCGACTTTTGTCCGTGGCCATCCGGGTTATCGCCTCGATCTTTGAGGGATTTATCCTTCAGGTCCAATCTTGGTCGAACATCGTGGTCACACCAACCCTGATCACGCGCACACTGATTGGCGCTGGGTTGTTTTTTGTTGTCTTCACCGTGATGATGATCCCAATCGAGCGCCGCCGCGCCCGCAAATATGCAAAACTCCCGCCGCTTGATCTGACGCTGCCAGCGCGAAATCCCGATCCCTAATCACCCACCTCCCCGCCGCTCTTCTCCCGCCGCGTATCCGGGCATATCGACCAAAGCTTGTTCAAAGGCCGACCTGATTTCGGTTTGACTGAACCCCCGATCCCAGAACTCGGTCATCAAACACGCCATCAACCACTCTAACGCCGCAGCCTTGTCGTAAGGCCCACGCCGCGCCAAATCCGCGCACGCATTGGCAAACTCGAAAGCCGCCGTCATCGCTTGCCCTTCCCACGGCACCTCATCCGCGTCCCCATCGCCCCCGCCACCGCTCATTTTTTTCTCCTCACGCGATCCGCTCGCCCGTTCACCCAATCCAACAAGGCGCGCCGCCTATCCTTTGGCCAATGGCTTCGTGCGTTATTCCCGCACCGCAAACAAATCAGCAGCCAATCGCACGGTGAATCCCGTGCCGCGTCGCGCAAATCCGGCTATGGTTCGCCCGCGCTCCACAATGAACGGTGCGATATCACTGCGCGCCGTTCAACAGCGCCACAATCCCCTCAAGCTGATCGAGCGTGTTATAAACCACACTCACCGTGCCCCGCTTGCCGTCATAGTTAATCCGCACACTCAAGCCCAAGCGCTCGGATAAATCCTTCTCCAAAGCCCGCGTTTCCGGGTCATGTTGCGCTGGCGGGCGCGGCGGCGGCGCTTTCGCGGTCAGCGCCTCTTGGGTCAATTTTTCGGCTTGCCGCACCGATAATTTCCGCTCAATAATCGCCCGCGCCGCCTCTTCCGGGCGCGGATGGCCGATAATCGCCCGCGCATGGCCCGAACTCATAGCACCCTCGCGCACCTGACGCTGCACCGCCATCGGCAAATTCAGCAACCGCAACAAATTCGCGACATGCGACCGCGACTTACCCACCGCCTGCGCCAGCGCCTCTTGGCTCAGCCCAAACTCGGTCATCAATCGGCGAAACCCCTCCGCTTCTTCAATCGGATCAAGGTCCTGCCTCTGTAAATTCTCAACCAGCCCCGCCGCCATCGCCTCCGTGTCGGACAAACGGCGGATCAACACCGGCACTTCATGCAACCCCGCGCGCTGCGCCGCCCGCCAGCGCCGCTCCCCGGCGATAATCTGATAGCGCCCGTCAATCGTCGGATGCGCGCGCACCAATAACGGCTGCAAAACCCCCTGCGCCTTCAGCGATTCAGCCAACTCATCGAGTGCGGCCTCATCCATCGTCCGCCGGGGCTGAAACGGCCCCGGCTCCAAATCAGCCGTCGCCAGGCTCTGCGGCGTTGCCAACGGCCCAGCATTCGCCTGATCGCCCATCAGCGCGGCCAAGCCCCGGCCCAGCCGTTTTGGTTGTGGTTTAGTCATGATGTTTCACCGCTCCTTGCCGTCCAGCCCGCTCGCGCCGCAAAAATTCTGCCGCCAACGCCACATAAGCCTGCGCCCCTGGCGAGCGAAGATCATAAAGCAATATCGGCTTGCCGTGGCTCGGTGCCTCGGTAATCCGAATATTGCGCGGAATCGTGGTCTCAAACACCAGCGATTTGAAATGATCGCGCACGTCATTCACCACCGCAACTGAAAAATTATTGCGCCGATCCAACATCGTCAGCACAATCCCGCCCATCACCAATCCAGGATTATGGCTCCGCCGCACGAGATCAATGGTCCGGGTCATCTGGGTGATGCCCTCCAGCGCAAAAAACTCGCATTGCAGCGGCACCAGCACCAGCGACGCCGCGACCAGCGCATTCAACGTGAGCAGCCCCAACCCCGGCGGGCAATCGATGAACACATAATCAAACAACCCAGCGAACGCCGGCGCGCCGATGGTTTGCGCAATCAATCGCTCACGCTGGGGTGCTGCGGCGAACTCCAAATCCGCACCAATCAAATCTTCCGTCGCCGGGATCAGGGAAAGCCCAGGAATCTCAGTGGGATGCACCAAATCATCCGGCGTCGCATCACCCGCCAACAACGCATAAGCGCCCACACCCCGCGCGGACGCGGCCAACCCCAACCCGGTCGAGGCGTTACCTTGCGGGTCCAAATCGATCAGCAAAACCCGCTCACCAGCAACCGCGAGCGCTGCCGCCAGATTAATCGTGGTCGTCGTTTTGCCAACGCCACCCTTCTGATTGGCAATCGCCACAATGCGCGGCGGTTTCGGCGAGCGATTTTTTTGGTCAGGTGACACGGCTTATCCCATCAAGACGAAAAATGACTGCATCAGGGTCAGTGCGGCTCGCCTCACGGCTGACCCTCATGTGCCACCGCGCCGAGGCTGCGGTCAACTCAGTTTCCCCCTGACGGCCTTTGGGAAACAGGCAAAATCCCTCAGGCGCCAGCAATGGCGCCGCAAGCTCCAACAGCCGGTCCAGCGGCGCCAAGGCCCGGGCGGTGACGAAGTCAACGGGCGGCAGCGAAAGCGCTTCAATGCGCGCGGCGATCACGCGCACCGCAACACCTAATTCGGCGGCGATATGCTGTAAAAAAGCAGCCTTGCGATGATCGGACTCCACGAGCGTCATGCGCAATGCCGGCCGTGCGATGGCCAGCACCATCCCCGGAAACCCCGCACCCGCGCCCAGATCGACCCCGTTGATGGTGGCGGTCGGGATCAGCGGCAGAATTTGCAGCGAGTCGAGAATGTGCCGCGCCCAGATATGTTCGATATCCGCCTTCGCAATCAGATTAATCCGCAACGTCCACCGGCGCAGCTCTGCCTCGAACGAACGGAGCCGCTCAATTGTTTCACGTGAAACAAGGGCCTCGATCGCCGCCAGATCCTGTTTCACGTGAAACAGCCCTCACGCCGCTTGGCTGCGCGGGCGGCGTAATGCGGCAAACACCGCGCCCAAGGCCGCCGGCGTCATCCCCTCCAAGCGACCGGCGTCGCCGAGCGATGTGGGGCGAAAGCGTTCCAGCCGCGCGCGCAGCTCGGCAGAGAGGCCGCCCACGGCGGCATAATTGAAATCATCAGGAATCAACACTGCATCATCCTTGGCACGGGCTTTGATTTCCTGATCCTGGCGGCTGAGATAGCCCGCGTAATGCTGATCGGCTGCGCGAATGTCCGCCGCCATCGCGCTAAGCCGACCGTCCGCCGAAGCGCCGGCCATGGCGGCGCGCAACGCCGCGAACGCGCTTTGACGATCAGGGCCAACGCATCCCCATTCGATGCCGAGTGCAGTCAAGCGCAAATCCGCATTGTCCGCCCGCAGCCGCAGCCGATGCTCGGCGCGCGAGGTAAACATGCGGTACGGTTCCGTCACCCCGCGTGTAACCAAATCATCAATAAGCACGCCGATATAAGCCTGAGCGCGGGAGAGTTTTATCAGCGCTTGATCGTTGGCACGGCTGGCGGCGTTAATGCCCGCCATCAGGCCCTGTGCTGCCGCTTCCTCATAGCCGGTGGTGCCGTTAATCTGCCCGGCGAGGAACAAGCCAGGGATTTGCTTGAGTTCGAGGCTGTGGCGCAAGGCGCGCGGGTCGATATAGTCATACTCAACCGCGTAGCCTGGCTGCAGAATTTTTGCACGCGCCAGGCCCGGCATGGTTTGAATGAACGCTTGCTGGATCGCCTCAGGCAGGCTGGTCGAAATGCCGTTCGGATACACAATATCGCTGTCGAGCCCCTCAGGCTCCAAGAATACCTGATGCCGAGATTTATCAGCAAAACGGACGATTTTATCCTCGATCGACGGGCAGTAGCGCGGCCCAACCCCTTCGATTTGGCCACCATAGACCGCCGATTGATGCAGATTATCGCGGATAATATCGTGCGTCGCGCCGGTGGTTTCGCTGATCCGGCAGGCAATTTGCGGGTTGGTGATCCGCTCGGTGAGCAGGCTGAACGGCGTTGGCTCAGCGTCACCATGATCGGCAGGAAGCTCGTCCCAATCGATCGAGGAACGCGCCAACCGGGCGGGCGTGCCGGTTTTCAGTCGGCCCAGCGGCAGGCCCAGAGCGCGCAGGCGGCGCGATAGCGCTTGAGCGGGCGCATCACCCAGTCGTCCGCCGGGGGTGGAACGGCCACCAAAATGCAAAATACCACCGAGAAAAGTGCCGGTGGTGAGCACAGCAGCGGCGCACCCTACGCGCTGGCCGGTGCTGGTGATGATCGCGGCCAGATGGCCCTGATCGTCCAGCGCAATATCAGCGGCCTCGGCCTCAAGGATGGTGAGGTTTTTCTCCACGGCCAAAAAACCCTGCACCGCTTGCGCATAAAGCGCCCGATCCGCCTGCGCGCGCGGCCCGCGCACGGCGGGGCCTTTGCTGCGATTGAGCATTTTGAAATGAATGCAGGCCGCATCAGCCGCTTTGCCCATGATGCCATCGAGCGCGTCAATCTCACGGACCAAATGGCCCTTGCCAATGCCGCCAATCGCCGGATTGCACGACATGGCACCAATACGGGCGCGGTCATGGGTCATCAACAAAACGCGCGCCCCCATGCGCGCCGCGACAGCAGCGGCCTCGGTGCCGGCATGACCACCGCCGATAATGATGACGTCATAGGATGAGTTTTGTGTAGACATAGCAGGCTTATAGCAGGGTTTGGCGAGAATTGTAGGGATCGGATTTTCGGCGGGGGCAAGGGCCGATTGGGCGCTGACACGAGGCGGCGCGGGTATGGTTGACAAGCCATGCAACTACCGAAGAAATTGCGATAAATATTGAAATATTTTTCAACCGACAAGAAATAATCGTGTCTAATAATAAACAAAATTCGATTTATTTCTATTCATAACCTATTTCGTTGGTCCTTTATTTGCCAGCCGTTGTTTTGGTCCTCTATGCCAGGTCAGTATTGCGCGCTTAGGAGCGGCGCATCCAGGCTTGGCACCAGCCAGCGGCGCTGATTGGGCCGGCGACGAGGTGGCAGTGGCTGGTGGTGGTGCCGGGGTTGGGTGGTTTGAACCAGATGCAGGCACCACAGACTTCGCCGTCATGGGGGATGTCGATATAGCCGACGGAGGCCTTGGATAGGGTGGGTACCATCGTGTTAAGCTGTGTCGGCGTTGCCGCCCGTGCTGTTGGCAGGGCAGCGGCGGCCGCGATGGTCGCGGTGGCGGTGCTTGTGAGAAATTGGCGGCGGCGGAGCGGCGGTGGCGCGAAAGACATGGTCGGCTCCTGTTAGTAATTCACGGTGGTAAGGGCGACGCGGGCATTGAGTGTCCGGTCCGCACCCAGCGCGCCGTAAAACCGCACGCTGGTGATATGGTTGGCGGTATAGCCTTGCTGCACCCGCAGAACGATGGGTATGGTTTTGTTACCGATGGTAGCGCGGCCAATGAGTTTGTCGCCCTGATCGGCGCAAGCACCGGCAAGATAAATCGGGCGTTTGCCATATTCGGTGGCGAGCGTTGCGGTCATCCGGCAATCGGTGCGGTTGCCGTTGAACCAGAGGCGGCCTTTAATGTCGGTAAATCTGCGGGTTGTTGATTGATGGCGCAGGCTGGCCTCTGTGCTGCCGGTATTGAGATCAACCTCGATGGTTTCCAGCGGGCGCAGGCGCGCAACGGTGGCGGCGGTCGCGTCCGGCTGGCCGCGATTACCCCAGCTGGTGCGCACATAATTGGCGATGGCGGCGATTTGCCGATCCGAGAGAATCGCGCCAAAGCGCGGCATTGCGGATTGGCCAGGGTGCCAGGGTTGAAAGCCGCCGAGCATCATCGCGATCAGATTATCCGGCTTGCCATTCCAGAGTGCTTGGTTGTGAGCGAGATTAGGGATGTTATTCTTCACCCCCTCGCCGTTATTTTGGTGGCAGCGGGCGCATTCGTCATGATACAGCGTTTTACCAGCGGCGATTGACCCGCTGTTATTGATGGTTGATTCGGCACTGGTCTGCGGTTTGATCGTGCGCAGATAATCAACAATGTCGCGCACATCCTGTTTGGGCAGGCGGCTCAGACTATCATCGACCACGGTTTTCATTTTGCCGAAAGGTGCGCCTTGGTGCATGTCACCATCATCGCGCAGATAGGTCAGAATCGCGTGGTTCGACCAAGCGCCGAGACCGTCTGATTTGGCGTTGGTGATGTTGGGGGCATACCACGATTGGGCGGTGATATGGCCGCCGGCAAGGAAGCGTGAGGTGATGGTTGCCATCGCGATGTTGCGCGGCGTGTGGCAGGCGTCGCAATGTTCGAGCGCTTGCACCAAATATGCGCCGCGCCGCGTGTTTTTGGTCCAGCCGGGTTGATCGCGAACCGGATGCGGGTGGAAATAGAGCAGGCGCCAGGCGAGCAGGCCGGCGCGCAGATCAGTCGGGAACAGCATGGTGTTCGCGCGGTTTTTGATCCGCACCGGCGCAAGACTGTCGAGATAGGCTTTGATCGCCATAACATCAGCGCGCGTAAGTTTGGAGTAGGCGGTGTAGGGCATCACCGGATACTGGTATTTGGGAAATACAAGCAGCGAATGGCCCGGATCGATGCCGTTATGCATCGCGTTCCAGAATTGCTGGTTGGTCCAAGCGCCAATGCCGTCGCGTTTACTCGGCGTGATATTGGGCGAAAAAACCGTGCCGAACGGCGTGCCGACAGCGCGGCCCCCGGCATAAGCGGGTTCGCCAGCAACGCTGTGGCAGGGCATGCAATCGCCCGCGACGGTGAGAAAATAGCCTTTGCGGATCAGGGCGGCTTGCTGTGGATGATCTTGCATCGGGGCGGGCGCGGGTAGGATGCTACCGGACATGCCGGGTTTCGGGTCCGTCGCCACGCGGGTGGCGGCGGCGGACCAGGTGGTGACACCGCCAAGGGGTGGCGCGGCGGAATGGGCGCCCCAGGCGATCGAGATCATCGCCGCGACAAAGCTGGCACTGAGCGCGCCGATCAGCGCACCGATCAGGATTGGCTTCTTGGACATAGGACACCTTTCATGACCTTACGAGGGTGCCCGGCTGGGTGATTTCAACCCGGTTTGTGGTGCGGTTCGGCCAAAATGCGGTCAGAACGGCCCGGATGACACGCTTGTGATCAATGCTCGATCAGCGTTGCGCCGCAAAGCTATTTGCCGATGCAAAAGGCGCGAAATACCTGATCGAGAATATCTTCCACCCCGATGGTGCCGGTTAGGCGGGCGAGGGCGGTGGCGGCGTCGTGGAGGTCTTGGGCGCGGAGTTCTGATCCGGGGGCGGCGAGGGCGCGGTCGAGCGCTGCGATCATGTCGCACAGGCAGGCGGCGTGGCGCGGGCGGGCGAGGGCGGGTGCGCCTTGGCGGTCGGTCAGGCGGGTGAGCTCGGTGGTCAGGCGGTCCAGCAGCGCGTCCAGCCCGGCGCCGGTTTGCGTGCTGATCGGCAGCAAATCAGCCGGGATTGTGCGCGCCGCGAGATCGGCCTTGCTCGCGAGATGCAGGATCGGCACGGGTCTATTAAGCAGCGCGGGCAGTGCGGGCGGGTGCGGAAAATCGGGGGCGGGGTGCAGCGCGAGGATTAGGTCCGCCTGTTCGGCGTGGCGCTGGGCGCGGCGCACGCCTTCGGCCTCAATCGGGTCATCGGTCTCGCGCAGGCCGGCGGTGTCGGTGAGGTGGAGCGGAATGCCGGCGATGATCAGGCGGGTGGCAACGGCATCGCGGGTGGTGCCGGGGGTGGGTGCCACAATGGCGATGTCCGATCCGGCGATGGCGTTGAGGAGCGAGGATTTGCCCGCGTTGGGGGGGCCGAGAATCACCACCGACAAGCCCTCGCGCAGCCGTTCGGCGGCGTGGCTGGCGCCGAGGGCGGCGGAAAGCTCGTCGCGCAGGCTGCGAATGGATTGCAGGAGCAAAAATTCGGTTTCCGGCGGCAGGTCTTCATCCGCAAAATCGATGCTGGCGGCGAGTTGCGCCATGGCGTTGATCAGGGTGCTGCGCCAATGCTCAACGGCGCGGCTGGTGGCGCCAGCGGATTGTTCGAGGGCCATGCGGCGCTGGGCTTCGGTTTCAGCGTCGATCAGGTCGGCGATGCCTTCGGCTTGCAGCAGGTCGATCTTGCCATGGGCGAAGGCGCGGCGGGAAAATTCGCCCGGCTCGGCGGGGCGTGCGCCGAGGGTGACCAGCGCATCGGCGATGGCGGCGCGCACCGCGCGGCCCCCATGCAAATGCAGTTCGGCATAATCTTCGCCGGTCACGCTGCGCGGCGCGGGAAACCAGAGCAGCAGCCCTTCATCGATGATTCGCCCCGCATCGCGCAGGCGGCGCAGGGCGGCTTGGCGCGGCGGCGGCAGGTGGCCCGCGAGCGCTTCGAGAATGCGCGGCAGCCCATGACCCGACAGGCGGATGATGGTGATCGCGCCGCCTTGACCGGAGGCGGGCGCAAAAATCGGATCGTTCATGGGGGCGTGATCATTCGGCGCGGATCATTTGGGCGCGGTGGGCGCGAGCAGAAATTCGGTGACGATCTGGCCGCCGAGCAGGTCTTCGGTGAGAATCCGGTCGATGGCCGCGTTATCGGGCGCGCGATACCAGGTGCCGCGCGGATAAATCACCAAGGTCGGGCCGTGTTCGCAGCGATCCAGGCAGCCGGCGGCGTTGATCCGGGTGCTGGGGATGCCGAGTTCCTTGGCGCGGGCTTTCATATAATCGCGCAGTTTTTCACTCCCTTTCGCGGCGCACGAGCCGCGCGGATGCCCATCCGGACGGCGATTGCCGCAGACAAAGACGTGATGTTGAAAATAGGGTAATGCGGTGTCGGTCATGCTGTTCTCGTGGTGGCGGTGTGACCATCTAGCGGCGGTGCAAAAATTTAGGAAGCGCATGATGGCTCGAAATGCTTTAGCGGATGCAACCTCCCCGTATTTGTTGCAGCATGCTCATAATCCGGTGGATTGGCTGCCCTGGAGTGCCGAGGCGCTGGCGCGCGCGGCGGCGGAGCAAAAATTGGTGCTGCTCTCGATCGGGTATGCGGCGTGCCATTGGTGTCATGTGATGGCGCATGAGAGTTTCGAAAATCCGGCGATTGCGGCGCTGATGAATGAGCATTTCATCAATATCAAGGTGGATCGCGAGGAACGGCCCGATATCGATCAGATCTATATGCAGGCGTTGCAGGCGATGGGCGAGCAAGGCGGCTGGCCGTTGACGATGTTTTTAACGCCGGAGGGCGCGCCGGTATTTGGGGGCACGTATTTTCCGCCGGAGCCGCGCTGGGGGCGGCCCGGATTTCCGCAGATCTTGCAGGGTTTGGCCGAAGGCTGGGCGCAGGATCGCGAGCGGATTGCCCAGAGCGGGGCGGCGTTGCTGCGCCGGGTGTTGGCGCGCGGCGAACCGGCGGTGGGCGGGGCGTTGACGCGGGCGGATTTGATTGCCGTCGCGGATCGGTTCATCGGCATGGTGGATTGGGAGGATGGCGGGCTGAAAGGCGCGCCGAAATTCCCCAACCCGCCGATTTTTCGGTTTTTATGGAGCGAATATGCCGGATCGGCGCGCCATGAGGCGGGGGCGGCGGTCGGGCTGCTGTTGGCGCGGATGGCGCAAGGCGGGATTTGGGATCATTTGGGCGGCGGGTTTGCGCGCTATGCCACGGACGGCGAATGGTTGGTGCCGCATTTTGAAAAAATGCTGTATGACAATGCGTTATTGCTCGATTTGCTCGCGCTGGTGCAGGCGGCAGAACCGGATTTATTGTTCGCCGCGCGGGCCGATGAGCTGGTGGGCTGGCTGCTGCGCGATATGCGCGCCGAGAGCGATGCGCAGGATGATGGCGCGGTGGCGTTCGCGGCCTCCGAGGATGCGGATAGCGAAGGCGAGGAGGGCAAATTTTACGTCTGGACGCGGCGTGAGATTGAATCGGTGCTTGGCAAGGATTTGGTAAGTTTTGAAGCGCATTATCCTTGTCCGGAAGGGGGGAATTGGGAGGAGCGGATTATTCTGACGCGCGCGACGCACCCGGAGGATGCGGCGACTGAGGCCCAATTGGCGGGCTTGCGTGCGCGGCTGCTGGCGGCGCGCGATCAGCGGGTGCGGCCAGGGCGGGATGATAAAATCCTCGCCGATTGGAACGGCCTCGCCATCGCGGCGTTGGTGCGTGCGGCTGCGGTGTTTGAACGGCCTGATTGGCTGGCGGCAGCGTGGTCCGCCTTTCGGGCGGTGCAGGCTTGTTTGGGCGGCGCGGATGGGCGGTTTGGCCATGCGTTTCGGCGCGGGCGGATTTCCGCAATCGGGCTGCTTGATGATCAGGCCGCGATGCTGCGGGCGATGGTGAGCCTGTATCAGGCCAGTGGCGATCGGGCGCTGTTGGCGTCGGTGGAGCGCACCCTGGCCACAACCGAGGCGCGGTTTGGCGATGGGCGTGGCGGATTTTACCTGGTGGCCGATGACGCCGAGGATTTACCGGGCGGAATGCGCCCGCATGGCGGGTTTGATGGCGTGACCCCGGCGGGGGCCGGGCTGATGGTCGAGGTGTATGCAGCGCTGTATCTCTTGACCGGCACGCTGGCGCATCGCGAGCGCGCCGAACAGATTATCGCGACGATGAGCGGGGAACGGCGGATTTTGTCAGCCTACCCGACCATGCTGGTCGCCGCACGGATGCTGGAGGCCGGCGGCTGCGTGGTGATCGTGGGTGATCCGGCGCGTGCGGATTTCCACGATTTGCACCAAGCCGCTTTGCGCGGGTTCGATCCGGCCCTCGTTGTGCTGCCGGTGGGCGATGCGAGCGGGCTGGCGCCGACGCATCCCGCCCACGGCAAAAAGCCGGGTGCGGATGGGCAAGCCGCCGCCTATCTGTGCCGGGCGCAAAGCTGCGCGCCGCCGGTCTATCGGGCGGAGGATTTGGCGGCGCTGATTGTGCAGCCAGGCGGCCGGCGCAATAGCTAAGGCTGCGGCGCTATCGAGCGAAAATCGTCATTACCAAGATTCGAGCCGTCCTTGCGAGATACGGTGAAAGCCGGGTCCTAAATTTGGACCCGGCCTCTTAATCACCGCCTCGGGTAGCTACGGAAGTGCTGACAAACAAGCTCCACGTTTCCGAAGCGAACGCGGACATAAGATTTAACGAACACCATGTTGAGAAAACCCCCATGGCCTGGGGTACACCCCTTGCACATCGACTCGGCCCACGCTAGATTCCGATAGCCACCGGACCCGGCGAGAGCCGCGTTTGCGTGTTGGTTGCGCGGGGTGCGCCCCAAGGCGTCACTACAACAACCAAAGCCGTAACCTCGTTAGCCCCCTTCCCTTTGGTGGAGGGATGGGGGCTTTCGATTCGTGGCCCATCATTAATGCTTGCCCGATTCTTACAACAAGGTCAAGGGTCGTTGTGACGCACTACGGCCTGTGGATAATTTTGTTGTAATCTTGAGATTCTTAGTATATTAGCGGATTATGTCGTTGGATCGTGCCACGTCGGATTTGACCAAACTTAAGCTGGAGGTGGCTCGCCTTCAGGCGCAGTTGAGCGCCGCGAACGAAAAAGTGGTCAAACTGGAGCACTACATTGAAGTGACTCGCGCTTATGAGTCACAACGGGACGATGTGGATCGCGTAAAAGGCGGCGTTGGAACTCTGCTGGTGTCTACCGTCATCGAAATTTTGAGGGAAAAAGGTACGCGTCAGCCGACTCGCCTCCTTGTCGAGGAACTTGAGCGGCGGGGGCTTCACATCGGTGGCCAGAATAAAATCACAAATCTTTCCGGGATGCTCTCTCGATCAGGCGACCTCGTTTCCAGTCGGACGGAGGGATGGGGACTAAGTGTATGGGAAAACGACTTACATCGAAACGAACCCTCGTGTTGGCAAGGGGTAGAGTCCACGTCTAGAGAGCAAGAACCCGAACCAGAACCGCCGACCAGCGATCAAATCGCCTCTTGGGGTGACGATATTCCGTTCTAATTTAAACGACGACGTAGGCCATTCACATGTGATTGGTCCTATTAAAATTGACTATGGCGGCGCTGATCGTTCAGCCAGGCGGTGGCCGTGCTAAATGAGGGCGCGCGGGTGGGTGTGGGTCTTCGTTGTGAAGCTGACTTATCCCCGGCTGATGAGTTTTCCGACCGTGGTAATATCTGTCTGTGTACCCTGTCCCGATTTCTGAAATTTCTGACCAATGGTGGGCGGAAACGGTAGCGCGGCGCCCATTAAATACTCGACTTCGAAATTATATCGCTTGGTGTTATGTGGCGCCCAATTGGATTTACGAAAATAGAATACCCAATTATTGCCAGATTTGCGGACACCTTTGGTGATCAGATAGGCCGCGCCGGGAATATTTTGCCATGTTTGCATCCCGTCGATACTGTATTGATACCATTGTTCGGCGACGTTCTCACCGGCGACCCATGGATATTGGCAAACGAAACGAGGGGGTTTGATCGAGTGATCGTCTCGTCCCGACCCCGAATTCGCCGATGGAGAGTCGCCCCAATAAAATTGCATGTCGCTCGGCATCCGGTCGGTGAACGGTGGTACTTGCTGGGATGTCCTGAACTTTACAAACTCTCGGGTGCCGACCTTTTTCAACGACTCCATGCTGCCGGTGCTGCTCTTCCATTTGAAATCGAAGACATGGTGGTAGCCGCCGGGCGTCAAGGTTACGAGCTCTCCAGCACCACCATTATCGCCCTTATACATATAACTATTTTCAAGATCGAAACGGACAAAATGCATAGTGGGATCACAGGGACGGCCACAGATCCGCAGGCCCGACGGTGCCAGTAGGTCGAGCGCGGCTTGATATTTTTGTTGCCGATCCGCGGGGATAAAAAAAATCAACTCTTGCAGCCGGGCCATTTTGGCAGGGTCGGCCATCAGTGTGGGGGCTTTGCCAAGTTCACTGATCAGTGGGTCGAGTGAGCTACTGAAGATTTTGCCGAGTCGTTTGTTAATTTCGAAGGCTTTGTCAGTAAAATTTTTCACATTGATGTCAGGCATTATCGCTTCCTCCATCCCCAATTCTTGACTGCACGAATTAATTCTGCAGTCAGGCTAGCGGTTAATCGGCTTAACGACAAGGATATGAAAGCTGCCCGGCACGAATTCGGTTTTGCCATAGCTCTTGCCCGGCTTCGGCGGCAGGATTTTGCGAATGGTGGCGGCGGAGAGAAAAGCGGTTTGGGTCGCCTGATCGAACGCCATAGTGCGCGCGCTCGGGGCGGTGTGGAGGGTTTGGATGATTTGGTAGTGGGTTAGGTCGGTGGCGCCGATGATGGTTAGTGTGCCGTCAATGCTGGGGGCGAAGGCGATGTTGGCGCGCGGATCATAGCGCATCGCGTCGCTAAAGCCGGGAATTGGCAGGGTCGCGAGACTTTGGCCGGTACGGGCGGCGATAATATCAACCCGGTGGTTCACACACGAGACGAACAGGCGCTGGCGGGTGCGATCAATCGCGAGGCCCACCGGGCCATGGCAGGCCGCACCGAGATTGATGCGCCGCGTCAAGCGCAGGGTTCTGGTGTTGATCACCGCGATTTGGTCGGCGGATTTCAGATTGAGATAAGCGTGGCCTCGGCCATCTGTGACAATGAATTCCGGATCGGCGTGAAACGGGATGGATTTCAAAAGGCGGCCCGTGCGCGCATCAATGGCGAACAGGCGCTGGCTTTTCTCGTTCGGCGCAAACACCCGATTGGTCGCCGGATCAAACGCGATGGCGTCCGGGCCGGGTCCGACCTTGATGGTTTTCAGGATATGCAGGGTCCGCAGGTTGAACATGGTCACGGTGCCGGCAAGGCCAGCGGTGGCAAAGCCGCGATTGAGCGTGGGTGCGAGGGCAATGCCGTGCGCGCCATTGATTGGCGCAATGGTGGCTATCGGCTGATCGCGCGCCGTGTCGATCACGGCGATGCGGTCGCCCTCCGCCGCGAACAGCCGGTGCGCGCCCGGCTCGGTGGTCAGATAATCCCATTTGACCGGGCCAGGAACCGCAATGCTGCCGGAAACCGCGAAATTCGGCGTGTGCGCCGCCGCGCGATGCGGCAGCACCGCAAGGCCGGTGAGTAAAGCAAGGCGGGTGAGCAGGGCAAGGCGGGCGGTCATGGCAAATCCTGAATTGAGCTGATGTCCGGGTTTGGAATGAAGCGCGCCGCGATGCAATCGCACGCGGGCGATGTCATCAATTTATCATTTTTCGCGCCCGCCACTTTTTCACATCCCCCGTCTTTCGCATCAATGGCATCGGGCGGAACCCGCTCAAGAGGTTGCATTGCGGCGATATGCCGATATATATAAGGCATATCGCCAGGAGCCCGATTATGAACACAGCCCCGATCATGAACACAGCATTGAGTGGCCTGGAGGCGGTCCGTGAAATCAGGAGCGGCCTCCCGATCGACCGGGTCGATGAGGCGATCCGCGACGGGTTGGTGACAGCGGTTGAAATCGACCAATTGGCAGTGCCCCGCAAAACCTTGGCGCATCGTCGGCAAATTGGCCGCTTATCGGTCGAGCAATCGGATCGTTTCGCCCGCTTGCTGCGCATCATTGCCACCGCCGAGGATGTGTTCGCCAACCGCGAAAAAGCCGCAACATGGCTCCGCCGCCCGAGCCGTGTTCTGGACGGTCAAGCGCCCTTGCATTTGCTCGATACCGATGCCGGCGCCCGCGCCGTCGAAGCATTGCTCACCCAGATTGCGCACGGCATCGCCGCTTGATCACGGCTTGGCGCATCGCCAAGCGGCGCTATGCGGATTTGTCCGGGTCCGGCGCCAAGCTGGTGGGGGGCCGTTGGAACCGGCCAGGCGCCGCCATTGTCTATACCGCCGATCACCCAGCCTTGGCGGCGCTGGAAGTCCGGGTCCATCTCGATTTGCCGCCCGACCTGTTACCCGATGATTTCGTGTTGATGAAAATCGCCCTGCCCGATGAGCCGCCAGAGACCCTCACCGAATTTCCCTCCAATCCCCAAGCCTATGGCGATCAATGGTGTGCGCAGGGCCGAACCGCCATCCTGCGCGTGCCCTCTCTACTGGTGCCTGATGCCTTCAATTATCTGCTAAACCCGGCCCATCCGAACGCCACCAAGGCCAAGCTGATCGCCCTCAAGCCGTTCGCTTTCGATACGCGCCTCTGGCGCGGCGCGCGCTGAGCGCGTCCCGCCAATCAGCCCAGCGCGTCAGGCGTGCAGCCCCGGCGCTTCCTGGCCGGTGCGGGCAACATACTCGGTGTAGCCGCCGCCGTAGAAATGAATGCCCTCCGGTGTCAGCTCCAGCACCCGGTTCGAGAGCGCGGCGAGAAAATGGCGGTCATGCGAAACGAACAGCATGGTGCCTTCATACTGCGCGAGGGCGGTGATCAGCATCTCCTTGGTCGCGATGTCCAAATGGTTGGTCGGCTCGTCCAGCACCAGAAAATTTGGTGGATCAAACAGCATCAGCGCCATCACCAGCCGGGCTTTCTCGCCGCCGGAGAGCACGCGGCAGGGCTTGTCCACCTCATCGCCCGAAAAGCCGAACGCGCCGGCCAGCGTGCGCAGCGTGCCTTGGTTGGCGTGCGGAAACGCGCTGTCGAGCGTCTCGAACACGCTGGCGCCGCCATCGAGCAAATCCATCGCGTGCTGGGCGAAATAACCAAGCTTGACGCTGCCGCCGAGCTTGACCGTGCCCTCATCCGGCGCGGTGCTGCCGGTCACCAGTTTCAGCAGGGTGGATTTGCCCGCGCCATTCACGCCGAGCACGCAGCAGCGCTCGCGCCGGCGCACCAGCAAATCCAGCCCCTGATAAATCACCCGCTCGCCATAGGCTTTAGACACGCCCCGGAGCAAAACCACGTCATCGCCCGAGCGCGGGGCCGGGGCAAAATCAAACCCGATGGCCTGACGGCGCTTGGGCGGCTCTACCCGGTCGATTTTTTCGAGCTTTTTCACCCGGCTTTGCACCTGGGCGGCATGCGAGGCGCGGGCTTTGAAGCGTTCGATGAAACTGATTTCTTTGGCCAGCATCGCCTTTTGCCGGTCAAACTGCGCCTGCTGTTGTTTTTCGGCCAACGCGCGTTGCTGCTCGTAAAACTCATAATCGCCCGCATAATCGGTCAAGCTGCCGCCATCGATTTCGATGATTTTATTCACCACCCGGTTCATGAAAGCGCGATCATGCGAGGTCATCAGCAGCGCGCCATCATAACCGGCCAGAAATTGTTCAAGCCAGATCAAGCTCTCCAAATCCAAATGGTTGCTCGGCTCATCCAGCAGCATGACATCCGGGCGCATCAGCAAAATACGCGCCAGCGCCACGCGCATTTTCCAGCCGCCGGAGAGATTGCCAACATCGCCCTCCATCATCGCCTGGCTGAAGCCAAGCCCGTGCAGCACCTCGCGCGCCCGGCCATCAAGCGCGTAGCCGCCCAGCGCCTCGAAGCGCGCTTGCACATCGCCAAAGCGCTCAATGATCGCATCGAGCTGATCGGCCTGATCCGGATCGGCCATCGCCGCTTCAAGGCGGGAAAGTTCGGCGCCGATCTCGCTCACCGCCCCCGCGCCATCCATCACCTCCGCCACCGCGCTGCGCCCCGCCATCTCGCCAACATCCTGGCTGAACAGGCCGATACTCACACCGCGCTCCACCAGAATCTGCCCTTCATCCGGCACCTCCGCGCCCGTAATCATGCGAAACAAGGTGGTCTTGCCCGCGCCATTCGGGCCAACCAGCCCGATTTTCTCGCCCTTTTGCAGAGCGCAGGAGGCTTCGATAAAGACCAGACGTTGGCCGTTTTGCTTGCTGATATTGTCTAGGCGGATCATGGAGCCTCGGTTCGGTGAACGGATAAGGCCGTGTAGAGCGTTTCGCCGTCAGCGAAAATGGGCGGCACCAAAATGCCAAGGCGCGACAATAGGAGCAAAAAATGGAGAATGTGGCGTATAAAATTTTTCGGGCGTCCGAATGGGCGCAGTTTCAGCGCGAGGGAAATTTTGCCGGCTCGCCCGCCGATCAGGCGGACGGGTTCATTCATTTATCCACCCGCGCGCAGGTAGCTGGCACGCTGGCCGCGCATTTTGCCGGCGCAACCGGGCTGGTGCTGGCCGCGATCAATCTGGTGCCGTTGGGGGCGGCGGTGCGCTGGGAACCGGCGCGCGGCGGCACATTATTTCCACATCTCTATGGCGTGCTGACGCCTGATCTGGTGCTGAGCGTGGAGATGCTTGCGCAGATCGGCCCGGCGGGCAATGGTGCCGCCCAAGCGTGATCGGAATTGGCGCGGAAAATTGGAGCGAATAATGGATGAGCAGCAGGTACGGTCGGTCGTTTTAGGATTTCCGGGGGTTGGCGCGGACCGGCTCGATTCGGTCTCGGTGCGCGAGGGGCTGGTGCAGGTGGCGCTGCGCGTAGACCGCGCCGAAGCGGCCCGGTTCGAAGCAATGCGGGCCGGGCTGGAGCGCGCCCTCAGCCAATTGGCCGGCGTGCGCAATGCAACGGTGGTGCTCACCGCCCAGCGCGCAGCGGAGCCTGCACCGCCCCCCGGTTCTGCGTCGGCAGCACCCGCGTCGGCAGCACCGGCTTTATTAGCCAATGTCGGCGCGATCATCGCGGTCGCGTCCGGCAAAGGCGGGGTGGGTAAATCTACCGTCGCGGTGAATTTGGCGGCGGCACTGGCGCAAACCGGGCTGCGGGTCGGCCTGCTCGATGCCGATATTTACGGGCCGTCATTGCCGCGCATGCTGGGCCACCAGGGCAAACCGGCGATGGAGGGCAACCGGCTGGTGCCGATTCAGGCCTGGGGCTTGCACGCCATTTCCATCGGGCATGTGGTCGATGAAGAAACCGCGATGGTGTGGCGCGGGCCGATGGTGCTGAATGCGCTGATGCAGCTCATGGGGCAGGTGGCGTGGCCCGCGCTCGATGTGATGGTGATCGATTTGCCGCCCGGAACCGGGGATATTCAATTAACCCTGGCCCAGCGGGTGAAATTGACCGGCGCCGTCGTGGTCTCAACCCCGCAGGATATTGCGCTGGCGGATGCGCGTCGTGGCGTGGCGATGTTCCGGCAAGTGCGGGTGCCGATTTTGGGCATTGTCGAGAATATGAGCTTTTTCACCTGCCCGCATTGCGGCGAGCGCAGCGAAATTTTCGGCCATGGCGGCGCGCGGGCGGAGGCGGCGCGCATCGGCGTGCCGTTCCTCGGCGAAGTGCCGCTGCTGCTGGCAATCCGCGAAACCTCAGATGCCGGCACGCCGGTGGTGGTGAGCGCGCCCGAGAGCGAGGCGGCACGGGCGTTCAAATCGGTGGCGGCAGCAGTATCCGCCCAAATCAGCGCGGCACCGGCATCAGCAGGGCCGCGCATCGTGATCGAATAGCGCGAGGATCGGCTTGGATGGCCGCCATCGGGTTTTATCATCTAACCCGCACCAAATTGCTCGCGGCCCTGCCGCCCTTGCTCGGGCGCAGCTTGGCGGCAGGGGCGCGAATATTGCTGGTCGCGCAAGATCCGTCCTTGCTCGCCAGCATCGATGACGCGCTGTGGCGGAGCGAAAATCCCGATTGGCTGCCGCATGGCATGGCGGGCGGGGCGGATGATGCGGCACAGCCCATTTTGCTGAGCATGGCGGATCATCCCGGCAATCAGGCGGGATTTTTGTTTTTGGCCGATGGCGCGCCGATTCCGCTCGATCGGTTCGAGCGGGTATTTGACTTATTCGATGGCACCGATCCTGACCGGGTGACGGCGGCGCGCAGCCGCTGGGCGGCGGCGAAACAGGCCGGGCACAGCCTCACCTATTGGCGCCAGGACGAATCCGGCTGGGTGAAGGCGGGATAGCGCCGGGGCGATTACCCGCCGAGCACGCGGCCCGCCACCGCATCAAGCTTCGCCACCAATTCCGGGTCGCGCGCCGCAGGCGGGGTGATAATCGCGTGGTCGAGCGCGTGGTCGCATCCCGCCGTGCAATGATGGCGCGGGGTCGCGAGGGTCGGGGCGATGGCGCGCACCAAGGCCCGCGCATGATCCGCATTGCCGAGCAGGATTTTCACCACCTGATCGACCGTCACGGCGTCATGCTCATCGTGCCAGCAATCAAAATCAGTGACCATCGCCACGGTCGCGTAACAAATTTCCGCCTCGCGGGCGAGCTTGGCTTCCGGCATGTTGGTCATGCCAATCACCGAGCAGCCCCAGGAGCGATAGAGATGGCTCTCCGCACGGGTGGAGAATTGCGGACCTTCCATCACCAAATAGGTGCCGCCACGGGTCACCGGCAGATCAAGCTGGCGGGCGGTGCGTTCCAGCGCGTCGCCCAGGCGGGTGCAGACCGGGTCCGCCATCGAGACATGCGCAACGCAGCCGACCGAGAAAAAACTTTTGGTCCGCGCAAAGCTGCGATCGATAAATTGATCGACAATCACGAAATGACCGGGCGGCAAATCGGCGCGCAGGCTGCCAACGGCGGAGAGTGAGAGAATATCGGTCACCCCCACGCGTTTCAGCGCATCGATATTGGCGCGATAATTCAAATCCGAGGGCGAGCGGCGATGGCCGCGACCATGCCGGGGCAGAAAAACCAACTGCACCCCGCCGAGCTTGCCAAAGAGCAGCGCGTCCGAAGGTTCGCCCCACGGCGTGCTGACATGTTCCCAATGCTGGTCTTCCAGCCCATCGATTTCATAAAGGCCGGAGCCGCCGATAATGCCGATGATCGGGGTTTTGGCGGGCGGGGCAGCAAGGGTCATGGGGTGCGGTCCTGTCGTAGGGCGAAAAAGCCGATGAGGCCGAAAATGGCCAGATAGATCATGGCGCGTAGCATGATGGATTTGCGCTGGTCGAGGGTCGGGTCCGCCGACCAGGCGAGGAATTCGGCAACATCATGCGCCATCGCCGCCGATTTGGGCGGATGATGAACGCGCAGGAGCGATACGATGCTGGCCGCGCCATGCGGCAAGGCGGTGGCGATCAGCGAAAGATCGGGGGCGGCAGGCTGTTGGGTCGGGCGCAGGGCGCGCCATCGCGCCATCGCGGCTGGGCTCACGCCCAAACCCGCAAGGTCACGCGCGCGCACCGCGCTGATCCCATGGCAAGCGGCGCAGTCGGCCTGATACACCGCAAAACCGGCCCGTAGCGTGGCCTTGTTATAAGTGCCCAGCGGTGCGGTGAAGCCAAAATGCGGTGCCGCGCGCGCCACCGGGCTGAACGCGACCAATGCGAGGAGTGCAATCATCGCGGCGCGCATCAGTTTTTCGCTCCACGCAAGCGGGTGGGCACCGGCTTGGGTTTTTCAAGCAGGCTAATCAGCGGGGTGACGAGACAAAAATGAGCCATCACATAGAAGGCGCTCAGATCCGTAATCAGCGGCCACGCGCCGCGATGGTCCGCCGCGCCGATCGAGAGCAAAACCCAGGCGCTGGCGAGCAGCCACAGCGCCCGGCGGTGCCAAGGGCGGTAGCGCGCAGCGGCGGCGGGGCTGCGGTCAAGCCAAGGCAGGGCCGCGAGCAGGATCAGCAAGACCGCGATCAGCGCGGTGCCACCGCCCAGGCTTTGGCCCGCTTGCGCGAGTCCCGCAAAGCCAAGCAGATACCAGGGCAAATCAAGATGCAGCGGCAGCGCCAGCCTACCAGCTGCAATCGCGTTCAGCCGACTCGATTGAATATGCGGGGCGGCAAGGATCAGGCCGAAAAAGATCAAGCCGGTGATGATCGCGGCGGCGAAGAGGCGCGGCGAGGCATGAGGGTGGAACGCCACCAGATCGCGCGGATCAAGCCGGGGTAAGCCATCGCGATTGGCCGGCGGGGCCAGGCGCTGGGTCAGGCTGGTCAGCCCCGCGATCAACAACAGCAAAAACCCGATCGCGATATGCGCCATGGCGATCCGGGTGAGATCGGGGCTGGATAATCCGCTGGCCGCACCTAGAAAGGCTTGAGCAATAGCGGGGCCGATCCGTGGGATGGCGGCCAGATGCGCGGCCAAATCCAGGCTGAGAGCAACGCTCGCGGCACCATCGATCATGATAAAGCCGAGCACGCCGAGGAACAGGAAGGTCGCAAACCGAACGATGCTAACAATCCAGGCCAGCTCACGGCCATCGCGATACAAGCCGAGGCGCAAGGCGCGAAACAATTGCAAATAGGCCAGGGCGAACAAAATACTAACCCCGGTGCGATGCAAATCGCGGATCAGCCAGCCAAACGGCACGGCGCGCATGATGGTTTGCAGTGAGGTGAAGGCGCCGTGCGGGGCGGCGTGGTAAAACAGGCCCAGCCAAATGCCGGTGAAGGTGAGGGTGATCAGCGCGCCCCAGATCAACGGCTCGAAGCAGGCACCGAGGCTGAAATCGGCGGGGACCGGCGCAAAAATCAGCGTATCGCGCAGTATCCGGCCTATCGGCAGGCGCTGTTCGAGCCAGTTGGGCGGCGCGCCGGGTTCGCTTGGCGGGGTCATGGGCGTGATGCCGTAATGGTGGCGGGCGCATAAGATGCGGCAGCGGGGCGAATCGGGCCGAGTGCGGCGATGAAAACCCAGGCCATGGCCCCGAACCCAACGGCGGCGAAGGCCAGGGCCAGGATGGTGAGGAACCGGATGGGTGTTTGGCGCATGGATAGGCTGGCATGGCGCGAATGGCGTGAAGATTCAAGCCATTGGCGCGGTTTTGTGATGTCAGGCGGTTCGGCGCTATAGAGGGAATGGTGTCAAGGAGGCCGAAATGACTGCCGAGAGTCCGGTGTTGGATGTGCCGCGCCATGAGGCGCTGAAACCGCAGGCGCAAGCGTGGTTCGCCCATTTGCGCGATCAGATTTGCGCGGCGTTCGAGGCGATTGAGGATGAGTATTCTGGCTCGGATTTGCCCGCCGGGCGATTCGAGCGGACGGCGTGGAGCCGGGAGTCCGGCGGCGGTGGGGTCACCAGCGTGATGCGCGGGCGGGTATTTGAGAAGGTGGGGGTGAATATTTCCACCGTTTGGGGCGAATTCAGTCCGGAATTTCGCAAATCAATCCCTGGGGCTGCCGAAGACCCCCGATTTTGGGCGGCGGGGATTAGTCTGGTCGCACATATGCGCAGCCCGCGTGTGCCGGCGGCGCATATGAACACCCGGATGATCGTCACCACCAAAGGCTGGTTTGGTGGCGGGGGGGATTTGACGCCGCTGCAACCGGGCACACCAGCCTCGGCGGAGGATGGCGCGACATTCCACGCGGCCTTCAAGGCGGTGTGCGATGCGTATGATCCTGACTATTACCCAAAATATAAAAAATGGTGCGATGAGTATTTTTACCTGCCGCATCGCGGGGAAACCCGTGGGGTCGGCGGGATTTTTTATGATTATCTGGACACCGGCGATCTTGAGCGGGATTTCGCCTTTACCCGCGATGTCGGCTTAGGGTTTTTGCGTGGCTATGACGCGATTGTGCGGCGGCGGATGGGCGAGCATTGGACGCCAGAGGAGCGCGAAGCGCAACTCGTGCGCCGGGGCCGCTATGTCGAGTTCAATTTGCTCTATGATCGCGGGACGATTTTTGGCCTGAAAACCGGCGGCAATATCGAGGCGATTTTGATGAGCCTGCCGCCGGAAGCGCGCTGGCCGTGAGATTATTGGCCTGATGGACACGATTTATCGCGGCGATTTGGTGAGCAAGGCCGGGCGGCGCAACGCGTGGATCGATGCGTTGTTCGTCGATCATGCGGTGCTGCGGCTCGGCTGGACCAATTTTGCCCCGGTGCAGCCGGGTGTGTTGTATCGCTCGAACCATCCGCTGCCGGGGCATTTGCGGCGCTATGTCCAAGAGGTGGGGTTGCGCAGCGTGATTAATTTGCGCGGGCCGTGCGCGAATGGCTCGGATGCGCTGTCGCGCGAGGCGGCGGGGCGGTTGGGGCTCGAATTTTACGATATGGCGCTGGAATCGCGGGGCGCGCCGCAGCGGGTGCGAATCCTGCGGCTGGCAGAGATTTACCGCACCATGGCGCGGCCCGGCTTGATCCATTGCAAATCCGGTGCCGATCGGGCCGGGCTGGCGGCGGCGTTATATTGGCTGATCGAGGGCGGCAGTTCGGCGCAGGCGCTGGCTGAGCTGAGCTGGCGCTATGGCCATATCAAACAATCCAATACTGGGATTCTCGACGCGTTCATTGAGACTTATGCCCGCGAGGCGGAGGGGCGGATTGGGTTTCTGGACTGGGTGCAAACCGAGTATGACGAGGCGGCCCTGCGGGAGCGGTTTCGCGCGCGCGGGCTCGCCCGGTTCGTCAATGATCGGATTTTGCGGCGGGAATAATTAATTTTCGGGCGGCACCGGGCTGATCGGGATTTCGCGGGCTTCGATGATCGGTTGCTCGCCATAGCCGGGGGTGCGCAGCTCGGCGCCAATCGTGTTGTTCAGCTCGGCTTCGATTTCGTCGCTCGCTTCGCGGGCGCGGTAATTTTGGCTGTTGCCGTTATGGTGCTGGCCATTATTCTGGCTCGCATGCGGCTGGGCTTGCGGGGCGGTGTGGCTGCCTTGCGCCTGGTTCATCGCGAGGATGATGCGGAAATAATGCTCGGCATATTGGTAATAGCTCTCGGCCAATACCCGATCACCGCTGCTTGAGGCATCACGGGCCATTTGCTGATATTTATCGTAGAGCTGTTGGGCGGTGCCGCGCACGCGCTGCTCCGGGCCGTTGCTGTCGAACACATGGTTGCGATTGAGCGGCGCGCTGTTCTGGAAGCTGCGGAAATTGCCGTTACCGCCACTATTGGGGCGATTATTGCGGCTGCGCATGCGTTTAATATTCATCGAGTTCGATCGTCCTGTCATGGTGTGGTGGAGCGGCGGACGCGGGCTGCATCATGGCCCCTGTCTTCCGCGCCGATCGTCCGCGACCGGGTCCTGCCTTCGGTGGGCGGGATGTTTTGGTGGCGCAGCGATGTCGGCGAACTCCCATCCGGTCAGACCCATCAGCACATCGAACGGACGACCAGGGGCGGGAGGTTGATCGGCATGAGCGGGCCAGAGGCGCGATTCATGATCGAACGGATAATTTATAGCGCAAACATTCGCTGGTGCCAAATTGTTTTTTTATCAGGGGTTTGGCCGGGTGATGATCAGGGCGCGGGGAATGGTTGCGAGGTCGTGGCGGGTGGTGACGGCGAAGCCCGCAGCTTCGGCCATCGCGCGCAGGGGGGCGGCTTGGCCGAGGCCGCATTCGAGGATGGCGGCGCCGTGCGGGGCGAGGCGCTGCGGGAGATCGGCCAGGATGGCACGGTAGGCGTTCAGCCCATCGCCACCACCATCGAGCGCGGAGGCGGGTTCGTACTGCGCGACCTCGGGCATCAGGCCGGGGATGTCATGGCTTGGGATGTAAGGCGGGTTGGCCAGGATCAGATCAAACCGGCCGGCGAGCGGGGCGGCCCAATCGGCCACGATGAAATGGCTGCGCTGCGCGAGACCCAGCGATTGGGCGTTGGCGCGGGCGAGTTGGGCGGCGGCTTCGATCCGGTCGATCCCGATGCCGTGGGCGGCGCGAAATTCGGTGAGGGCGGCGAGGAGCAGGGCGCCCGTGCCGGTGCCGAGATCGAGAATCCGCGTCACGTCATCACGGTGCGGAAATTGGGCGAGGGCGGCTTCGATCAGGGTTTCGCTATCGGCGCGGGGGATCAGGGTGGCGGGGCTGACGGCGAGGGTGAGGGACCAGAAATTGGCGTGGCCGGTGAGAAAGGCGAGCGGTTCATGGGCGGCGCGGCGGGCGACGAGGTTTTGTGCGGCCTCGGCCTCGATTTCGGTGATCTGATCGCGGAGCAGGAGAGTCTCGATGCGGCAGCGGAGCGAAAAAGCGAGCAGCAGGCGGGCTTCGCGGCGTGGTTGATCGATGCCGGCGGCGCGCAGTTGGGCGCTGAGGCGGGTGAGGAGGGTGGTGGTGGCTTCGCTATTCAAGATTGGGCGGCGAGTTTGGCGGCTTGATCGTGGGCGATCAGGGCTTCGATAATGTCATCGAACTCGCCTTGCATGATCCGGTCGATTTTATGGAGGGTCAGGTTGATCCGATGGTCGGTGACGCGGCCTTGGGGGAAATTATAGGTGCGGATGCGCTCTGAACGGTCGCCGGTGCCGACTTGGGATTTACGATCGGCGGCGCGCCCGGCATCGGCGCGGGCGCGTTCGGCGTCATAGATGCGTGAGCGCAGCACTTTCATCGCCTTGGCGCGGTTTTTATGCTGGCTCCGTTCTTCCTGCATGGTGACCACGATGCCGGTGGGCAAATGGGTGATGCGCACCGCGCTTTCAGTTTTATTGACGTGCTGACCGCCGGCCCCGGAGGCGCGATAAACATCGATCCTGAGATCGCCCTCATCGATGGCGATATCGACGTCTTCGGCTTCGGGCAGCACGGCCACGGTGATGGTGGAGGTGTGGATGCGGCCTTGGGTTTCGGTGCTAGGCACGCGCTGGACGCGATGCACGCCGCTTTCATATTTCAGCCGGGCGAACACGGATTTGCCGGTGATTTCGGCGATGCCTTCTTTCAGCCCGCCGAGTTCGGACTCGGTGTAGTCCAGATTTTCGAAGCGCCAGCCGCGTAAATCGGCGTAGCGGCGATAGGCGGCGAACAGTTCGGCGGCGAACAGGCCGGCTTCATCACCGCCGGCGGCGGGGCGGATTTCGAGGATGGCGGGCAGATCATCCGCCTCGTCACGCGGGAGCAGGAGCAGGCGGATTTCGCGCTCCAGGGCGGGTAATTGTTCGTGCAGGAGCGCAAGTTCGGCATCCGCTAGCTCGCGCAATTCGAGGTCTGCGCGGGCGGCTTCGGCTTCGGCTTGGGCGCGCTGGCCTGCGCGCAATTGCTGGATCAGGGCTTCGAGCGGTTCGATGCCGGCCAGTTCGCGCGAGGCGGCGACGAAGCGTTCGCCATCGAGGCCGGAGGCGAGCATGGCGCGCAATTCATGGGCGCGTTCGGCGATACGATCAAGTTGGTGGTCGAGGCTCATGGGCGGGGGGCGAGCTGCTGCAACAGAGTGGCGATGGGGAGGGTTTGTTGGGTGCCATCGGCGAGGTTTTTCAGGGCGGCTTGATCGGTGCTGCTCTCCGGCCCGACTAGGATGGCCCAGTTGGCGCCGGTTTTGTTGGCGCGCTCCAGGCGGCGTTTGAGGTTGCCGCGATAATTCATCTCTGCGGCGATGCCCTGGCGGCGCAGTTGGGTGAGGAGCGAAATGGCGGCGGGTTCGTGGGTGGCATCGATGGGGATGACGATGATCGGGGCGGGGGGTGCGGGCGGTTCGGCGATCAGCATGGCGAGGCGTTCGATGCCAGCACCCCAGCCGATGCCGGAGATGGCGGGGCCGCCCAGTTGTTCGACCAGGCCATCATAGCGCCCGCCGGCGAGCACGGTGCCTTGGGCGCCGAGGCGGGTGGTGACGAATTCGAAGGCGGTGTGGTTGTAATAATCGAGGCCACGGACGATGCCGGGATTTTCGATGTAGGCGACGCCCATGGCGGTGAGGTGGGATTTCAGCGCGGCGTAAAAGCTGGCGGCTTCTTGCGTGAGGTAGGGCGCGATGGTGGGGGCGTTGGCCACCAGGGCGATATCCGCCGGGTCTTTGGAATCGAGGATGCGGAGCGGGTTTTTTTCGAGCCTGGTTTGACTATCGGCGGAGAGTTGCGCCGCGTGGGCGGTGAAATAGGTGATCAGGGCGGCGCGGTAGGCATCGCGGCTTTGGGGGTCGCCCAGGGTGTTGATGTTGAGGGTGACGCCCTCGGTGATGCCCAGCTCATGCAGGATGGTGGCGGCGCAGGCGATGGCTTCGGCATCGGCCAGGGCGGTTTCGGCGCCGAGGATTTCAAAGCCGATTTGGTGAAATTGCCGGTAGCGGCCTTTTTGCGGGCGTTCGTAGCGGAACATCGGGCCAGCGTAGAAGATTTTTTGCGGCAGGGATTGGGTGAGGCCGTTGGTGACCAGGGCGCGACAGATGCCGGCGGTGCCTTCGGGGCGGAGGGTCAGGCTGTCACCGCCGCGATCCGCGAAATTATACATTTCTCTGGTGACGATGTCGGAGGTTTCGCCGAGATTGCGCGAGAAGACGGCGGTGGCTTCGAAAATGGGGGTGGACCAGGGTTCGGCGCCGTAGAGGGCGGCGATGCGTTGGGCGGTGCTGATGATGTGGGCGTGGCGGCGGGCTTCGGGGCCGATCAGGTCTTGGGTGCCGCGCGGCGGTTGGAGCTTGCTCAAGGCGGGTGATCCTTAGGGACTTGGCAGGGTGAGGGTTTGAGACGCTGCTCTATTGGCGGAAATTGGGCGGATTGACCAGCGGCGGCGGGGTGTGGGTTTTTATTACGATAACGCAACGAAATAGGCGTGATGCGGTGGCGGGGATTAAAAATATTGCAAACGGGGTGGGCCGAACCAGGCGTGGAAGGCTTGGCGTTGATCCCAGGGGGTGGGTTTGGGCGGCGGGGTTGGGAAGGGTGAGGGGCGGGGCGGATGGTTGCGCCGTGGTTTGCGGGGGCGGGGTGGGGTGGTGGTTGGGTTGCGGGTGGGGGCTGGCAGGTGCGTGGGGCGGGGGATGCCGAGCATGCGGCAGAGGGCGCGCAGCAGCGGGTGCAGGGCTGGGTTTTGGTCGATGGCGGCGCGCATCGCGGGATCGGCCAGGAATTGGGTGATGGCGTGGCGGTGGGTGACGCAGATATTGGCCTCGGTTTCGGTGGCGGGAACGAGGCGGAGCAGCCAGGCGTGATGGCGGGGCACGGGATCGGGCGTGTAGGGGCGCTCGGGGCGCGGGCGGCGTGATTGGGGGTTTTGGGGGATGGCGTTTGCGGGCCGCGGGCCAGCAGATGATCGAACCGGGCGATCATGCCGTTGAGGCGGCGCGCAATGGCATCGAGCAGGGGGCGGGGCAGGCCGGTTTGGTTACCGCGCCCGATAAATGCGCTGCGCAAGCCGCGCATGAGGATGGCGAAGCGGCGCGAAAGACTAACAAGGGTGGGCTGGTTGGTCACGCGCGCATAAGAGCATGAAGGGGGGTGGGTGCGAAAGGGGAAAGTGTCGCGTCTGTGCCGGATTGGGACTGAATGGCGGGAGTGCTTTTTCAATTTTGGAATAGCGCGTGTGATTGCTCTGTGCTACGATTGAATGCCGAAAGTTAGTGAGTTAATACTGACTCTATAAGAGACGAGAATAGCAAATGTATAATTTGGTTACGTCCCGATTAAACGTCGTTTCGTTGACGGTTGTGCGTATTGAGCTTTGTTGTGGCACTGTAAGTCTGAGCTTTGCATCGGCTTTTTATGAACGGGTAGGTGACAAGAGATTTCTCGTCACAAATTGGCATTGCGTAACGGGGCGTGATCCCAATACGGGTCTATGCAAAGCAAAGGACGGCATCACGCCAGATTCATTGATCGTTTGGAACCACAGTATCTTGATGGTCAATGGCCAATTCATCCGCTCGACTGGCCAATTTTTTGACACCCCTACTAAGATAAAGATTCCAATAGATTACCGCTCGGGCAGCAGATGGCGTATGCATCGGCAAGGACAGAAAATCGACCTTGCCGTTACCGAAATTATGCAAAGCGAAGGGGGTAATTTAGAGTGTTGCATCAGTGCGGTACAGCCTGACAAGAATACCGAGCTGGAAATTGGCGATGCTGTCGTCATAGTCGGCTTCCCGATTGGGCTTAACCCAACGGGAACGCTCCCGTTATGGAAAGGCGGTTATGTCGCCTCTGAACCAGCTTTTCCCGCGGGTGGCGAACCGTGTTTTTGGATCGACGCCGCAACACGGCGAGGAATGTCTGGCAGTCCTGTTTTCAAACGGCTACGGCGCCCGGACGCCTCGCGCGAGGCGATGAGTATTCTGCCCGGCATACTCACAATAGACGCATCTGATGCGCTACAGTTTGTCGGTATTTACTCTGGGAGGATGGGGCATGCTGACCTTCTAGAGGCGCAGATAGGTAAAGTTTGGCTCCCGCGCCTCATAGCAGAGGTCGTGACTGATGGCGTGGAACTTGATTTCGATGAACAGGTTGAGGCGTAGCGTCGGTTAGCAAGCGGGGAGGGTCGGTGATGGGCGCAGGTGGGTGGTCTGTTTGATGGGGTTATCGCCGCTGATGCGCTGCGTTGGCCATAAAATTCCCTTTGCGCATCAGAATGGCTCATTTAAGCGGCGTTGCAAGAGGGCGTGGTGGGGACGGGGCGACGTTTGCTTTCCCGCGATGTTGTGGATTTCCAAAATTGAACGTTTCTTCGATATTTGAACAATTGCCAATGTGTATCATGGCGGACTTGCAAGTGGATCGGGAAACGGTGGTAGCTGGCCGTTTATAGACATCAATTGGCCGACGCGGATGACCTCTTCTAGCCAGGATGAATCATGCGTCACGCCACTCGTTGCATCGATCACTAGATATCTGAGCTCATTTTGCACTTTCATATTAGAAATATATCTCCCGGCACGCTCGGTGACGGGTATTGTTGCCTCCAGAAGATCAAATATCCGAATGGCGATAATAATTGTTCCATCTATCTCAATGCCATAAGCTAAATGATGTTTTGGATGTAGCTGCCATAATTTGAACGAGGAGTTTCCTTCGGGAATGAGTCCAGCGCTCCCCATCAAAAATTGCGTCTCATTTGAATCCGGATTCAATATCGCCGCACGAATGGTAGCGGCGCTTGGATCATCAAGGTAGGTTTCGCCGAGCCACATAAAAGCTAGTTCGTAAACAATCTTAAGCATCGCGTGGCGGAGACGAGCAAAATTAATTTTTGGATTGATAATAAAAGTTGGTTGCTGACCTTCTTGCACCTCGAGACTTCCGATTATTTGCGACATTTCTTCGTCAGTTAGCGATCGCATACCCTGTCTTTTGCGTTCCCGTTGAATTATTTTTGGAATATTTTTCCGTTCCTTCGCATCCACCGTAATTTGGACCGCTATCGTGCCGTTGGGCAATTGCACTTTTCGCTTGTGGAAGATCAGGGAAATATCGAATTTTTCTGTTGTCGGATTGTATCGAACCTTCAGTCGCTTATCCGGATCTTCGGCTAGTTTAGCTTCTCCATCGAAGATATTAAACCGGCTTGGTGCTTTGCCAGAATTGCCGGCTAGGCCGAACTCCCCTCGCTTCCACAGAATTGGCGCAAAATTTGTCAATGCGGCGTCAATATTGTTTCCTAGAAATGAATTGCAATCACGGCATACTCGGGACATCGTCAAAGAGCCCCCGATGGCTAAAGGGAATACGTGCTCTTCAGACCCCGATTTTTCGCCAAGACAAAATATACACTTCACGTGTCATTCCTTCTTCCGATTTGGTCATTGTATTCTGGCCCAATAATTAGCAGGCGTATGATGGGCGAGCAGAGCGCTACCCATCGCTTACTTTTCGATTAAGAATTAAGAAATTTGATATTTGGTTTAACGGCCGTTATTTTACCAACAATAATACTACGCATCCTGTTTTCTATATGGTTGTATAGCGTGCTTCAATACGCTTCGCCGCTTTATCAAGTTCCGGAAAAAGATTGCTCTCATTAATGCCAAGCAAATCAAGAGCACTCCTCAGGGCACCCTTTGATTTTTGTGGAATAATGAATTTTTTTTCGCGTATGATCTGTGCGAAGTTAATGCTTTTTGGCGGCTCAAGACCATGAATTATAAAACCACCAGATTGAGCCAAAATCCGCCGATTACTCATCTTTGGATGAACGTAGTAGGGTTTGAACAGGTCGATTGGGTCAATATTTGGCAAGAAGTGTGGCTTTTCTGCTCTAATAAATTGTTGAAGCCGATGGTATTCCGCAAGCCCGTTCACTTGCCTCACTTCAATCGATTTCTTCACACCTTTGGTGCGGTTCTCTCGGATATTAATGATCGCATTTTTCTCCTCTTTTGTCAGATTTGCTAAATTTGCTAGACAGCTTACTGAATCACTATCAAAATACTTCTCTCGCCCCTTCGGGATTGAAAAGGCAGTAACGACCCCATCCGAGTGTTCACCGTCTGGGCCGGGATCAGTTGCAAAATAGAGTGCAACCAATGGATTTAATGACACGTCCATTAATCGCGTGGGTAGACCGAAGTGCTGCATACGGACGAGTCGGTCGAACATGGTTTGGTCATCGGAGAATTCGTTTGGATGAACAGTAATGAGGTCGCGTATCGCTCGTTTCTCATTTTCCTCCAGCTTGCTTAGGCCCGGTCGAAGTAAACCAGGCACATTCTTCCATTTGACATTGCGCTGCCCACGGTAACACTTGAAATCAGTTTCGGCTTTTGCATACTTCATTACTGCTTTTATAAAAGCCTCCAAAGTTGACGTGGTGTCCGTCACCACAGGTACAGCCACGGTTTCACGGCGACTTATCTGCGCTTTTAACATCGAATAACCTTACCGCATTATTTCTGATTTGCCAAGGTGGTAACAGTCTGATCGTTTCCAGAATATTCAGGGTGTCGCGAGCGCTAGCAAGCGTAGGATGGGTGAGCGCAGCGCTACCCATCGCTTCTTGATGCCGAGGCTTGGGGCAAGGCGATGCTGTTCTATCCAGCAGATTGGGCCGGCGCTGCGGTGGCGTTGAAAGAGGCGAGGGAGGCATTGATGGGTAGCGCTTCGCTCACCCATCCTACGCTTGCTTGATCGCGAACTTATTTTGTTATTTGAGCGCGCAATTCGGGACGAAGGATTTATTATAATTATCATTCATCTCGGTGGCTTTGGGCGTGTTTTCGAGGGGGGTATTGTTCGGTGGTGGTGGCCAGGTAAAATTCTGTCCCGCGCATTTCCGTGCTGCGGCCCAACAGGCTAAGCTGCGCGGATCTGTCCCATAAGAAGGGGGTATTCCGCCCATTTTTGCCATCTCGGCGCTATAATGCTCAGCCTGTTTACGTTCTTTTATTGGGTTGTACGTATTGATTTTATGGTATTGTCCATCGGCACCAATGAAGCCGTCGTTAATGTCGAAAGAGATCGCCTCGTCTGGTTGGCAAATAACACGGTCTTCTTCTGCTTGTTCATGACCACGCTCAGTGGGCGCATACGGCCAACGAATGCTGACGTCCAACTCATCGCCAACCTGCCGCATATCCCCAATATCAACTAACGCATCTATGGCTGATTTGTCTCTATCGCTGGCGACCCATACCGGCTTTCCCGACGCGATTGACGAAGGGGGGACGATCGTTACCGTTTGGGCTAGACATATATTCGGAACGGTTATTGATACTAATATCAGTAATTTTCCGAGGTCGCGTTGGTAAACCATTGTAGTGCTCCTGTGGGTGTTTGGATAGCTTATTTGAGCGGCCTTGCAAGAGGGCGCTGCGGATGTGGCGAGGACGGATTTGCAGGGTCAATAATGACGGGCCGACGATGGATTGCCGCGCTGCGCTCGCAATGACGGGGTGGTGGCGTGTTGGAGCGAGAGTTTTTTGCTGCTTTTTTTCAAAAAAGCAGTTTTGCTCCGCCTGATTTTTGCGCCGTTGGGTGGCGCTTTGGACGCGATTTCGGCTCAGGGGATGATCGGCGCGAAGCGGCGTGTTGCTGACCTATTGAGCGCGCCCCAGCGAATCGAGGGAGTTTGTGGCCAGATGATCGAGAATACGTTGCAGGGCTGCGATATTATTCTCGTCTTCGGCGGTTTCGAGCGCGTCTTGGAGCACTTCGTGGATGTCTTCGGCGCTGACGCGTTCCATTTGCCAATTCGGATAGAGGCGTTCGCGTTTTTCCGCGCTTTGGTCGAGCGCGACGATATCGTAATGGCGCGGATCGTTATGCAGGCTGGCCATGAGTTTGCGCACGGCGGCTTCTGGCCCCTCGATCCATTGGAAGAAGACGCCGCTGCCGAAAACGAGTACGCCGGTAATGCCGCAGGTGCGATTATGGCGTTGTGCGGCGTCGATGAGGCGGTTGACCTCGGCGTCGTCCACGCGGTCGGCGGCGCGACTGCAATAGACGAACGTGTGCAGTGGGGGCGTGGCGGCGTCATCGTCGGGGTCGCTGGGAAAACCGGGTTCGTCGAACATGGGTTGGCTCGCTTTGTGGATGTCAGGCCTGTGGTGTCACATGGTTGGGGGGGATCGGCAAGCGCCGTCGGGTGGGAGCGGCGCGGGTTATAGGCCGGTGAGGGTGCGGGCTTCGGTGATGGCTTGTTGGGCGGTGATGCGGTTGGTGGCGAGTTGTTCGATCAGGGTTTCGTTGGCGCGGGCGCGCAGGGCGAAGAGGGCGGCACCGGTGTCGTGGGCGGCGCGGCCGAGTTCGTCCATTTCGGATTGGGCGTATTTGCCGGCGGTGCGGGGGCGGCAGGCGATGACGCCGAACAGGCGACCGCGCAGGGCGAGGGGGAGTGCCATGCCGTCGGTATCGAGGCTGCTGTTGAGGCCGTGCAGGTCGAGCGGGGCGCGGGTGGCGCGCAGGCGCACGAGGGCGGGGTCGTCCGGGTCGAGGGTGGGGGGGTAGGGCTGGGTGCCGGTTTGGGCGGTGCGTTCGATGAGGTCGCCGCGCCATTCATAGAGGGCGGCGCCGGGGGCATCGAGGCGTTGGGCGAGGGCGGTGACAATGCGGGTGGTGAGGATGTCGGTGGATTCGATGAAGCCGGCGTCGCGGACGAAGTCGCGCAGTTGGGCGCGGGCTTGGTGTTCGCGCCAGAAGAATAGGCGGTCGATGGCGGCTTCGATCCAGCGTTGGGCTTGGTGGAAGAGGATGCCGACGCCGAGGGCGACGGTGAGTTCGAGGGCATGGCTGGCGTTGCTGCCGAGGGCGCTGCTGACGATCAGGCGTTCGCTGGCGCCGAGGCTGGCGACGATGATGGAGATCAGGGCGGTGACGAGCATGGCGCGGCTGACGACGATGCGGACATCGATCAGGCGTTGGGTGGTGGCGGCGTAGGCGAAGATGGTGAAGATGATGGTGAAGACGAGGGTGGGGCCGATCGTGAACAGGAAGTGGATGGTGGGGTTGGGGGTTTGGTCGAATAACGGGATGACGCCGAGGGCGAAGAGGACGATGATGAGGCTGGTGCCGACCAGAAACCAGCGAATGCGCAATTTTTGCTGAAGGGAGGCGCGGAGATAGCCGATGGTCAGGATGAGGACGGGTGTCAGCACGGCGATGGCGATCATTACGAGCGTTATGCCGGTGAGGGCGGCTTGGGTGTTGATGCCGCGATAGATGAGGGCGAGGGGCGGGATTAATTCGAGAGCGATGGTGGCGATGAGCAGGGGGATGAAGCTGCGATTGAGCCAGCGGCGGGTGCGGGGGCGGGGGGCGACCACGTTGAGGGCGCTGATATAGAGGCCGAAGATGGGGAGGCCGTTGACGGCGAAGATGAAAATCACGCCGGCCAAGACATTAAAGGGTGGCGGCAGGGGGGGTGTGAGGGCCGCGGCATTGATGATGAGGGCGAGGGCGAAAATTGTGAGGCCCCAGGCGGTCCAATCTGCGCCGCGCCAGAGGGTTACCAGGGCGAAGGCCATAGTGATGGCGAAGAAGAGGTTGTTGGCGGCTTTGATGATTGTGCCTTCATCGGGGGTGGGCTGGCTTTGGAGGGTGACGGTAAGCGGCTGGCCGGCGCGGATGATGTGGGCGGGGTAGGTGTGGTTTGAAGGGACGTTGGGGAACACCATGATTTCGCGGGTGATCAGTGGTTGAGTGGCGATGGTGATGAGGTCGCCTGGGTGCAGGTTAGCGGGGAGTTTGGTGTGCTGGCGGGCGGTGATCGGGCTGGCGCCGGATGGCGATGGGCTTGGGAGATGAAAGGGCAGGCGGTTCGGCTGAAACAGCAGGATCAGTGCGAAGCCGATGACCAGCACGGTTGTGGCCAGCAGACGGATGAGGAGCAGGCGGGGGCGGGTTATTGTTGCGAAGCTTGAATGGTCGGCCATTGGCTTGATTTATTGACCAGGCTGACGCTGCGCACAAGGAGTTTGTGGTTGGGAATTTGTGGGATTTAGGCGGGGCGGGGCAGGAGTGTGATGCCGGGGAGGGCGGTGATGCGGTCGATCCAGGCTTGCACGCCTTGGTAGGGTTGGAGCGAAAAGCCGGCTTCGTCGGCGCGGTGGGTGTAGGCGAAGAGGGCGAGGTCGGCGATGGTGGGGGTGGTGCCGACGAGCCAATCGGCTTGGCTGAGGCGGCGTTCCATGATGGTCAGGGCTTTGGCGCCTTGGGTGGCGCATTGGGCGAGGCGTTCGGTGTGGAGGTGGGCTTCGCGGCGCCAGGTGATGAGGTTGCGGGCGACGGCGATGGCGGGTTCGTGGGTGTATTGTTCGAAGAATAGCCATTCATGGATGCGGGTGCGGGCGAGCGAGGGGGGTGGCAGCCAAGCGGTGGCTTCGGCGAAATGGAGGAGGATGGCGTTGCTTTCGGTGAGGATGGTGCCGTCATCGAGGCGCAGGACCGGGACTTTGCCGTTGGGGTTGAGGGCGAGGAAGGCGGGGGTTTGGGTGGCGCCGGTGCTGGTATCGGTTTCGATCCAGTCAAAATCATGGCCGGTGAGGCGCAGGATTTGGGCGACTTTCCAGCAATTGCCGGACATGGCCATGCCGTAGAGCTGCATTGTGGTGCCTCCGTAGTGGGTGCGGATTATTCGGCGGCTTGGGGGGCGGCGTTTTTGGCGGCTTGTTGCTCGGCTTGGAGTTTGGCGGCGCGGGCTTCGACGAGGGCGACGACGTGATCGATCATGGTTTCGCCTTCGATGGTGTGGTCGGTTTTGCCGGCGGCGTAGACCATGTGGCGGCCATTGCCGCCGCCGGTGACGCCGAGATCGGTCATCAGGGCTTCGCCGGGGCCGTTGACCACGCAGCCGATGATCGAGAGGGTGATCGGGGTTTCGATATGGGCGAGGCGGTCTTCGAGTTTGGCGACGGTATCGATCACGTTGAAGCCTTGGCGGGCGCAAGAGGGGCAGGAGATGATGCGCACGCCGCGATGGCGGATGCCCAGCGATTTCAGGATGTCCCAGCCGACTAGGACTTCTTCTTCGGGTTCGGCGGAGAGCGAGACGCGCATGGTATCGCCGATGCCGGCCCAGAGCAGGGAGCCGAGGCCGATGGATGATTTGACGGTGCCGGTGCGCCGCCCGCCAGCTTCGGTGATGCCGATATGCAGCGGGTGGTCGCAGGCTTCGGCGAGCTGTTGGTAGGCGGCGACGGCCATGAACACGTCTGAGGCTTTGACGCTGATTTTGAATTCGTGGAAATCGTGGTCTTGCAGGATTTTGGCGTGTTCGAGGGCGGATTCGACCAGGGCGTCCGGGTTGGGTTCGCCGTATTTTTCGAGCAGATGGCGCTCCAGCGAGCCGGCATTGACGCCGATGCGGATGGAGCAGCCGTGATCGCGCGCGGCGGTGACGACTTCGCGGACGCGTTCGGCGCTGCCGATATTGCCGGGGTTGATCCGCAGGCAGGCAGCACCCGCGCGGGCGGCTTCGATCGCGCGTTTATAGTGGAAAT
This sequence comes from Acidiphilium sp. MT5, assembly GCF_054767495.1. Taxonomy (NCBI): domain Bacteria; kingdom Pseudomonadati; phylum Pseudomonadota; class Alphaproteobacteria; order Acetobacterales; family Acidocellaceae; genus Acidiphilium; species Acidiphilium sp. MT5. Next base: position 157,422 of record NZ_BAABMR010000006.1, read on the forward strand.
GGATGTCGGCGACGATCGGCACGTTGACTTGTTTGACGATGCTGGCGAGGGCGGCGGTCGCGGCTTCATCGGGGCAGGAGACGCGCACGATATCGACGCCGGCGCGTTCGGCGCGGTGGATTTGCGCGACGGTGGCGGCGATGTCGTCGGTGAGGGTGTTGGTCATGGTTTGCACGGAAATCGGCGCGTCGCCACCGACTTTGACCGAGCCGACGCTGATTTGGCGGGATTTGCGGCGGGTGATTTGCTGATATTCGCGGTAGTTCATTTTGGCACCGAATTGTTGGGGGGCGTGGTGGCGGGTGTTGCAGCAGAATTGGGGGAGGGTGGGGTGAGTTCAATATGGCGCAGCACGACGCCGGTGGTGCCGAGTGGCGCGGAGGGTTGGCCGTTATGGAGCAGGATGGTGCCGCCAGCGTTGCCGGTGCTGAGTGTCAGGCCCGGTTCACTCGGGACGGGCCAGAATTCATCTTTTTTCAGGATGCGGGTGAACAGGATTTTGCCGGTGGCGTCGCGGATTTCGACCCAGGCGGGCGCGGTGGCGGCGACGGCGAGGGGACCGGGTGGGGTTGGCGCGGGCGCGGGCGTGGTTGGGGTGGTGGTGTTGGGGGTGGGTGCGGGTGCTGCGCCGATGGCGTGAAAGATCGAGGGGGTGGCGGGTGGCGCGGGTGGGGTGGGTGCGGGTGTGGCGCTGGGCGGGGTTGTTGGCGGTACAGGGGCGGCGCTCGTCGGGGTTGGTGTTGTCGGCGTCGTGATGGGTGCGGGCGCGGGAGCAGGAGCAAAAATATGGGATTTGGGGATGGCGAGGGGGGCTAGTTTGGCCGGAACGGGGGGGATGGCTTGGGCGAGGTGGCGTTGGTGCTCGGTATGGCGATACCAGAGCAGGTAGGCGGCGAGGGCCACCAGCAGGGCGAGCAGCACGATGGCACCGGGCGGCACGGCGCGGTCTGGCACTGGGCGGGGGAAGGCGAGTTTGGGTTGTTTGGGTGGGGCCATGCCGGCGGCGCGGAAGCGGCGGAGGATTTCATCGGGGTCTAGCCCGATCATGTCGGCATAGGCGCGGATGAAGCCGGTGGCGTAGGCGGGGGCGGGCAGGGCGGCGAGGTCACCCGCTTCGATGGCTTCGAGCTGGGCGGTGCGGATTTTCAGCCGGACCGAGAGTTCGGTGATCGACCAGCCGAGCTGTTCGCGCACGGCGCGCAATTCGGCGCCGACTTGTGCTGGGCCGGGGGCGCGCGCGGTTTCGCTCTCGGGATCGCTGGATTTTCTGTCGGGTCGGTCTGCCAAAATCAGAATGCCATGGTTGGGATTTGCCGGGGTGTTGCACCGTCGGGGAAACGCTTCGCGGCGATGTAGCGCGTTGGCGCTAGATGGGCAAATTATGCTCGCGCGCCCAGGCGGTCAGTGGCTCGCGCAGGCTGGTGCCCGCCGCCCCGGCGCGGCGCAATTCGCGCAGGACCGGTTGCAAGGCGTTGAGATCGGCGCTGGCGAGCAGGGCTTTGACCCGCAAAATCGACGCGCCGGACATCGATAAGGTGCGCACGCCGATGGCGGCGAATGCCAGCGCGTCCAAGGGGCGGCCTGCGGCTTCGCCACAGATCGAAAAACCAACCTCCTCCTCGCGGCAGGCGGTGGCGAGGCCTTCGAGCAATTCGAGGACCGGCGCGGAGAGTACATCATAGCGGCCCGCGAGGCGCGGGGTGCCGCGATCCGCGGCGAACAGGAATTGCATCAGATCATTGGTGCCGACCGAGAGAAAATCCGCCTCGGCCAGCAGGCCGGGCAGTTGGAACAGCAGCGAGGGCACTTCGAGCATGGTGCCGACCGCGAGGCTGCGCGGCGGGGTGCTGACTTTGCTCGCTTCGTTTTCCAGTAAATCGCGCGCGGCGCGGAATTCGGCGACGGTGGCGACCATCGGGAACATCACCGCGAGATCGGCCCCGGCGGCACCGATCAGCAAGGCGCGGAGTTGGCGGCGCAGCACGGCGGGGCGATCCAGCCCGACGCGCAGGCTGCGCCAGCCCATCGCGGGGTTTTCGACGGGTTCTTCGGTTTCGTTGGGCAGGATTTTATCGGCACCGAGATCGAGCGTGCGAAACACGACGGGTGCGCCGCCGGCGCGGGCGATGACTTTGCGGTATTCGGCGGCTTGATCGGCCACGCTGGGCACGCGCCCGGCGGCGAGGGCGGCGATTTCGGTGCGATACAGGCCAATCCCCTCAGCACCCGTGCGCTCAAGCTGATCAAGCTCGAAAGCGAGGCCGACATTGAGCATCAGGGTCAGGCGGGTGCCATCGGCGGTGATCGCCGGGCGGGTGCGAAATTCGGCGAGTTCGGCGTTGCGGCTGGAGCGGGCGGCGAGGGCGCGGTCATAGGCGGCGGCGACATCGGGGTCCGGGCGGAGGATCAGCACGCCGGTTTCGGCATCGAGCAGGACGGGTTCGCCCGCGCTGATGGTGTTGACCGCGCCCGCTTCGATGGCGATGGCGGGCAGATCGAGCGCGCGGGCGAGGATGGCGGCGTGGCCATTGGCGCTGGCTTCTTCGATGGCGAAGCCCGCGATGCCGCGCCGATGCCAATCGAGCAATTCGGCGGGGCCGAGGCGGCGGGCGATCAGGACCATGCCATCGGCGCGCTCGGGGCGCGGGGGCACGGCGCCGAGGGCGGTGAGCATGCGCTCGATCATGTCTTCGATGTCGGCGAGGCGTTCGCGCAGATAGGGATCGGCGATGCGGCGCATGCGGGCATGCAAGGCGGCGCCGGCTTGATCGACCGCCGCTTCGGCGCTCAACCCTTCATTGATCGCGCTGCGCACACGCTCCAGCCAGCCGCCGCTTTGGGCGAGCATGCGATATGCGTCCAGCACGTCGCGGCTGGTATCGCCATCGGGCAGGGTTTCGGCGATCAGCGCGTTGAGGCTCGCTTCGGAGTCGGCGATGGCGCGGTTGAGGCGAATATGTTCGGCGGCAGGGTCAGGCGCGAAAATCGCTTTCGGGGCGCTGGCGCGGCCCAGCGGCAAAGCGGTGCCCGCGATGATGCCGGGGGCGAGTGCGAAACCGAGATAGCGGCGTGACAGCGCATCACCGAGGCTGGCCGGGCTGTTTTGCACCACGCCGAGATTGGCGATGGTCTCGCCGAGCAGCATGGCGATGGTGGAGACCACGTCCGCTTCCATCGGCGCGAAGCGGCGGGCGATGCGGTCTTGCAGGGTGATCACGCCGAGGCAACGCCCGGCGCGGCGGATCGGCACGGCGAGCATGGCGGCGAAATCATCTTCGCCGGTATCGGGCCGGGCGGCGAAATCGGGGTGGCTGCGCGCATCGGCCAGATTGAGCGCGGTGGCGGAGGCGGCGGCGATGCCGACAATGCCCTCGCCGATGCGCAGGCGGGTTTGCCCGACCGATTCGGGTTTCAGGCCGAAACTGGCCACCAATTCGAGCATTTCGCCGGGGCGGGTGATGTAGATCGAGCAGACATTGGCCGCCATTTCGCTGGCGATCAGGCGGGTGAGTTCGGGCAGGCTCCAATCGCCCGCCGCGAGGCGTTCGCGCAGCGTGGCGAACAGCCGCCGCGAGGCCGCGATCCGATGGGTGCGCTCACGCGGCTTTTTCGCCGCCGCGAGCGGGGGGGGCGAGGCGACCGCTGGCGCGGCGTTACGCGGCTTGGTTGGCCGCTTCATCGGGGCGGCTGATGGATTGGGTGCGGGCGCGTAAGGCGGTTTCGGCCTGGGCGATCAGTTCGGCGATGATCTCGCGGACCGGCTGGATGGCGGTGACCATGCCGACCGATTGGCCGGCCATGACTGAGCCGGTTTCGACATCGCCCTCGATCACCGCGCGGCGCAGCGCGCCGGCCCAGAAATGCTCGATGGAAAGTTGTGCGGCTTCGCGATCCAACTCGCCCGACTGGAAGCGCTGGATGGTTTCGGCCTGGTGGGCGAGGAAGCGGCGGGTGCCGTCATTGGCGAGGCCGCGCACCGGGATCACGGGGAATTGCGGATCAAGCTGCACTGAGGGCAGGGCATCGCGGGCATTGGCGCGGATGAAGGCGTTTTTGAAATTTTCGTGGGCGATGCTTTCGCGGGCGGCGGCGAAGCGAGTGCCGAGCTGCGCGCCGGAAGCCCCCATTTCGAGGAAAGCGAGGATGGCTTCGCCGCGCCCGATGCCGCCGGCGACAAACACCGGCACTTCGTGGATTGCGGGCAGGATTTCCTGGGCCAGCACGCCGAGCGAGACCGGGCCGATATGCCCGCCCGCTTCCGAGCCTTCGATGATCAGCGCATCGGCGCCGATTTTGATCAGCCGTTTGGCCATGACTAAGGCGGGGGCGAAGCCGATGAGTTTCGCACCGCTCGCTTTGACCGCGCGCACCGCATTGGTGGAAGGAACGCCGCCGGCGAGCACGATATGGCTGACCTGATGGGCGGCGCAGACGCGGATCAGATCATCAAGCTGCGGGTGCATGGTGATCAGATTGACGCCGAAGGGCTTGCGGGTCAGGGCTTTGGTGGCGATGATTTCGGCTTCGAGCAAAGCGGGGGTCATGCCGCCGCAGGCGATCACGCCGAAGCCGCCTTCATTGGAGATGGCGGAGACCAGGTGGCGTTCGCTCACCCAGCTCATGGCGCCGGCCATGATTGCGGTGTCGGTGCCGAGAAAGGCGCGGCCCCGCGCCCAGAGGGGATCAAGCAGGCTCATGCGACGTCCAATCCATAGGCGGTGTGCAAGGCGCGCACCGCGAGTTCGGTATATTCGGCGGCGATCAGCACGCTCACCTTGATTTCGCTGGTGGAGATGACTTGGATATTGATGCCGCGACCGGCGAGGGCTTTGAACATGGTGCCGGCGACGCCGGCATGGCTGCGCATGCCGACACCGACCACCGAGATTTTTGCGACGTCAGAATCGGCGGCGAGTTCGGCATAGCCGATACTGTCATGCAACGATTCCAGCACGGCGCGGGCGCGCGGCAATTCGGTTTTGTTCAGCGTGAATGTCATGTCGGTCGTGCCATCCTCGGAGACGTTCTGCACGATCATATCGACATTGATGCCTGCTTCCGCCAGGGGGAAGAACACGGCGGCGGCGACGCCGGGGCGGTCGGGCACGCGGCGGACGGTGAGTTTGGCTTCGTCGCGTGAATAGGCGATGCCCGCGACCATTTCCTGTTCCATGATTTCATCCTCATCGACAACGAGTGTGCCGGGCGCATCGGAGAAGCTGGAGAGCACTTGCACGCGCACGCGCTCTTTCATCGCGAGTTCGACCGAGCGGGTTTGCAGCACTTTCGCCCCCACCGAGGCCAATTCTAGCATTTCTTCATAAGTAATGTGGGAGAGTTTGCGGGCTTTGGCAACGATGCGCGGATCGGTGGTGTAGATACCATCGACATCGGTATAGATATCGCAGCGATCCGCTTTGAGGGCGGCGGCCAGGGCGACGGCTGAGGTATCCGAGCCGCCGCGCCCGAGCGTGGTGATCCGGTGATCCGGGCCGACGCCTTGAAAGCCCGCGACAATCGGCACTTGGCCCGCTTGCATCCGGCGGATGAGCTCAGCGCCCTCGATATGATCGATCCGGGCTTTGCCGTGCTGGCCATCGGTCGCGAGGGGGATTTGCCAGCCGACCCAGGAGCGGGCTTCGACGCCGATGGTTTGCAGGGCGATGGCGAGCAGCCCGGCGGTGACTTGTTCGCCGGTGGCGACCACCGTGTCATATTCGCGCGCATCATAGAGCGGCGAGAGTTCCTGGCACCAGCCGACCAATTGATTGGTGGTGCCGGCCATGGCCGAGACCACGACGGCCACTTCATCGCCCGCCGCCACGGCTTGGGCCACGCGCGCCGCGACGTTGCGGATCCGTTCAAGGTCGGCGACCGAGGTGCCGCCGAATTTCATCACCAGACGCGCCATAGAGTCCTGTTTCCGAGTTCAACCAAGCCGTTAGGCTCCGCAAATCGCCCGCTTGCCGAGCGCGCACGGAACGCTCACATAAAGGCCGGTGCGATTGAGAGCAATGCTCGAGAAGCCAATCAGGCTCTCGCGCAGGAACGGAGCGGAACAATGACGGCGGCACAAGCGAGGAATGACGCGGCGGCGAGCGGTTCGGCGGCGGCGGAATTGGCAAAATTTAATGCCATTGCCGGGCGCTGGTGGGACCGCGATGGGCCGATGCGCGCGTTGATGGCGATGAATCCGCTGCGCACGGATTGGATTATGCAGCGCGTGCGTCCGCGTTTTGGCGCAGGCGTGCGGGTGCTTGATGTGGGCTGCGGGGCGGGGTTGTTGGCGGAGAGCTTGGCGAAGGCGGGCTGTGCGGTGACCGGGATTGATGCGGCGGGCGAGACGATTGCGGCGGCGCGGGCGCATGCGCGCCAATCGGGCCTCGATATTGCGTATCAGGTGGGCACGGCGGCGGCGTTGCGCGAGGCGGGGCAGCGTTTTCCGGTGGTGACGGCGCTGGAAATTATCGAGCATGTGGATCAGCCAGCGGTGTTTATCGCGACGCTGGCCGGGCTGCTGGAGCCGGGTGGGTTGTTGTTTATCTCGACCATCAACCGCACCAGATGGTCTTTTCTCGGTGCGAAATTAGGGGCGGAATATGTGCTGCGGGTGGTGCCGGTGGGCACGCATGATTGGCGCAAATTTATCACGCCTTCGGAGTTGGCGGGCTGGGGCCGTGATGCTGGGCTGCGGCTGGGGGCGATGGCGGGAATGGTGCCGGATGGCGGGTTGCGGCGCTTCAAGGTGAGTGCCTCGCTCGCGATGAATTATATCGCGATGCTGGAACAAGGCGGCGGCTGATCGGACGCTGGCGGGCCGGTATGCGTAGTTTCCGAGTCTAAGATTAGTTTCGTGGGCGCACCACCTGATGGGAGTGACCGAGCGTCGGTCAATTAACCCAGAGGATAGGTTCCATGAAAAGCTATTTTGCTGCGGCTGCGTGCCTTTGGCTCGGCCTCAACGGTGCGGCCCTTGCGCAGACCACGAATTCGCAGAGCACCACCACCACGACGACGGCAACGCCTGCCCTGGTCGGGCCTGATTTGGCGCAGGTGCCAGTGCCGGTGCCAATGCCAGTGCCAGTGCCGGTGGTCCCGCCGCAAAACGGGGTGTTGAGCACTACGGTTACCAGCCGATCCGTCGATCGTCTCGGTGATACCAAAAACTCAACCAAGACCACCTATGGCAATCAGAATGGCGCGGCCAGTTCCAAAACTGAAACCACCATCATCAAGCCGCCGGTCGCCGTGATCACGGCCAAACGGTCAACCACCACGACCACCACCAACAACGCGAATTAATCAAGGAGGCCATCATGTCCAAAATTTCTATCCCCGCTTTGCGCGCCGGTGCGATCATCGCGACTCTGACATTGCTGGCCGGTTGCAGCGATCCGCCGCAAACCACCACGACCACCTCCAGCAGCGAGCAAACCACGACCGCCCCGCCGATGATGATCCCGAGCACGGTGACGACGCGGACGACCAACACCCAGACCATGCCCTATAACGCCGTGCCGCCGAACAACAACCAGTAACCGCGCCCGATCAGGCCGAATCGCCTGATAATACTTGGATCAAGGGGCATTCGGTGCCGCCATTATCGTCGCAACGGACGATCAGAGTGGTTAATGTGGTCTCCATTGCGGTGAGATCGGCGATTTTGGCGCGGATATCGATGAGATGGGTTTGCGCCATGGATTTGGCCTCGGCGCAGGCGCTTTGGTCTTGATCGGCGAGGCGGAGCAAGGCGCGGACTTCATCGAGCGTGAAGCCGAGGGCGCGGGTGCGGCGCACGAAGATCAGCCGTTGTGCGGCGGCTTGGCTGTACAGGCGGTGGCCGCCTTCGGTGCGGGCGGGGTGCGGCAGGATGCCGATTTTTTCATAGAAGCGGATGGTGTCGATCGGGCAGGCTGAGCGGGCGGCGAGCACGCCGATGGGCATGAGCGGGCCAGGGCTGGGGTGGGAGCTGGGGTGAGTGCTGGGGTGAGTGCTGGCCGTCCGGGAGATGGATGATTTTTTAGCGGACGGGGCGGATTTACCGCTTGATTCTGGAGTTACTACAGGTTCCATAACCCGGTTTATCGCCGCTGAACGCTGGACGCAAGGCGGGCTGGGAACAAGGAATTTCAGGATGGATGGGTTGGGTCGGACGGATTGCTGCATGCCTGCGACGATTGAGGGGCAGCTTCCTGATTTGGTGGTGGTGGGAGCGGGCTCGGCGGGGTTTTCGGCGGCGATCCGCGCGAGTGAGTTGGGGGCGCGGGTGGTGCTGGTTGGTGCCGGGCAGATTGGTGGCACCTGCGTGAATGTGGGGTGTGTGCCGTCCAAGGCGTTGATCCGGGCGGCGGAAAGCCTGCACCAGGCGCGGCATGCGGAGCGTTTTGCCGGGATCAGGGCGACGGCGCGGCTTGAGGATTGGGCCGCGCTGATGGCGCAGAAAGATCAGTTGGTGCGCGATTTGCGCGGCGCGAAATATGAGGCTGTTCTGCCGGAATATCCCACTGTGCGGTATCTGCCGGGCCGGGCGGTGTGGCGGGATCAGCACATCGAGGTGGGGGATTTACGCTTTCCGGCAGCGCGCGCGATCATTGCGACCGGGGCTTCCGCGCAGATCCCGCCGATACCGGGTTTGGCCGATGTGACGTTTCTGGATAGCACCGCCGCGCTCGATTTGCCCGCGTTGCCGCGCTCGCTGCTGGTGATTGGCGGCGGGGTGATTGGGTGTGAGTTGGGGCAGATGTTTGCCCGGTTTGGCGTGGCGGTGACGATTGCGTGCCGCTCGCATTTGCTGCCCGGCTTTGATCCGGAGATTGGCGCGGCTTTGGCCAGCGTGCTGCGGGCCGAAGGGGTGCGGATTTTGGATGGCGTGACCTATGATTGGGTGCGCAATACCGCCTCGGGCATGGCGCTGGATTATACCAGCGCGGGGCAAGCGGGGGTGATTGAGGCGGAGCGGCTGTTAGTTGCGACCGGGCGGGTGGCGAACACCGCCGATATGGGTTTGGCTGAGGCGGGCATTGCGCTTGATGCGCGCGGGGCGGTGCAGACCGATGTGTTTTTGGCGACCAGCCGCCCCGGCACCTATGCGGCGGGCGATGTCACCGGGCGAGATCAATATGTGTATATGGCGGCGTATGGGGCCAAGCTCGCGGCGGAAAATGCGCTGGGGCAGACGCCGCGCCGTTATGACGCGACGGCGATGCCCGAGATTGTGTTCACCCAGCCGCAAATTGCGCATGTGGGGTTGAGCGAGGCGGCAGCGCGCGACGCGGGGTATCAGGTGCGTAGCGTGCGGCTGGATTTGACCGCGCTGCCCCGTGCGCTCGCGGCGCGCGATACCGACGGGTTTATCAAATTGGTCGCCGAGGCGGGCACGTTGCGCCTGCTGGGGGCGCAGATTTTGGCGCCGGAGGGGGCCGATACGATCCAGACGGCGGCGCTGGCGATCAAGCAGCAAATGACGGTGACGGATTTGGCCGAGACCGTGTTTCCGTATCTCACCACGGTTGAGGGGCTGAAGCTCGCGGCGCTTGGGTTTTCGCGCGATATTCACAAGCTCTCCTGCTGTGCCGGTTGATTCTCCTCCCCCCTCTTGCAACTTGAAGGACATGACGATGAATTTTCGTTTGATTGAACAACGGCTCCGCCGCGCCCTCGGTGCGGCCATTTGGTTAGCGCCATGCGTGGCGTTAGCGGGTCCGCCCCGGGTGATGGGGCCGAAAACTGTGGCGTTATCGGCGCCGATGGCCGCCCCTGCGGCTGATTTCATGCAGGGCGGCAAGCCTGTGCCGCTTTCGATGTTCAAAGGCAAGAAGCTGATGATTTGGCAGGTGGCGACCTGGTGTGGCAGTTGTCAGGCCGGGTTGCATGTGTTTGAGCGGCAGCGCGCCTTGATCGATCATTCCGATCTTACCGTGCTGGTGCTGCGTGATTATAAAAATGGCGGGTATCCGGGTGCGACGATCCAGCGTTTTGTGCAGGGTGCGGCACCGGGATTGTTGCATGATCCGCATTTTGTGTTTGGGGATGCCAGCAAGAGCCTTAATCAGCTTTATAATCCGAATCACTATGTTGATATTTATGATTTGATCACGCCGGGCGGCAAAATTGCGGTGCAATCCTCGGCACCATCGGCGACCTTTGGCAAGATCAAAGCGTTTATTTCGGCACCATCGTCGTGAGTTTTGCTGTATCGGACGCGGTGGCGGTGGTGGATCGGGCGGTTCGGCTTGCTTTGGCGACTCGGGCGGCCCAGCTTGCTGCGTTGCTGCTGGGGGCGGTGATTACGTTGGTTTATCTGTTTTTGCTGCCCGCGAGCAGCACGGGCGGGGTGATTGGGCTGGTGACGCTGCGTTATTTGACCATGGGTGAGGTGCTGTTGGCGCTGGCGATGGGCGCATTGCTCGCGTTGAGCCTCATGGTTGGGGTGCATGGGCTGCGCCATGGTGGGCGGGTACGCTCGGCTGGCGGTGCGGTTGGGGGCAGTGCGGTGGGGGCGATATTGGCGTTGGCACCCTCGTTATTATGCTGCTCGCCGATTTTGCCGCTGGGGATTGCGGCTTTGGCCTCGATCATTCCGGCGGCGGGCGGGCTTGGTTTGCCGATCCAGGGGTTTTTGGCGACCCATACGCTCTTGATTTATGCGCTTTCGCTCCTGCTGATGAGCTGGGGGCTGTATAGCAATGCCAAACGGGTTGTGGCGTGCGGGTGTTAGCAGAGCGTTATACCAAACTATGTGGCATATGACAGGTTCTTCGGTTTAGCCACGGATGCAGGCGTAGGGTAGAAGAGAAAAAATTTTGCGCCTCTGGGTCGGTGCTCATTTCAACGCCCCCGCATCAACTCAACAAAGTTTTTTGCTGCTTTTTTTCAAAAAAGCAGATTTTCCTTGTCGTCATCAACCGCGCAAAACCGGTCACCCGATCACGCAGCATGTTTTTGCGTCGCGATGCGTTGCAAATTGGTGATCACATCGCGCGCGGCGGCTAAGCGGGCCTCGACATTCATATCGCGGATCATCACCAATTTATGATCGGGGCGCAGGCGGAGTAGATTGTTGCGGGTGGCGATGAAGGCGAGCAGGCCGGCGGGGTTGGCGAAGTGGTTGCCGCGAAAGCCGATCACCATGCCTTTTGGCCCGGCCTCGAGTTTTTCAACGCCGGCATCGCGGCAGGCGCGCTTAAGGGCGACGGTGGCGAGTAGGTTTTCCACTTCGCTCGGCATTGGGCCGAAGCGATCCACCAGTTCGGCGGCGAGGGCTTCGCTATCGGCATCGGTGGTGAGCGCGCCGATGCGCCGATACAGGCCAAGGCGCACCGGGAGTTCGGTGACATAGCTTTCGGGGATGAGCACCGGCAGGCCGAGCGAGATGTTCGGCGTCCAATCGCGACTATGCTCGCGGGATTTTTGGCCACCTTCGGCGCGCAAATCGGCCACCGCGTCTTCGAGCATTTGTTGGTAAAGTTCGATGCCGACTTCGCGGATATGGCCGGATTGTTCATCGCCGAGCAAATTGCCCGCGCCGCGTAAATCCAGATCATGCGAGGCGAGGGTGAAGCCCGCGCCCAGCGTATCGAGCGTTTGCATCACTTCGAGGCGTTTTTGCGCGGAGGCCGCGAGTTTATGGGTGGCGGGCCAGGTGAGATAGGCGTAGCCGCGCTGTTTGCCGCGCCCGACGCGCCCGCGCAATTGGTAGAGCCCGGCGAGGCCGAACAGATCAGCGCGCCAGATCAGAATGGTGTTGACGGCGGGCATGTCGAGCCCGGATTCGACGATGTTGGTGGCGAGCAGAATATCGTATTTGCCTTCGCTGAATTCGGTCATCACCCGCTCGATTTCTGAGGGCGGCAGGCGGCCATGGGCGGTGGCGCAGCGGGCCTCGGGGGCGATTTCGGCGAGGCGCTCGCGCATCCGATCGATATCCTCGATATGCGGCACCACGCAGAAAATTTGGCCGGAGCGAAACCGCTCGCGCGCCAGGGCTTCGCGGATCACCAGCGGGTCCCACGGCATGATGAAGGTGCGCACGGCCAGACGATCGACGGGCGGGGTGGTGATGAGGGAAAGATCGCGCACGCCGGTGAGGGCGAGTTGCAGGGTGCGCGGGATTGGGGTGGCGGTGAGGGTGAGCACATGGACATCGGCTTTGAGCTGCTTCAGCCGCTCTTTGTGCGCGACGCCGAAATGCTGTTCTTCATCGACGATCAACAGGCCGAGCTGGGCGAAATTGATCGATTTCGCGAGCAGCGCATGGGTGCCGATGACAATATTGATCTGGCCATCGGCGAGGCCGGCGCGCACCGCGTTTGCGTCTTTGGTCGAGACGAGGCGCGAGAGCTGCGCCACTTTGATCGGCAGGCCAGCGAAGCGTTCGGCGAACAGGCGGTAATGCTGGCGGGCGAGCAGGGTGGTGGGCACCACGACCGCGACTTGGGTGCCGGCCATGGCGGCGACGAAGGCGGCGCGGAGTGCGACTTCGGTTTTGCCGAACCCGACATCGCCGCAAATTAGCCGGTCCATCGGCTTGCCGGCGGCGAGGTCTTCCAGCACATCGGCGATGGCGCGGGATTGATCCTCGGTTTCGGTATAGGGGAAGCGGGCGCAGAATTCGGCGAAACTGCCTTCTTCGGCGGCGAGCAAGGGGGCATCGTGCAGTTTGCGCTCGGCGGCGAGGCGGATCAGCCCGGCGGCAATGTCGCGAATCCGGTTTTTGGCGCGGGCGTGGCGGGCCTGCCAGGAGGCACCGCCGAGCTTGTCGAGCGAGACGCCGGCGGTTTCGGTGCCAAAGCGCGAGAGCAGCTCGATATTTTCGACCGGGAGGAATAATTTGTCGCCGCCATCATAGAGCAAGCGCAAGCAATCATGCGGCGCGCCATCGACGGTGAGGGTAACGAGGCCATCATAGCGGCCAATGCCGTGCTCTTGATGCACCACGAGGTCGCCTTCGGCGGTTTCGGTGGCATCGGCGATGAATTGGTCGGCGCGCGGGCGGCGCGGCTTGGGCCGGGCGATGCGCGCCCCGAGCAAATCCTGTTCGGCGATCACCGCCATATCCTCGGCGACGAAGCCGCGCTCCAGCCCGAGCACGGCGAGCAGCACGGCGCTGCCTTGGGCGATGCGCACCTCATCGGCGTGGTCGATTGGGATGCCGCTCAGCCCGTGATCGCGCAGCAAGGTGGCGAGCCGGTCACGCGAGCCTTGGCTCCAGGCGGCGAGCACCACGCGGCGCCCGGCATCCTGCCAGCGGCGCACCAGCAGGCGGAATTCGTCAAACACCGAACTGGTGGCGCCGCTTTGGGTCAGCACTGCGCCGGGGCGCGCCCCGGCATCGATCCGGTCATGCCCGGTGCTTTCGGGAGCGGCGAACGGGTCGAATATGAAACTGGGGCGCTGCGCCAAAACCGCGTCGAACGCGGCGGGGCTGAGATAAAGCTGCTCGGGGGCAATCGGGCGGTAGGGCACATCGCCGGGCCGGGTGGGGGTGCGCCGTGCGTCATAATGATCGGCGATCATCTCGAACCGGGCGGCGGCGGAGGCTGGGGCTTGATGATCGAGGCTGATCGAGGCGTCGGGCAGGGCCTCGAACACCGTGCTCATTCGCTCGGTGAATAAGGGCGCGTAATGTTCCATGCCGGGATGGCGGTGGCCAGCGGAAATGGCTTGGTAGAGGGAATCATTGATCGCATCCGCGCCGAAAAGGTCGCGATAGGCGCTGCGAAACCGGCTGATCGAGTCTGGATCGCGCGGGATTTCGGAGGCGGGGTGAAATTCGAGCTTGGTGAGCGGCTCGGCGCTGCGCTGGGTGACGGGATCGAAGCTGCGGAGTGATTCCACCTGATCGCCGAACAGATCGATGCGTGCGGGTGTCGCGTCACCGGCCGGCCAGACGTCGAAAATGCCGCCGCGAATCGCGAAATCGCCTTGTTCCATCACGGTGCCGACGCGGTGATAGCCTTGGGATTCCAGGAATCGCGCCCAATCGGCGGGGTCGAGCAGGGTGCCGGGGGCGATGTGGCGCGACACGCCGGCGAATTGGGCGGCGGGCATGACCCGTTGGATGGCCGCGTTGATGGTGGTGAGCAGCACCAGCGGGCCGGGGCGGCGCGCTTGCAGGCGGGTGAGGGTGGCGACGCGCTCGGCAATGATCGCGGGGTTGGGCGAGACCCGGTCATAGGGCAGGCAATCCCAGGCGGGAAAGCGCAATAGCGGCAGGTTGGGGGCGAAAAACCCGATGGCATCGGCCAGGCGGGCGAGGCGGGCATCATCGCGCGCGATATGGATCACCGCGCCGCTTTCCTGCGCGCGCCGGGCGATCAGATTGGCATCGAACCCTTCGGGTGCGCCATGAACGGTGATCACGCCCATAGCTCAGCGTCCGGTTTTGGCTTGGGCGACGTCCGGCGCTTCCTGTTGGATTTGGCGCAGCAAGGGAGAATCGGCGTGATCGGGGATCGGCAGCCGGCCGGTGAGCCAGTCCGCCAGCTCGACATCGGGGAACTCCATCAGCGCTTCGAATGCGTCCAACGCGGCATCATCCATGCTGTTGATATGGCGGTGCGCAAAGCCGCCAATCATCAGATCATTTTCATAGGTGCCGCGATGGGTGGCGCGATACAGCACGCGTTTGCGGCGCTGGATCAGGGCGGTTTGGGGTTGGCTGGGATCGGGCGGCGTGGGATCAGAGATCATGATGGGTTGCGATATAGAGTGCCAAAGCGGCACTGTCAGCCCGTGACCCCCGAGATCATCGATTCGCTGCGCGCACCGCTGACCAGCCTGCCCGGCATTGGGCCACGGCTGGCCGGGTTATTGGCGCGGGCGGTGGATGGCGAGACGGTGCTGGATGTGCTGTTTCATTTGCCCGAGGGCTATATCGACCGGCGCGGGCGCAAGCTGTTGAGCGAGGCCGAGGCGGGGCAGTTGGGTAATTTCATCATCGAGGTGGTCAGCCATGAAGCGCCGGCGCGGCGCGGCCAGCCGCATCGGGTGGTGATCCGCGATGCCAGCGGCTTTGGCGAGGTGGTGTTGTTTCATGCCGGACGGCTGGTGCAATTTCCCATCGGCGCGCGGTTGTTGATTGCGGGCAAGGCGGAGCGATTTGGGCCGCGCGTATCAATCCGGCATCCTGATTATGTGCTCCCCGTCGAGCAAGCGGCGTCCTTGCCCGCGATTGAGCCGGTGTGGCGGCTGACGGCGGGTTTGACGCGTGGGGTGGTGGCGCGGGCGATGCGCGGCGCCTTGGCGGTGCTGCCCGCGCTGCCGGAATGGCAGCTTCCTGCAATTTTGGCGGATCGGGGCTGGCCTGGTTTCACGGCGGCTTTGCACATTGTGCAGCATCCAGAGCAGATCCCGGATGACAAGGCGGCGCGCCGACTGGCCTATGATGAGCTGTTGGCGCGCCAGATTGCGTTTGCGCTGATCCGCAACCGCAGGCGCAAACGGCCGGGCCGCGCCTTCATCGCGCAGGGGCGGCTGCGCGCACAGGCTTTGGCCCGGTTTGGCCATCAGCCGACGGCGGCGCAGGCGCGGGCGCTCGCGGAGATTGATGCGGATTTGCGCGCCCCGCACCGGATGTTGCGGCTGTTGCAGGGCGATGTTGGCTCCGGCAAGACCTTGGTGGCGGCGCTCGCGATGCTGCGGGTGGTCGAGGCCGGGGCGCAGGCGGCGTTGTTAGCGCCGACCGAATTATTGGCGCGTCAGCATTACGCCACTCTGGCGCGGATTTGCCCGGTGCCGGTGGTGTTGCTGACCGGTTCGCTGAAAGCGCAAGAGCGGCGGGCAGCGCTGGCGGGAATCGCCGATGGTTCGGTGCCGATGATTATTGGCACCCACGCGATTTTTCAGAAATCGGTGAATTTTCATGATTTGGGGTTGGCGGTGGTGGATGAGCAGCATCGCTTCGGGGTGGATCAGCGTTTGGCGTTGGGCGCGAAAGGGGCGGCCACGGATATGTTGGTGATGACGGCGACGCCGATCCCGCGCAGCTTGCTGTTATCGCATTGGGGCGAGATGGCGGTATCGCGGATTACCGGCAAGCCGGCGGGGCGCACGCCGATCAAGACCACGTTGCACCGGATTGATCAGATGGAGGCGATTACCGATGCGGTGGCGCGGATGATTGCGCGCGGCGGGCGGGTTTATTGGGTCTGTCCGCTCGTCGCGGAGAGTGAAATGCTCGATATTGCGGCGGCGGAGTTGCGCTTTGCGGCCTTGGCGCAGCGTTTTGGCGGCAAGGTGGGGTTGGTGCATGGGCGGCAGAAGGTGGAGGCGCGGGCGGCGACGCTTGCGGATTTTGCGGCGGGGCGGCTCGATATTCTGGTCGCGACCACGGTGATCGAGGTGGGGGTGGATGTGACCGATGCGACGGTGATGGTGATTGAGCATGCGGAGCGGTTTGGTTTGGCGCAATTGCATCAGCTGCGTGGGCGGGTGGGGCGCGGGGCGGCGGTGAGCTATTGTTTGTTGCTGCATGATGCGGGGTTGAGTGCGGCGGCGCGCAAGCGGCTGGCGATTTTGCGGGAAACCGATGATGGGTTTCGGATTGCCGATGAGGATTTCGCGATCCGGGGCGGTGGCGATGTGTTAGGCGCAAAACAATCGGGGTTTCCGGGCTATCGGCTGGCCGATCCGGAGCGCGATGCTGATTTGATCGCGATGGCGCATCAGGATGCGACGATGCTGCTGGAGGCCGACCCGACATTGGCGGCACCGCGTGGGCAGGCGGTGCGATTATTGCTGCGCTTGTTCGATCATGCGCGGGCGATGCGGGCATTGGTGGCGGGATGAGCCGGGAATTTCCGACCGCGCCGCGTGTGGGCATTGGCGTGGTGGTGCTGCGCGGCGATGCGGTGCTGCTGATCCGCCGGGGTCGCCCGCCGGGTTTGGGGCAATGGAGCTTGCCGGGTGGCGGGCAGGAGCTGGGCGAGACGGCGGAAGCGGCGGCGCGGCGGGAATTGCGCGAGGAAACCGGCCTGACCGTGGGGGCGATGGTGCTGGCGGGGTATGCGGATCAAATTCATCACGATGAAGAGGGGCGGGTGCAGTTTCATTATACGGTGCTGGATTTCGCAGCCCGGTATGATGGGGGCGATGCCCAGCGCGGCGATGATGCGGCGGATCTGGCCTGGGTCGCGGAGGCGGAATTTGACGATTATGGGGTGGCACCCGCCGTGCGGCGTATGGTGCGTCAGGCGCGGAACGCAATCCGATATATTCATGATTGATCAATATGACACCTATGCTGCAATGCACCATGCTTGAGGGGTGCGGACGACCTATTTGAGGTTCAGACCATGGCGATCCAGAAGACGGCCCCGCTGTGAGGCCGCCAATCGCCTGGACCTTAAGGAGATTTCGATGAACAAGATCATTGTTGCGGGCGCTTTGGCGGCCATTTTGGGTGCGGGCTCGGTGGCCTATGCGGGCCAGGGCATTCCCAATCTGCCCGCGCAGCCGATTGTCGCGCAGACTGATACCGGCGTGATGGGGCAGAGCTACCCGAATTTTACCGGCGCGGCGCAGCCTGTTGTGTCGCTGCAGTTCGCGGCCAATGCGACCGGCCAGAACTACCCGACCTTCGCGCCCGCCACGGGCACCAACGCGACGGGTTCGACGGTTGAATATGCCGCCGTTGCGCCGGTGACCAAGCCGCGCGGCTAATAACCGGCAGACCGTCTTTGCGCTTCCGATAAAGGCAAGCGAGAACTGCCTTTTTGAAAAAAAGCAGCAAAAAACTTGTCTCAATCGGTGCGCGGGCGGCGAAACCAGCATGGACCCAGAGGCGCAAAGTTTTTTTTGCTTCTTTTTTGTTCACAAAAAAGAAGGGCCTTCGCTCCTCTGATCCGGCATTGTCCGAAAGGGCTGCACATTCCCTGCTGTGCAGCCCTTTTCGTTTGCCTCGTGCTGATCGGCACGGCATAAGGCGGCATGGGTTTTGTGCTGGATCATGTATTGGTGCTGATCGCGGTTTCGGCTGTGGGATTGGTTGGCGCTTCGGCACTCGGATTTCTCACCGCGTCGGCGGAGCCGGGCGAGTATAAATTGGCGCCGGTGCAAGGGGCGGTGCTGGGGCTGACCGGGTTGCTGTTGGGCTTTAGCATTTCGCTGGCGTTGAGCCGGTATGAGCATCGGCGGGTTTTGGTTGTCGATGAGGCCAATGCGATTGGCACGACTTGGTTGCGCGCCAGCCTGTTGCCAGCGCCGATGGATCAAGCGGCGCGGCCCTTGCTGGAGCGCTATGTGGGCGCACGGCTCGCATTTTTTCAGGCGGGTAACGATCCGGCGGCGATTGCCAAGGCTGAGGCGCGGGCGGCCCATTTGCAAACCGCGCTGTGGGCGATTGCCACCAAAGCGGCGGTTGCGGCACCCAATAGCATCACCGCGAGCTTTATTCGCGCGCTGAATGGCATGATCGATCTGGAGGCGGAGCGCGATGCGGCGCGGCGTGATCGGCTGCCATGGGTGATGTGGGGCGGATTGTTTTTGGTGACGCTGGTGGCCAGTTTTTTCACCGGCGCTGCGCTGCGCGGGCAGCGTTGGTGGGTGTTGCTGGTGTTGCCGCTCACGTTTGCGCTGCTGCTCGGTTTGATTGGCGAGTTTGATACGCCGCGCAACGGATTATTGCAGGTGAGCCAGCATAGTTTGGAACGGTTGCAGGCGAGTTTTGCCGCCCCGCCTTGATATGACGCACCCGATCATGATGCGCCGTTGGTCCAGGGTGCCGATCCTGATGTTGGTGGGAGTGATTGCGGCGTTGTGGCTGGGGGCTTGGGCGCCGTGTTCGGCGGCGGGGCTGCGCGTGGCGGCGATGGGCAGTTTTGACAGTTTCAACCCGTTCGTGCTGCGCGGCACAGCACCGCGCGGGATTTATCGGCTTTGGATGCCGCTGCTGCGCGCATCCGCGTTTCGCCCAGGCGTGCTGCATCCGGCGGTGGCGCTCCGCATGCAGGAGGAGCAAAATCCGAGGCGGGTGATTTTCACGCTGGATCCTGCGGCGCGTTTTGCCGATGGCGCGGCGATTACCCCTTCGGATGTGATTTGGACGTTTCATATTTTGGTGACGCAGGGGCAGCCGTTTTTTCGCTCCTATTATCGCGGGATCAAGGCGGTGACGGCTTCGGGGCCGAGGCGGGTGGTGTTTTGGCTGCGCGCTGATGCGGGGCGGGCGTTGCCGATGGAAATTGCCGGGGAGCCGATTTTGCCTGCGCAATTTTGGCGGGGGCGGCGGTTTGATGCGCTGCTGCGCACGCCACCGCCTGGCTCGGGGCCGTATCGGATTGCGGCGGTGCGGATGGGATCATCGATTACCTATCAGCGCGTGGCCCATTGGTGGGGGCGCGGCGCGATGCCGGAGCAAACCCGGGCGCCGCGTTTGACCTATGTGTATTTTCGCAATCGGGCGGTGGCGCGTCAGGCGTTTCGGGCCGGGGCGCTTGATATATGGGTGGTGCATGACCCGCGCCGGGCCAAGGATTGGGCGCGGGATTTGGCGCATTCTGGCGTGCGGATCGCCAACTTGCCGATCCACGAGCCGGCGGGGATGCATGGGCTGGTGTTTAATCTGCGCCGCCCGGCGCTGCGCGCGGTGGCGCTGCGTCAGGCGCTGGCGGTGATGTTTGATTTTCGCTGGATCAACCGGGTGTTGTTGGGCGGGGCGATGCGGCGGAGCGAAAGTTTTTTTGCCAATTCGGCGCTCGCGGCGCGGCGCGATGTGCCGGCATTGCCGGCGGGTGGGGCTTCGGGTTTTGATGATGCGGCGGCGCGTTTGGCGATTGGGCTGTTGCAGCAGGCGGGGTATCGGCTGCAGCGCGGGGTGATGGTGGGGCCGGATGGCGTGCCGTTGCGGCTGAGTGTGATTGTGGATCAGCCAGGGCTGATGGCGCCGCTGGTGGCGTATCGGGCGATGTTGCAGCGGATTGGGGTTGGGTTGCGCATCGATCCGCTCGATCCGGCTTCCTATCAGGCGCGTTTGCAGGCGCGCCAATACGATTTGGCCTATGCGGATTTTCCGCAATCGCGGCATC
The DNA here is from genome assembly GCF_054767495.1 of Acidiphilium sp. MT5. Taxonomy (NCBI): domain Bacteria; kingdom Pseudomonadati; phylum Pseudomonadota; class Alphaproteobacteria; order Acetobacterales; family Acidocellaceae; genus Acidiphilium; species Acidiphilium sp. MT5. The sequence goes on from NZ_BAABMR010000006.1 coordinate 177,446, forward strand.
CTGGCGCGGCGGAGGCGGATTATTTTGGTTGCGCGGCGGCGGCACGGCCAGGGAGCTATAATTTGGCCGGGCTGTGCAGTCAGCGGATCGATCGGTTGATTGCGCAATTGCGGGCTGCGCCGGATCGCGCGGCGCGGCTGGTGGCGGCGCATCGGCTCGACCGGGCGTTGCGGCGGCGCTGGATTGTGGTGCCGGGGTGGTATCAGCGCCAGATGATGGTGGCGTATCGGGGTTGCGCGGTGCCGCCCGCGCGGGTGCCGTTGCGGGGGTTTGATCTGAGCACCTGGCAATGCCGATGACCCGTTATGTGCTGATCCGGCTTGGTTTGATGGTGCCGACATTGCTGGCGGTGTTAGCGCTGACGGTTGCGATTTTGCATGCGGCGCCGGGTGGGCCGGCGAGTGCGGCGATTGCGCGCGCGGCGGCGGCGGCGGCGCAGCATGGGCAGGTGCTGAGCCAGGCGGATATTGCGGCGATTAGGGCTTCGTATCGGGCGTCCTGGGGGGTGAGCGCGTTTGCGCGGGCGATGCTGCGCTATGGCCTATTTCATCTGGGTCATTCGCTGGTGACCGGGCAGAGCGTTGCGGGTTTGATTGCGCAGCGTTTGCCGGTTTCAATCGGGTTGGGGGTTGGCTCGACTTTGCTGGTTTATGGGCTGGCCGTGCCGCTGGGTATCGCGCAGGCGATGCGGGCGGGTTCGCGCTTTGATCGGAGCGTAACGCTGGCGATGCTGAGCGGTGCGGCGTTGCCGGGGTTTTTGGTGGCGATTTTGCTGGTGGTGGGGTTTGGCGCGGGGGGTGTGCTGCCGTTATTTCCGCTGCGCGGTTTGATCTCGGGCGGATTGGGGGCGGCACCGTTCGCGGTGCGCGCGCTCAATGGGGCGTGGCATCTGGTGTTGCCGGTGTTAGCGGTGAGTGCGGGGGGATTGGCGGGGTTAGCGCTCTTGGTGCGCCATGCGACGCTGGAGGCTTTGGGGCAGAGTTATGTGATGGCGATGCGCGCACGCGGGGCGAGTGAGCGTCAGATTGCGTTGCGCCATGCCGGGCGGCGGGCGCTGTTGGTGGTGGTGGCGGGGTTGCCGCAGAGTTTCGTGGCGATGTTATTTACCTCGGCGTTGTTGGTGGAGATTGTGTTTTCGCTGCCGGGTTTGGGGTTGTTAGGCTATCAGGCGGCGCTGGATCGGGATGTGCCGGTGTTATTGGGCAGTTTGTATATTTATACTTTGACCGGATTGCTTGCGCATTTGGCGGGGGATTTGCTGGCGCGATGGGTTGATCCGCGCATTGATTTTACCGCTTTGCGCTGAGCAAGGCGGCGAGCCCGGCGGCGACGGCTTTTTTCATCACGGTGGGAAGCGGGGCATCCGGCGGTGCGGCAGTGAGGTCATTGGGCAGGTGGCCGATATGGGCCGCACGCACGGCGAGGCGCAGTTCGAAATGGGTGAAGACGTGAATAATCGCGCCAGCATCATGCCAAGTCGTCGTGATCGGGGGTGCGGTGGGGGCGTTGGGTTGCTCGGTCCAGGCGCTGCCGGGCAGTTCCAACATGCCGCCGAGCAGGCCGCTGGGCGGGCGGCGGCGTAAGCCGATTTGGCCCTGGGCGTCGCGGAGCAAAAACGCGGTGCCATAGCGGATTGGGCGCGGGGTTTTGGCGGCTTTGCGCGGCAGGGTTGCGGCGATGCCTTGGGCGTGGGCGGCGCAGTGACGCTGCCAGGGGCAGAGCAGGCAGGAGGGGGTGCGCGGGGTACAGATTGTCGCGCCGAGATCAAACAAAGCTTGGGCGAAATCACCGGGCTGGGCGCGGGCGGCTTTTTGCGCGCCGAGGGTTGCGGCGGCGGCGGCGATGGCCGGTTTGGCGGCGGGCAAAGGCTCGTTGATCGCGAACATGCGGGCGGTGACCCGCTCGACATTACCATCGACCGGGACCACCGGGAGCGCAAACGCAATCGCGCCGATGGCGGCGGCGGTATAGGCGCCAATGCCGGGCAAAGCGCGTAACCCATCGAGCGTGGCAGGGAAGCCGCCTTGGGCGCTGACGGCGCGGGCGCAGGCGATCAGGTTGCGCGCACGGGCATAATAGCCAAGCCCGGCCCAGAGATTGAGCACCTGCTCATCCGGTGCGGCGGCGAGATCGGCGATGGTGGGAAAATGCTCGAGAAAACGCTGGAAATAGGGTATGACCGTGGTGACCGTGGTTTGTTGGAGCATAATTTCGCTCAGCCAGACGCGGTACGGGTGGCCGCGCTGGCCGGGTGCGGTGCGCCAGGGCAAATCGCGCCGGTGCGAATAATACCAGCGGAGTAGGGCAAGGGATGGCGGTGCGGCGTTCACAGCAGAAGAATGTGGCGGGAAATACCGCTCCTGTCGAGCCAGCGCGGCATTATGCGGCGCGGGGGATTGGGGCGTTGCTCGCCCCGGTGGTGCGCCCGGCGTTGCGGGTGCGCGGGCCGGCTTTGGCCGCTTTATTGGAGGATTGGGAGGCGCTGGTGGGGCCGGAGATTGCCGCCCGCAGCCAGCCGGTGAAGCTTGCGGCGGGGAGCTTGACCTTGGCGTGCGCGGGGCCGGATGCGCTGGAATTGCAACACCGTGCGCCCGCCTTGATCGCACGGATTAATCAGGCCTTGGGCGGCGCGCCGGTAACGCGGGTGAAATTCGTGGCCGCAGCGCCCGTGCTGGCGCCGGGTGCGGGGCCGGGTGCGGGGCCAAGTGCGGCGGTGGGGCGGGTAAGCGATGCGCCGCCGCCAGTCGATGGTTCGTTGGAGGCGGCGTTGACGCGGCTGCGCTGGCATTTGGCGCGTGGCGGGCGGCGGGGCTAACAAGCAAACCACCAAGCGGAGCAAAACTGCTTTTTTGAAAAAAAGCAGCAAAAAACTTTCGCTCCCCCCAGCCCCGCCGCGTCATTGCGAGCGAAGCGCGGCAATCCATCCTTCACGCACCCCACCACGCCCGCGCCGCCGACCGCGCACCGTGCGTCGCAATGCATGCGACGGCCTGTGCTGCTATGGCCGGGCTTCGAGCACTTAAATTGTGGGCAAGAGTTGGCCGAGAGGGGAATGGCTGGTTTGGCGCAGGTTGGGGCAAGAAGCTGCCGTTCGATTGACCTGACCCTCTGACGGCTCTCGACCGCAAGTCGGACGTAGAACGGCACGAGGGGCGGTTTCAAGAGCCGACATTCAGCCGATAGCCCAGTCCGACAGCTTCGCGCTGCAATCCGGGCGTTGGCGTTCAACCGACCGAGTCTTAAAACTTTCCGTCTACTTAAGGGTGTATGGCAGGGCAATTATACGCGAGATGGGTTGTCTCTCGAACCGAGACAACCCACGGCCCCAACCTAACGGCTTAACTTGGATGCCGCTTTGCAGATCGGAGACAGCGCCTCTTCCCTGATTTGCTCTATTGCTTCCGCTATATTCATCGTCTTTTGGCTACCATCGCGCAATCTCAATGACACCGTTTGATTTTCCTGATCGCGTTTTCCCACAGCGAGGAAGATTGGAACGCAATGTTCCCGTGCGTCGATAATCTTCCTGGGAAGCCGCTCGGATCGATCATCGAGAGTGGCCCGAACGCCCGCATTTAGAAGCTGATGTTGGATGTGACTCGCGTATGTGTCGCTCGCGGAACTGACACTTGCCACAACCACTTGGTCCGGTGCCATCCAAACTGGAAGCCATCCCTCATAATGCTCCAGTAGCATCCCGATAAAGCGCTCCATACTACCGAGAACGGCATGGTGAATCATCACCGGAATCTCATGAGTATTGGATTCGGAAACAAACTCGGCGCCTAATCGCCCCGGTAGAACGAGATCGAGTTGCACGGTACCGCATTGCCAATTCCGGCCTCTAGCATCAGTCAAGTGAAACTCGAGTTTTGGGCCATAAAACGCTCCTTCGCCCTCTTGAATGATATATTTCAGACCCGCACGTTCTGCCGCGTTAGACAATGCTGCTTCAGCATGGTCCCACACCTCGTCGGTTCCAGCGCGTTTTGCTGGCCGCGTTGAAAAAGCGACGGTGAAATCGGGAAAGCCGAGATCGCCATAGATCACCGTTAATAGGTTGCAGAACCTCCGGACCTCGAGCTCAATGTGGCTTTCAGTACAGAAAACATGAGCATCATCCTGAACAAAGGCGCGAGTCCGCATCAGCCCTTGCAATGAGCCCGATGGTTCGTCGCGATGGCAGGCACCGAATTCCGAATATCGTATGGGCAGATCGCGATAAGATCGGACATGTTTTTTGAAGACCTGCACATGGCATGGGCAACTCATCGGCTTCAGGCAGAAAGCTCTTTCCCCATCGATCAATGAATACATATTTTCTCTGAACTTTTCCCAGTGACCGCTTTGTTCCCATAACGATCTGGCCAACAGTTGCGGTGTTCTAATCTCCTGAAAGCCGGCTCTACGCATTCGCGATCGAATGTAATCTTCGATCACACGATAAAGTTCCCACCCCCGCGGATGCCAGAACACCATCCCAGGGCCTTCCTCTTGCTGATGAAAGAGGTCGAGGTTATTTCCTAATTGACGATGATCGAGTTCGTTCATGGTAATTCTCCGTCAGTTGAAGCCGAAAGACGGAGGCTAAAAACACCAAGGGCCCCGTCCGTTTCCGGCGGGGCCCTTGGTGGTCTGCGGCGTATCTAATCCTAGCGCAAACGACCTTCGGGCGACCCGCAAATGCTGGTCGTCGTCCTGGTCGTCGTAGTGCTGATCAGAAGAATGCCGTCCATCCCTTATTGTAGTAAGATATTCTCAGAATAGTCAATCAAACGTCCGCTCATTGTGAATATTTTTGCGAAACCTGTCATGCCGCTTACGTGGAGAGTTTCGGGCGCTTCTTGGCGAACGAAAGTCCCCGAGGAACGAACCCGTGGTCCAGAGGCCAAACCAAGCCATTTCGGCATGAACTTATCCATGTCGTTCTGGGCCATCTGAAGCAAGCGAACGGGGCCAAACCTGATCTCAGTTGTAGCTGCAACCGGTGCGACCACGATATCGCATAACTTCGTGATCCCGCCGCCCTGAGAGGCAAAGGATTACCGGGACGGGTTTGAGCCGTTCGGGTCCAGAGAGAGCGCCCCTCGGCTCGACCCGTTCCTGCTCTCCCGAGGTTTCCTTCATGACAACGAATCCCGCTTCCGCAGCCGCCTGCGCGGCCGTGCCGCGCCCTGTCACGCCACCCGGTATAGTGCCCGTCGACGCGCTGGCTTATGCCGCGCGTATTATTCTTCCCCATCTCGAACGCGGCCAACGCGTCGATGCGATTATTCTACGTGCCGCGATGGAGCGCAGCTTCGGCGGGTCCGATGCCGATGGCGCGTGGGACTGGAAAACCGCCTATGATTGCTGCGAGGCAGCAACCATTCTTTTGCTCCGCAAATTCGGCGCGGCCATGCGCGCCAAAGCGGGATCTTCCGCCGCCATGCTGCCGATGCTGGCAAAGATCACGGGCCTGCTTCCAACCCATACCCGCCGGACTGAACAAAGCCAGACGCTGCAGCAATTCTCAACACCGATCACATTAGGGTTTGCCGCAAGCATCGCCGCAGCAATCACGCCTGGCGATCTGGTGCTGGAACCCTCAGCGGGAACCGGGCTGCTTGCCATATTCGCCGAACTCGCGGGCGGATCGCTCGTTCTCAATGAACTCGCCGAGATGCGCGCCGGGTTGCTGGAGCAAATGTTCCCCGACGTGGCGGTAACCCGGTTCGATGCCGCGCATATTCATGATCACCTCGACGCCAGCATCGTTCCGAGCGTTGTGCTGATGAACCCGCCATTCTCGGCGCTTGCGAATGTCGATCGTCGCATGGCCGATGCCGCCCTGCGCCATATCGGCTCGGCGCTCGCGCGTCTTGCCGAGGGCGGACGTCTGGTCGCGATCACCGGCGCAAACTGTGCCCCTGATAATCCGGCGTGGACCGATGCCTTCATTCGCCTACAGGAACACGGGCGCGTTATTTTCTCCGCCGCCATCGATGGCTCGGTCTATGCCAAACAGGGCACAACCATCGATACACGCCTGACTGTGATCGATCGTCTGCCTGCGCCCGATCGGCGACAATTTCCGGGCCCGTTTGGAAGCGCGCCTGATGTTGCGACCTTGCTCGGCTGGGTCTGCGAAAACGTTCCACCACGACTCCCGCTCGCAACACCGATCATCACCAGGGCTACGGTTCGCCCTGCCGCTGCACAATCGCAGCGCCCTGGGCCGCGTTTTTGCTCCGTCCCGGCCAGCACACCCGAGCCCGAGGCGGTTGAGTTGACCTACGATACCCTCGACTGGGCGCCAGCCGAGGGCCGCCCGATCACCGAGGCGCTTTATGAAGGATACGGATTGCAGTCGATCCGTATTCCCGGCTCTCAGGCGCACCCGACCAAATTGGTGCAATCGGCGGCGATGGCATCCGTCGCACCGCCCAAGCCAAGCTATCGGCCGCATCTGCCGGCCCATATCGTGACAGACGGATTGCTGTCTGACGCCCAGCTCGAGAGCATCATCAATGCCGGCGAGGCCCATGGCGGCCATCTCGCCGGGTCCTGGACGGTGGACGACACTTTTGACATCGTCTCGGCCGCGCCCGACGGGGCAGAAAACGCCGTGCGCTTTCGTCGGGGCTGGTTTCTCGGGGATGGCACTGGCGCCGGTAAAGGCCGCCAAGTTGCAGGCATTCTGCTCGATAATTGGCTGAAGGGCCGACGCCGCGCGGTCTGGGTATCGAAATCCGACAAGTTAATCGAGGACGCCCAGCGCGATTGGTCAGCCCTTGGACAGGAGCGGCTTCTGATAACGCCGCTATCGCGGTTCCGGCAGGGGACCCCGATCCGTTTGGAACATGGCATCCTTTTCACAACCTACGCCACGCTACGCACCGACGGGCGCGACGAGAAGGTTTCGCGAGTGCGCCAGATCGTCGAATGGTTAAGCCATAAGGCGGAGAGCAATTGCGCGCCGACCAGAAATCCAAATCGCTTCGACGGGGTGATCATTTTCGATGAAAGCCATGCCATGCAGAACGCCGGCGTGACCAAGGGTGAACGCGGCGATCAGGCCGCCTCCCTGCAAGGGCGCGCGGGGCTGCGGCTGCAACACGCTCTGCCGAACGCCCGCGTGGTTTATGTTTCTGCAACCGGCGCCACCACGGTGCAAAATCTGGCCTACGCCCAGCGCTTGGGGCTTTGGGGCGGTGAGGATTTTCCCTTTGCCACGCGGACCGAGTTTGTCGAGGCAATCGAGGCTGGCGGTGTCGCGGCGATGGAGGTGCTGGCGCGTGATATGAAGGCACTCGGCCTCTATGCCGCCCGATCACTCAGCTATGAGGGCGTCGAATATGAATTGCTGGAGCACTGTCTCTCCGGCGAGCAAATCCGGATTTATGATGCCTATGCCGGAGCGTTCGGCATTATTCATAACAATCTGGACGCCGCACTGGAGGCGACCAACGTGACCGGTGCAACCGGCACGCTCAACGCGCAGGCAAAATCCGCCGCGCGATCGGCTTTTGAAAGCGCCAAGCAGCGATTTTTTAATCATTTGATCACGGCGATGAAAACGCCATCACTAATCGCCGCCGTCGAGCGCGATATGGCGGCGGGGCACGCCGCCGTCATCCAGATCGTCTCGACCGGCGAGGCGTTGATGGAGCGCCGTCTTGCCGAAATTCCCACCGAGGAATGGGGTGATGTTCAGGTCGATATCACGCCGCGCGAGTATGTGCTGGATTATTTGGCGCATAGCTTTCCCACCCAGCTCTACGAGCCGTTCACCGATAGCGAAGGTAATCTCTCCTCGCGTCCGGTGTATCGCGATGGCCAGCCCGTGCAATGCCGCGAGGCCGTCGACCGCCGAGACCGGCTGATCGAGACGCTCGCGTCGCTGCCGCCGGTCCATGGGGCCCTTGATCAGATCGTTCAGCGCTTTGGCACTGACATGGTCGCCGAGGTGACTGGACGCTCGCGACGGATCGTTCGCAAACGCGGATCGGACGGCGTGGATCGCTTCGCCGTCGAAAATCGCGCGGGTTCGGCCAATCTCGCTGAAACCCAAGCCTTCATGGATGATCTGAAGCGGATCCTGGTTTTCTCCGACGCGGGCGGCACTGGGCGATCCTATCACGCCGAATTGTCGGCGAAGAACCGCCGGTTGCGCGTTCACTATCTGCTGGAGGCCGGATGGAAGGCAGATGCCGCCATCCAAGGACTGGGGCGAACCAACCGCACCAACCAAGCGCAACCGCCGCTATTCCGGCCCATCGCGACCAATGTGAAGGCTGAGAAAAGATTTCTCTCCACCATCGCCCGACGGCTCGACACGCTGGGCGCGATTACGAAGGGCCAGCGCCAAACTGGCGGTCAGGGTCTGTTCCGACCCGAGGATAATCTCGAGAGCCACTACGCGCGCGATGCCTTACGCCAGCTTTATTGGCTCTTAGTCGCGGGCAAAGTCGATGGGTGCTCGCTGCAAGGCTTTGAGCAGGCAACCGGGCTGAAGCTCACCGACAGCAATGGCATTCGCGATGAGTTGCCGCCGATCACCACCTTCCTCAATCGGCTGCTGGCACTGACCATCGACATGCAGAACATTTTATTCACCGCCTTCGAACAATTGCTCTCCGCCCGTATCGAGGGCGCGATTGCATCGGGAACCTACGATGTCGGGCTGGAGACCCTAACCGCCGAAAGCTTCGTTGTGACCGATCGGCGGACAATTTACACCCATCCCGGCACGTCGGCGGAAACCCGCCTGCTGACGATTACCCAACGCGAGCGCAACCGGCCGGTCACGCTCGACGAGGCGCTCGGTCGACTTTCTGATCCTCGTGCTCTGCTCCTAGTGAACAGCAAGTCGGGCCGCGCCGCCGTGCAGGTTCCAGCGCCGAGCGTGATGCTCGATGATGGTGAGGTCGAGCGCCGCGTGCGGCTGATCCGGCCAATGGAGCATGTGGCCATGCCGTTGGCGATGATGCCGCAGACGCATTGGCGAGAAGCGGAGCAAACTATTTTTGCGCAGGCGTGGGCGCAAGAAATCGTGCAGGTGCCTGAATTCACCGCGACCGAAATCCATATCGTCGCCGGTCTTCTGTTGCCGATCTGGAAACGGCTGCCGCATGAATCCACGCGCGTCTATCGGCTCCAGACGGATGCGGGCGAGCGGATCATTGGCCGCAAAGTATCGCCCGCCTGGGTCACGAGTGTGGTTGATGCCGATGCGCCGACTTTATCGACCCATGATGCCTTCACCGCACTGATGGAGGGCAACACGATCCTTGATCTGTCGGAGGGGCTGCAGCTTCGCCGTGTACGCGTCATGGGAACCAATCGCATTGAATTGACCGGCTTCACCGAGGCCATGCGCGACCGGCTGCGCGCCTATGGCCTGTTCCATGAAATTATCTCCTGGAAATTGCGGATGTTCGTGCCGACTGACGCCACCGGCCCGGCGACCCTGGGGAAAGTGCTGGAGCGCTATCCACTCGTGCGCGTCGCCGAGCGGGTAGCAGCTTAGCCATGGGGTTTGATGCCGCTGACTTGGCACACCGTCTCGCGCGCGATGCCGAGGCGGTGTGCCGTTACTATCTCTCCAATGGCCGCCGCGAGGGTCGCTATTGGATGGTCGGCGATGTCAAAAATACGCCGGGCCGGTCACTGTTTGTTCGGCTGAATGGCCCAGATTCTGGCAAAGGGGCCGCGGGCAAATGGACCGACGCTGCGACCGGCGAGCATGGCGACCTGCTCGATATCATCCGCGAAAATTGTGGTCTTGCCGATTTCCGGGAGGTTGCGCGCGAGGCGCGGCGTTTTCTTGCGCTCCCTCAATCGACCGCCGGAGCAGAGCGAGATCGCCGCCATCACGCTTTTTCTCCAAGGGCCGGATCATCCGAATCAGCGCGTCGTCTTTTCGCTATGGCTCAACCGATAACCGGCACAGCAGCGGAAACATATTTGCGCAGACGCGGCATTGTTTCGGTTCAGGGATGTGCAAATCTCCGCTTTCACCCCAGCTGCTTCTATCGTCCGGATCGGCATTCGCTGACCGAGACTTGGCCAGCGATGATCGCAGCCGTCAGCGACCTCAAAGGTAAAATCACCGGCGCGCACCGCACCTGGCTCGATCCGTCGGGGCACGACAAGGCGCCGATCATCACGCCGCGGCGGGCAATGGGCCACCTTCTGGGCAACGGCGTCCGTTTCGATGAGGCGCATGATGTCTTGGCGGCCGGTGAAGGCATCGAGACTGTGCTGTCGCTCCGTTGCGTCATGCCAACCATGCCGATGGTTGCCGCCCTCTCGGCTGCGCATCTCGCCGCCATTTTGCTCCCTGACACACTGCGTCGGCTCTATATCGCCGGTGATAACGATCCGGCAGGACAGGCCAATGCCGAAACATTAGCGGCACGAGCGGTAGCGCAAAATATCGATGCGATTTTGCTCCACTCGCGTTTGGGCGATTTCAACGAAGATTTGCAGGCTTTCGGCTTAGATTCGCTCCGCGCCGATATAAGGTGCCAAATCATGCCCGAAGATGTCGCACGTTTTATGACGCTCACCGCCTAACCCCGAACGGGTGGGGCAAGAGAGAGGGTGCAAAAGCCCGCTAAATCTGATGCGGCGCAAATAGCTATTGGCGCTCGGAGCAAAAGGCCGCGCAACGGCCTTCTGAGAGGGCGATCGGGCGGCAAGCGGTCCGGCCCCGCAATGGCTGCGCCCGACTATTTTCCGTCGCGCCCTGACGGGCGCTTTACATCGCGAAGCAAAATAGCCGGGCTTCGCCATCCTTCGCTCCGCTGCGGCCTTTCGCTCCGCTCCCGGTGCAGGGCCGGTCCGCCCGCCGCCTTTCGTCGCCATGAAGGCCGCGATGGGCGCGGCTCATCCAACCGGAGCACCCTACTAATGATTTCTCGCCGCAATAATCCAGACTTTGAACCGCGGCACCACGCCTCACCAACCGATCGGGTTCTGACCGAACTGCAGCTCTACGGTTACCGCCCCCTCCAGGATGAACCAGATCCTCGCCCGCTACCCGAGGCGCGCATGGTGGCCGGCGCGATTGCCGATATCTTCGATGCCCTGAACGCTAGCCTGAGCGATACCCGCCTCGAACCCGACCTTGAGGAGCTGCTCTGGGCCACCGTCAATATGTTCCATCGAGCGGTCAGCCGGATCGAGCGCGATCTCGACGATAACGAGCAGGCGCAGCGACGCAGTCAGCGTGATCAGGACGGCTCGGAAATCCGCTCGGTCGAGCTGGAACGCCTAATCGCTGAAGGACAAACGCTGCTGGAGCGACGCGATGCGTTCGAGCTGATGCGCGACGAAGCCGCTAATCAATTCGAGCATCATACCAACACCGCCTGGCGCCCGCGTGCAGGATCAATGGTCAGCCACCGCACCCTAACCGCAGCAATGATCGATAGCCGCGATTTTCTCGCCGCCAAACGTCGTGCGCAAACCGAGATTTTGCTCCCCGCTGGACCCAAAATTGCCGTGACCGGCGGGCTTGATTTCAACGATCATCATCTGATCTGGGATCGGCTCGACAAGGTGCATGCCAAGCACCCGGACATGGTTTTGCTCCATGGCGGATCACCCAAAGGCGCCGAGCGTATTGCCGCACGCTGGGCCGACCACCGCAAAGTGCCACAGATTGCGTTCAAGCCGGATTGGACACGGCACGCCAAAGCAGCACCGTTCAAACGCAACGACGCAATGCTGACGGTCATGCCGATCGGCGTGATGGTATTCCCCGGTACTGGTATTCAGGACAATTTGGCCGACAAAGCCCGCAAGCTCGGCATCCCGGTTTGGAAATTCGGCAATGGCGGCGCGTGAGCGCCGCCACTCCTTCATCAAAATATTCAGCCGCTCAGCAATACACCGCCTGGTTGAAGCGCCCATTTGCCGGTGCGACATCCGAAGGCTTTGCGCAGAATTGATTTTATCGAGCGTGCTTCGGTATCAGCGGTATCCACCTGACGCTACGATAACCTGCCCGGTGATCCATCGAGCAGCATCGGACGCCAGAAAACCAACAACCTCTGCGATTTCTTCCGCCGAGCCAAGACGGCCAAGCGGCGTGTCCTTGATGATCTCTTGCTTGGCCTCTTCGGGAACCATCGCTTTCATTTTTTCAGTCATGATCAACCCGGGAGCGACCGCGTTGACGCGAATTTTCCTTGGTCCCAATTCCGCCGCCAGACTTACGGTTATAGCGTTCACCGCTGCTTTGGTCGCGCAATAAACCGCTCCACCCGGTATCGGCGAGACGCCCTGAATCGAGCTGATATTGATGATGACACCTCCGGCGTCACCAAAGGCGAGGGTGGCGTGCTTGGATGCGAACAGAACACCGGCGATATTCAACGCGATCTGAGTATTCACATGATCTGCATCGATCTCGACCAATGAGCGGCCCACGGCGAGCCCTGCATTGTTCACCAGAGCATCGAGCCGCCCGAATTTTTTGATCGCGAAATCGATCAACGCTCTGGCATCGTCGTCGGACGACATGTCAGCCATGAAAGAAGCTGCACTCCCACCGCTGCGGATGATGTCGGAAACTACCGCATGCGCCTCATCCCCTCTGATCTTGTAGTTAATCAGCACGGCAAAGCCCTGGCTAGCCAAATGCCGTGCGATCACCGCGCCGATACCACGGGATGCGCCCGTCACCACGGCGACCTTGATTATATTTTGCATATCGAATCCTGGACCCCTTTCTGTGGTTGAACAAAAAAGTGGAAGCTGACCAACGCGCAGGTTATTGCCCGCCGCAAGCACGAAGAAGTGCAGTCACCAACCACATAATTTTTCGCTTCACCATCCCACAGGCCTCCGCTATAATCATGATTGCGCCGTGGTGGTGGTGGAAGGCGCGAAAATCACTCATCCTAAGGAAACCACCATCATGATCATTTTTGGACTGTTTTTCATCATATTTGGCATCGGCGCCCTCTGCTGGTTGCTGTTCAATCTCGCCGTCTATGCACTGCCATTCTTTGTCGGTCTGACGGCCGGCACAGCCGCCTATCATAGCGGCGCTGGCGTGATTGGCGCGATTATCGTCGGGCTGCTCGCCGCGGCGCTAACGCTTGGCATTGGACAATTTTTCTTTGCGGCCCTGACATCACCCCTGCTGCGCTTGCTCGTTGCGCTCCTGTTCACCGCGCCGGCAATGGTCGCTGGATATTACGCAACGCTCGGCCTTGCGCGTATCGGCGTGCCATCGGTCATTTGGCGCGACGTTTTTGCGGTCATCGGCGCAATTTGCGTGGGATGCACCGCGTTCGTCAGGATTGCGGCGCTGGCACCGCCCGGTTCCTCGGGACGGGCGGAAATTTCAAGTGCAAATTATTAGGATAAAGTCTGACATTCGACGCCCGTATGAAATGTCGGCTTTGGGGAAAAGACGGAACGGCAGCGTTAGGATTGGTAAATGGGCTAGCGGACATGCTCAACGCCGATTGGCGCTGGACTGTGGCGAAAGATAGAAAACTGTTGCCGCAATGAGAATCTGAGATATTGTGCGAATAGATCACGTATCAGCTCAGAAAGATCGACGCAGCCAGGTCGGCCCGTTTCTCGAACTATAATATGACGTGACAAGGGGGAAACATCATGAAATCGAAATTCTCCAGCTTGATCGGCCTGGTGCTCACCATTGCCTGGGTGGGATGGGGCCATGCCGCATCAACGAACGGTGTTCCAACCTATTTGGCTCTCGGGGACTCATTGGCTTATGGGATGCAGATCGGCCATCTCAGACAAGAGATGAAGTCGGGAACCGTGGATGCTGCGTCCTTTGACACTGGCTACGTTAATCGACTTGCGGCGGCACTCAGACACTCAACGCCGAATTTGCACGTTGTCGATCTGGGTTGCCCAGGTGAAACAACGTCGTCGTTCATTGATGGCCCCTGTGCGTTTGCAACGAATGGAAAGCCTTTCAGCCACAAACCCTTGCCAATGCACGTCGAATATAAGGGCGCCCAGCTGCTTGCCGGATTGAAATACCTCGAAAATCAGAATGACAATATCCGGCTGATCACTGTCGATATCGGAATCAATGATCTTCGGGCTGATGAGCTAGCCTGTGGATCGGCTTCGGATTTTGAGAAATGCCTGAAAAGCAAATGGCCTGCGACGGCGAAAAATGTCGCCAAGAACCTGAGCATCATTCTGCATAATTTGAGGTATGCCGCACCACACACAAAAATTCTGGTGATGACGTATTATAATTGGCTTGGGTTGCAGCATCCCCGGTCTGATGCCCAGGTCCGGGATTTAAATGCCATCATAACGAGATCGGCGAGGTCAATAGGTGCCACCACGATCCACACATTCCCAGCATTCAACGAGTCAGGCAATCTCTGCAAATTGTCCTTGATTTGCGGCCCAACCAAGGATCTGCACCCGACCAACGCCGGCTACCGACTGATTGGCCGATTGTTTTATCGCGGAATGCAATGAAGGCGCTACGTCCCATGGTTCTTTCTGCATCGCTAGGCGTGTCATTATTGATAGGTTTATCGTTGGAGCCATGGCGCCAATAAATCTGTGCACCCAGATTCGGTCATCCGCAGAGCAAGGACAAGGGGGCCACCCGAATCTGTAACCTCTACAGCATGACCAAAGGCCAGCAGGCGATCCGGGATTTTACGCGGGCGATCAAGGATCGCACCGGCAATCTGCCGATGATGCCAGGCATCTTCCCTGATTACGCGGCACCAATCGTGCGCAACCAGCCCGACGGGCGAGAACTGGTCATGGCGCGCTGGGGTATGCCCTCACCGGCCTTTGCCCTCCAAGGCCGGAACGCTGATCCGGGGATCACCAACGTGCGCAATACCGCCTCGCCGCATTGGCGCCGTTGGCTCGGTGTTGAGCATCGATGCGTGGTGCCGTTCACCAGCTTTGCCGAAACCGAAAGACTGCCGGATGGATCGCGCCCGCCGATCTGGTTTGCCCTCGATGCTAGCCGGCCGCTCGCGTGTTTTGCCGGCATTTGGACGCAATGGCGTTCGGTCCGAAAGGTCAAGGAAGGCGAGACCACCAATGATCTGTTCGCCTTTCTCACGACCGAGCCGAACAAATTAATCGCCGCGTATCACCCCAAAGCCATGCCGGTCATTCTGACAAATCAGGACGCGATTGATCGCTGGATGACCGCCCCAATCGAAGACGCTTTGACGCTGCAACGACCCTTGCCCGATGATGCGCTCATGATTGTCGCCCGAGGGGCAAAAACGGACGGCGAGTCCTGACCAACGCGGGTGCGCACCGCCTTTCACAACGCCACCCCCTCTCGCACATCTAAACCCACAGCACCCGCCCCGCGGCGCCAAAAATTCACCCGATCATGCATTCGATGTGCTAAATATCACATCTTTGCGCCCGTCCCCGCGCTATTCATCATCTCAACGCTGCACACCCCAACCCACACCCCACCAGGAGCAACCGCCATGACCACCATCGCCCCCGCCGTCACCAGCACCGCCCTTCCCGTCAAGCATTTCCGCGCCGGCGCAAAAATCGCCTTTTCGCGCCCGCAAACCATCATCGATCGGGATTTCGACATCTCGCACCAGATCAAATATGTCGGCACCCTGGCTGCCACCGCCGTCACCCTGATCACCGGCGCTGTGTTCCTGTTCATGTAATTGTCGCGCCGCACCAATCGCCGCATCGAACTTCGCACCGCTCCCGAACACCCTACAGCCCGAATTTCAGCTCCAGCGCCGCGCGGAGCGATAAGGTGGCCCCTTGCGCCATCAGCGCGGCACGAGTTTCCGTGGGCAGCGTGCCCGCCACCGCTGCCGCGTCGAACAGCACCATCAGCGCATCCCACACACTCTGCTCGGTGGGGTCCATGGCCTGTTGATGGGTAGCGTAAAAATTCTCGGTGTGTCCGGCGAGTTGTGCCGCAACCGCCAGCGCGCCCGCCCGTGCCGCCAGCAGCGCCAAGTCGCCCGTGAAGCATGCGCCGATACTGTAATCCTCCAGCTCGATGACCAAGGGCATGGCCTCTCGTGCCGCCTGCGCTGCCGCCGCATCATCCCCCGCCAGCAGCGCATAGCTGGCCAGGTTCACAAGGCTATGGGTGAGAATCGCCCAGTTGCGCCCCGTG